>NZ_AP019368.1:300000-397500 GCF_004295685.1 Fluviispira sanaruensis
GATCCAAACAAATTGTCTGCTTTGATGTTTTGGCAAGCTAAGGCTCAAGATATGTTATTACAATTTAAGGCGGCAGCATTAACATATGAAAAAGTATTTGATTCAGTTAAAAATACTAAAAAATATGATTATATTTTAATGAAGTCGAGTTTAGAAAGATCTGCAGAGCTATTTTCATTTCTTAATAAAATTGATGATCAAGCAAGAGTTTCAAGTAAACTATATACAGTTATCATGAAGTCTGAGAAAGATCAGTTGAAAATTGCTCAATTTGAAATTGATTTAGCTGAATTACTATTTTTGAATTTGCAATACGCTCAATCTAAAAATGTCTTAAATGTTGCGATGAGTAGAAAAAAATTGAGCAGAAAAATGAATAATAAAATTACGATTGGTTTATTAAAAGCAAACTTATTTATAAATAAAAATTCATGGAAATATGAAAATGATATTTTGAGATTTATTGAAATAAATTCTGGTTTAAAAGATAAAAATAAAGATGAAATTGATCCTTATCTTTTAACTTCATTATTAGTTGAAGTTAATCGTTTTGATGAAGAAAATTTTAATAATGAGGTTCTTATTTTTAAGAATGATTTTTCTATAAATAGATTGAGAAATATTGAAAATATAAAGAACAGTATTGGAAGTAGATTAAATGTTATAAGTA
This sequence comes from Fluviispira sanaruensis, assembly GCF_004295685.1. Lineage (NCBI taxonomy): Bacteria > Pseudomonadati > Bdellovibrionota > Oligoflexia > Silvanigrellales > Silvanigrellaceae > Fluviispira > Fluviispira sanaruensis. The sequence goes on from NZ_AP019368.1 coordinate 300,671, forward strand.
AATCAAAAAGTCTTATAAAAGAGGCAATTATTACTGAAATATTGTATGCGAAATTGTTAACCCAAACAGCTGATTTGTATACTCAATTATATTATAATAAAAAAGCAGTAGATGCTTATTTACTAAAGGCAAATCAATTTAATCTGTCAGCTAGGCAGCATTTTTATCATGCTCTAATGAGCGATCAATTGAGTTCAGGACAAAAACTATTAATTTCAATGGAGCTCTCAAAATTTGGTAAACGAGATTTTTCAATTCCTCCTGAGATAAATATAGAAGACTTTACTTCAGATTCAGCGCTCTATAATTCTATATCAGAGAACTTAAATTCAAATAATTTTTTAGTTAAGGATGAAGAGAAAAAATGATTAAGTCGTTTAAATTTTATATGATTTTATTATTCATTCTAATATTTACATTATCCTGTGTAAGCAAAACAGAGGATGCAGGATCCTTCCAATTTGGTTCATCTATCCTTAATTTACCATATCAAGAATCTCTATTGGTTTATCCAGATTCGACACAACCTGAACAAAGAATGATTTTTGCGGAAAAATTTATTTCACCAGATATAACAAAATATTTGAACTCAAAAGAAATTGAAAATCAAAAGAATAAAATTCAAATAGATGACTTTTCTCAAAATTATTTTAAAACCCCTACTATTATTGAGGTTATAGCTTTTGCTTTTCAAGATTTAAAGCGGGGTGATTCGCAAAAATCTGTAGAAAAAATAAATAATGTTTTAAATATTTTGGAAAAAAACAGATCGAAAACACTCTCTGAAGATTTAGCATTGAGCCCATATAGAGAAGCATATTTAATTCTTGCTCTGTCGCATCTCCACGATGGTAATAATTCTGATGCAGTGGTAATTTTAGAAAAATTAATTTTAGCATCTGCAGTTTGGGCTCAGCCATATATTGTACTCAGTGACTATTATCTTGAACAAGGGGCGTATGAGCTAGCAAAATTAGTCGCTTTAAAAGGAATTGATTTTGCAGAGCCCACTCATCCAGGTCTTTATGTTTCGTTAGCACGAGCATATCGTGGGAAAAAAAATTTAATCCAAGCACGTCAAGCTTTAAATAGAGGGCGGACTCTATTCCCTAGCAATAATGAATTGATTTCATGGTTGGGGGTTATAGAGTTTGATGAAAAAAATTTTTTAAAAGGCTGTCAATTGTTACAGCAAGCATTTGAATCAGAAAATAGCAACTCTTCACTCGCGCATAATTATGCAGTCTGTTTGTTACAGTCGAATCAACTTGATCAAGCAAATAAAATTATGCAAATTGCCATTGCATCAAATCCATCAAATTCTAAATTATATTATACGAATGGAATTATTGAAGAAGCACGAAAACATTTTTTTGCTGCACAAAAGTCTTGGCAAACTTATTTGAGCTTGGCAAATCATGATGATGCAAATTATAAACTGATTAAATTTAAACTTTCACAGATGAGTTATCTAGAGAGAAGCAAGGAAGAAGAGCAAGAATTACCTAATTCGCCTTAGAATCCATCAGAAAGGTTTGACTTTTTTTCTTTTGATTTGTAGTATTTATATTACCAGCACGCTCATTTCGTGTTTTATCTCATACATTTATGAAAGGGCGTTTTCGGTTGGTGTTTTAGTGATATTGCGTTTTTCCTCGTTTTGAGGGCGCTCCTTGGAGGCTTGTCTCATGGCTAAGAAGTTATATGTAGGAAACCTTCCTTTTAGTTGCACCGATGCAGATCTTTCTCAGGCTTTTACTCAGTTTGGGAATGTTGCAAGTGCACGTGTAGTTACCGATCGTGAAACAGGTCGGAGTAAAGGATTTGGTTTCGTAGAAATGGATCTGGATGGTGATGCACTCAATGCAGTTCAGAGTTTAAATGGGAAACCTTTTATGGGTCGTCCACTCACTGTCAATGAGGCTCGTCCTCGTGAAGAAGGAAAACGTGAAGGCGGATACAATCGTAGAGGCTATGACGCACGCACCTAATAAAAGTCCAAAAAGATTCTAAAAAGAGCCCTTTTTTAAGGGCTCTTTTTTTTATGATTAAAATTTTTTATAATTTTGTATAAAATACTGTTTTGATAGTTTTTAATTATTCAAATTGGTTCTAAAATTAATGTTTCATATTTTCCCCAACGGTTTTTTTCTGAACTCATAGGGATATATTTTCCATCACGCCAAAGTGGCATGAGATTATCGTAGTTTTTACTAAATATATTTCCTGATTGTCCTAAAGCCTGGATATAAATACTATCTTCTAAGTTATTAAAATCAACAATTTGTCTATAGCCTGGTCCAGCAATTTGTGATAAATTATCAAATTCATACGAGCCAACATTAACTGTAAATCCGTCACCAGGTGATGAAATACTACGATGCCAAAACCAATTTAAATATTTATTTTCAGAAAAACCTAATTCATTAAAGACTGCTTTATGAGTATAACCCCAATTCCAATTTTTTGGTTTTTCTCCAATATTTTTTACAATGGCATTTAAAGTTTTTGTGAGAGTATTGCTTAAAAATTCTTTACAATTTCTTGCATTATTAATTCGACAATATTTTCCATCACTTAGTAATTGATTTTTAATAAATAATGGCTCTGGCCATTGAGAAAATACTTTGAGTTCCTTTGGGACCATTTCTGCTAACTCTCGAAACCAATATGCAAAAAGCGTTGCTTCCTGGCTATTGATATTCATATTTCCATTCCAATCTTTTAGGATTTTAAGCACATCTTTTTCTTTATTGCTTGCAGGAATTGTTTTTAATAGAATTGTTTTAAAATCATTCCAAAGATAACTAACTGTATCATTCTGAATTTTCTGAATATCTATTAATGTTAATTTTTCTTTACGTTGCAATAAGTCAATGATTCGAGATGCTCGATAGGGTGCTGTCTTGCAATGTGGAGTGAGTGAATAAGGATAGTTGTTTGAAACAACTTTATTATTCGCTGATACGACAAAGCCTTTAGACGGATTCATCGTATGCGGCATCTCTTCAAAGGGGATAAAACTCTTCCATTCAAATTCTTTTTTACTTTCAATTGGATACAATCCAGACCACTGATCGCGAATTGGAATTTTCCCTGCTAAATAATACCCTATATTCCCATTGTTATCTGCATAGACATAATTTTGTGCAGGAACTACAAAATAGCTTAGAGCATTTTTAAAACTATCCCAATTTTTTGTATAATTAAGCAAAATAAATGAATGCAATGTTGTATCTTTTTCTAAAAAACCAGTCCATTTTAATGCAACTTTCTTGCCAACTCGTCTGGCTTCAGTGATATCACTGATTATTGGGCCATGTGGACTTATTTCAATTGGAAAAATAACATCGTTACTATTTTTTACTTTTATAACTTCATTAATAGTAGTTATGTCCTTGTCATCAGATTCTATATAAAGATCTTGTGCATCAATACATCCGTTGGTGACTCCCCAAGCAATAAATTGATTGTGTCCAATAATGACACCAGGTAAGCCAGGCAGAGTGGCTCCAATACTATGAAAGTTTTTCGTTTTTATATCTGCTAAGTACCATAGTAATGGAGAAGCAATTGATAAATGTGGGTCATTTGCTAAAATAGGTTTATTTGTATTTGTTAACTTGCCTGAGACAACCCAATTATTTGATCCTTTGCCTGGGGGAGAAGCTTTATTAAATTCTTTATTTGGGTAAATATCTTGTTTCCTAAATTTGCCAAAATAATTTTCTTTCTCGAGATAATTTTGAGTCATTTTTTTAGTTAAATTTATTTCACTATCTTGCAATACAAGAGGAGCACTGTCAGGATATTCCGGAGAAAATATGCTCATTTTCTCTCGTCCATATAAAGAAGCTATAATATGATTTAAAATTTTGTCCCGCCATGTTTCGTTTAAATCCCAAGCCATCATTTTCTGAAATGATATGCTATCTACATTTGTCCAAACGCTTGGCTTATACCCTATAAGCTTAAATTGAAGTGGCATATTTCCAGTCTGAATAAAGAAGTTAACTCCTTTAGTATAACTCTCAACGATATGCTGACTTTCTTTTGGGAGAGAAAGATAAGCTAATTGGGCAGCACGATAAAAACCTAAAGTTCGCAAAGTTTTATCTTGCATAATTGTGACTTCACCAAACATTTCACTGAGCGATCCTCGAGCCAAGTGTCTTTGTATTTCCATCTGCCACATGCGATCCTGAGCATGTGTATATCCAAGGGCAAAAAAAGCATCGCTATCATTTTCCGCTTCAATATGCGGAACGCCATATTGGTCTCGATGCACGATGACTTTGTCTAATAAACCATTTATTTTTAAATTTCCTTTAAGAGTATTTTGGGTACCTCTATAGATAAAATAAATGAATATAGACAGGGCAGATATTAACAGTAAAATTGATATGCCTATATATTTAATTGCTTTTTTCATTGTTATCAACTTTTTCAATATGTTTTCTTACGCTCAAAGGTCTCATATCAACCCAAACATTTTTAATATATTCAAGACACTCATTCTGAGTCCCAGTAAATCCTGCGTCAACCCATCCTTTTGGGTTATCTCTTGAAAAATCCCAAAGAGAATACTGCTCCTCATGATTCATAACGACTTTATAATTATCGAATAAATTTTTAATGCTTTTATCTTGCATTTTATTTCCTTTTTAATTTTGATTAAATAAACAAAATTAGCTATTTTAAATATTATTTAATCAGTTGATTAAGTTGTTTCGGAATTATATTATTATTATTTTAAAAATTCAACTTAAATTTTAAATTTTAAGCAAAAAAATCCTTTTTATTTAATTCTAACTCGGTTAGATTTCATTTCCACACAAGATAAAGGTGATTAAAGTGAAATTAATAAAAATGGATGGACTGATACAGCTTATATATTTAGCATTTCCCCTCATGTTAAATAATTTATCTACAAACCTCATGTTATTTTTTGATCGACTCATCCTAGCGAATGATTCTACCCATGCCATGAATGCTGCAATCACAATTGGAATTTCATGCAATATTTTTCATTTTGCAATGACATCTATTGCGGCTAGTGCAGAGGTCTTCGTAGGAAGAGCAAATGGTTGTCATAATTTAAAAAAAATAGGAGAACCCATCTGGCAGATGATATGGTTTTCATGCATGACATTTATTATTTTTATTCCTCTTGCAATATACGGGCAAAATATTTTTATTCCTGAACAATATAAAGAAAATGGAACCATGTTTTATAAGTTGTATATGTTTTGTGGTCCAATCTTCCCTTTTGTTATGGCACTCTCTGCATTTTTTATAGGTCGTGGCAAGACAAAAATAATTATATGCACAAATTTGATTGGAAATATATTTAACTTAATTTTAGCATATATTTTTATTTTAAAATTTAAAATGGGTCCTACGGGTGCAGCTCTTTCGACAATTATGGCGCAAATATTGCAAGGAGTCATTTTATTTAGTCTATTTCTTAAACGAGAAAATAGAAATACTTTCGGCTCTTCAAAAATCAGCTTTAATATTAAACTTTTTTTGGAAAATTTAAATATAGGGCTTCCAATGGCGATCGCTTATATAGTGGAATTAGGTGGATGGGCTTTGATTATACGTATTCTATCTGCATCAGGTCAAAAATATTTAACAGCATTTGCTATCGGTCAGAGTCTTTTTATACTTTTTACTTTTATATCAGAAGGATTACAAAAAGCTATTATTGTCTTAGCATCTAATTATATTGGTGAAAATAACTGGTTTAAATTTAAAAAATTATTTCTTGAGAGCATAAAAGTGCAAATATTTATTGCTTTAATTCTCTTAATACCTTTTATATTTTGTGCAGATTTGATAATAAAATCTTTTATCCATAGCTCAGAAATAAATATCAATAATATTAATTATACAGCACAAAATGCTCTGAATTGGTTTTGGCTTTTCTTTGTCTGCGATGGAATCAAATGGATCATTGCGAGCTTATTGATATCACTTAAAAAAACTACTTATGTTATGTTGACTAATTTATTGACAATTTGGTTTATAGCAGTTCTCCCTATTTACTTTTATGTTGAATATTATGGTGGAACTGAGAGTTTTATATGGCTTTTTATAGTCTTATACAGTATTGTCAACGCCTTTATTCTCTATCTTTTTTATAAAAGCGAAATGAGGCAAAATCGCTTGAATTCTTTTGCTTATAGCCTTGATTCGAAAATCTAAATCAGAAATTAAAATTTCGTCAGTTATCTTAGAAAGTTTATCAATATAATTAAAATTATTATTTAATAAAATATTCTGATAATGTACCTCTAATCCATGCATGATAATCTCAGATAATTCAGGAATAAAAAGATGATAATTGAGTTTACGGCATGGCAGATGAGTAAAAATGCTTTTCTTTTCATGTGTCAAAATAATAGGTCTATAAGTTATATCAAAATTGTTTGTTTTTTGTATGCAAAAGTAACTTACCTCAATATCATTCATACTATTTATTTGAATGGAGTGAGTTCCGCATTTAACATTCCCATTTCCATTTGGTTTTGCTCCAGGAAGACGATGATAGGTCATTATCTCCTTATTAATAATAACGATTTCAAGGCCGTTATATTTTAGAAAATTTTGATGTCTAAATTGAGTCAATATGTACCGTTCTTCTTTATGCGGAAAAGAGTTTATCCAATAATACAATTTAGGTTCCATTTTGTAGAGTTTTTCAAAAATATAAAAATAATTTTTATGATCAATGCTTTTAATTTTAAAATTAATGAGTGCCATTTCTTTTCCTAAGTTAAAAAATGAAAATATTAAAAAATCTTTCTAAATTTTTAATAACTCAGGAATAAATGTGGCTTTGATTGAAAACATCAAGGGCAAAGAATCTTGTTTGTCTTTTAATACATATTGATCCGGTCCATATTCAACTAAATTTGGAAAGCAATTAAAACTGGAATAGGGAAATTCATTTAAATACTCAATTAAAAGACCAGCTTGTCTAAGCGAACAAATAATTTCACTCATGGAGTGCGGCCATTCATAGGCCGAATGAATAAATTTCTCATTCGTATCTGCATAACTTCCACTTTCAACTGAACAGATAGAATTACCTTTATAAAAATAAGGTTCAGAAAACTCAGTCCATTCACTATTTAACATATTTATAAATGGGTGAAATTCTATTATGTAAAAAGTGCCTCCTGGCTTTAAAAAATGTGCTATTGTTTTTCCCCAAGTATTTAAATTATGCAGCCATGTAAGAACTCCATAGGAAGTATAAACAATATCAAATTTTTGCTCTAATAACATAGGAAGCTCAAAAATATCAGAACAGATAAAGTGTGCTGGGATATTTAATTGGTCACTTAATTCTTTTGCAAGTTTTATTCCCTCATCTGAAAAATCGACTCCAGTTACTTTAGCGCCTTTATTAGCCCATGATAATGTGTCAAGACCAAAATGACACTGCAAATGGAGTAATGTTTTGCCATGTACAGATCCCATTTCTTTTATTTCTATATTTTTAAGAGAATTTTTGTTTGATTTAAATCCTTCAAGATCATAGAAAGTTGACTTAGCATTAATTTTTGTCCAACTATTCCATAAAGAACGATTATTTTTAAGTAGCTCATCTTTTGTTAAAAAATTTGTAGTCATTCCAGGTCCTCTTTTAAGATATTATCAATTTGTTTATTCTTAATTTCTAAAGATTGTTGCCAAAAATTAATTTTTTCTTGTAGCCAAAATCCATCTTCTCTGTGCCGCTGAACAGCATTTAATCTTTGTTTATTAACAGAAAACTGGGATGATCCTCCACCGAAATCAAAGTCATCAATTCGGCAGTTTTCTGGAAGAAGTTTCGAAATTGCTTCTAAAGGATTTTGCTTTGAATCGAGTGCTTTTTGAATTGTCTCACCTACTTTAAAATGGGACTCACGAAATGGTAATCCTAACTTTACTAATTTTTCTGCTATTGCAAGTGAAATTGTGAGTCCATTTTGGCTACTCCGCAGCATGTTTTCATCATTTGGTTTTGCATTTTTTATAATAAGCTCGAGAAGCTGCATAGACTCAATAATTTCTATAAATCCTCTTTCAAAATCGACTAAAGATTCTGTTCCTACTTCGACGGAATTCGAAAAAGGAGTTTTGTGAGTAATTGCTAAACTTGACATTAATATTCCGCTCGGAATGATAGATTTACCTTTAATTTTTTCCAGTAAAAATGGATTCTTTTTTTGTGGCATCATTGAAGATCCCCCACAAAGCTCATCTGGAAGATCAAAAAAACAAAATTCTTGAGTTGTCCAGAGTTGAAAATCTTGAGCAATACGGCTTAAAATCGTCCCCATTATACTCAAGACGGACAAGAGGCTGAGAGCTAAATCACGATTTGCAACAGCATCTAGGGAATTGACAAATGAAGTTTTGAAACCTAAATATTTGGCAGTTATACTTGTATCTATTGGAAAACTTGTACCACAACCCGCACCCGCACCTAATGGGCATTCCATAAGATTATCAAAACATGCTTTCAATTTGTTCTGTTCTTTTGTTAAAGATTCTTCTATTGCTAAGAGATAAAATGCATAAGAGCCTTCAAAAGCAGGTTGAAATTGACTGTATATTGGCATCTTTAAAAAATCATAAGAATGAGACTGTAGTAAAATGCAGTTACGCAATCTCCAACATGCGCTGTATAAACTTTCAAAATATTCTCGTGCATTTAATTTAAAAAGAGTTGCATTCATATCATTTCGGGAGCGTCCTGTATGGATCACTCCGCCTATTTTCATACCAAGTTTTTCGATCATTATATTCTCATATAGAAGGTATGACCCTCGCAATGCATCTTTATTCATAAATTCTGAAAACTTGCTCTGTCTAAATAATTTTATTTGTCGCAAAATTTTATCTGTTATTTTCTTTGAAATGATTTTCTTTTCAAAAAGCATTAAAATATGTGCTTCATCAATAGTTGCAATATTTTCTAGTTCCTTTAAAAAATTATATTTATTTTTCTTTTTTAGAACTATTGCTTGTGCATCTGAATGAATTGTTTTTCCAATGCGCCCTGTGCTTTGACTTATAGCAATTTTTTCATCCATGTCCTCAATATGAATTTTAATTTTTTCCAGATTATTATTTACCTTTAATCTAGATTCATAAATAGTATCTCCTGAAGAAATTAAATAGCCAATACGATCTCTAAAATCGCCAAACTGAGAGCATATATCACCAATTTTTTTTGCTAAATAATAGTTATCTAAATTTTCCAACGTGGAAAAACCATCAATTTTTGCAATGACGCCTGCTTTATCTGGAATTAAGAAACGTATAGATGAATATCTCTTTGATTTAAAACTAAGATCAAATTTCTTTCCGCAATATAAATCTAAGAGTATGTCTATTAGATCAATACCATTGGATTTTTTAATGAGTTCTGGAATCATTCCACCTGCGAGTCTAGGGTTTATTTCAATAATATAAGGAGTATTATTGTGCACACGCAATTCAATATGTGCAGCACCAAAATTAAAGTTTACTGCATTCAATGACCGTAAAACAATCTCTTTAATTTTTAGGGCTATATCTTCTTTTAATTCTGCTGGAAAATCATGACCCGTCTCCACAAAAAATGGTTCTTCTCCTAAATATTTTTGTGTAATGCCTAATATTTCAAAATTTTTATCTGTCTTTAAGACTTCAACAGAATACTCTTGACCTTCAATATATTGTTGAACGAGTATTTTTGTTTCAATCGCGTTACCCCGTTCATTTTCTCTAAGATTTAAAAGTTGATTCGAATGTTTCAATAATTCATTTACATTCTTGCAAAGTTTAACTCCAATACTCCCACTTCCAGCGGCAGGTTTAACTATTACTGGGAAATTTATCTTCTCCTGGATGGATATAAGATCATTTTGATTTTTAATAAGAAATGTAAACGGAATTGGAATATCAAATTTAGTAAGAATTCCTGCGAGAATATCTTTATTCCGACAATTGTGAATTGCCTGTGCAGAATTACATGGCAATGAAAACGTGTCTGCTATTCTTGCAGCTATTTCTATGAAATACTCAGAACTTGAAAATACACCAACAATATTTTTTTCATTTTCGAGTGCTTTTAAAATATAATCTTTATTAGATGTGTCCAATATAATTGGTGATATAAGATATTTATTTAAGAAAGAATACTTATAAGGATCTGCTGCTAAAAATAAGACTTGATAATTTTTTTCAAGAGCTTTTTGAATAAATAACTCACCTGTGCCTGTCGTATTACTTTCAATAAAAACAATTTTTTCAATTTCCATTTTTAACTTCCATAATTTCTTTATATGTTCTTCTATTCCAATTTAAGTAAGTCCATTTATTATTGACTTCAGAAGGATCCATAACTTTCAAAGGTGAAGATGAAATTTCTTTATTGAAAAATGACATTTCTTTGAGATATTGATTGTTATACACTGAAGATAAATATCTATGTCCTGTGTCGGGGGCGATAAAAACAACTTTTTCATCCTTATTTTGATGACTAATCCACTTTGCAACATGATAAGCAGCACCACTAGTTGGTCCGTGAAAGCTTGAGTAGAGTGAATGCAATTTACGCGTTTGCAAATAGGCATCACATGCAGATACCCAATGTACTTCATCAAAAAGACAGTGCTCTAAATTTTGTGGCATCAGTGAATTTCCCAATCCACGTAATATTCTTTTTTCATTAATTAATCCAAATAATACGCTGCCAAATGTATCAACACCCACTAATCGATTGAATGGATTATTTTCTCTTAAGCATTTAATTGTCCCACAAGTCGATCCTCCCGATCCAACTGAACCAACCAATGTTAAGTTATTCCCCAATTGCTCAATTAAGTATTCAGCAAAAATAGTATAAGCTATCTGATTTTCTGGATTGTTATATTGCTGAGGCCAAAAACTTTGAGGATTGTTTGTGAGATACTCTTTAAGAGTATTTAAACGAAATATTTGAGGATTTTCTGAACTCAAGGTTTGAGAGAGAATTTGGACATAACCACCCAAATCTTCTAGTCTTCTTTTTAAATCATCATCTATTGCTTGATCGCTTATGATGTGAAATGGCAGCCCCATTTCTGCGCAGATTATTCCTAATCCCAGAGCATATGTTCCACTTGAAGTTTCAATGATCGGATATTTAGGATTGATTCTTTTTTCTGCAAGTGCTTTTTCTATCACATATTTTGCTGGCATAAGTTTCATGAGTTGAAATGAAGCCATAAATAAGTTTTTTTCTATTTGAATAATATTAGGTAAAAGAATTGAATCTGAATAGGATTTATAAATTTTTCCATGATTATAAAGATGAAAATTCTTAAAATTATTTTCACTTCCCACATTTAAGCAATCTATTTGGAGTGCTTGTGCAACTGACATGAAGTTATTCCTCATTTTTTTAAATTATATTCGCAAATTAATTCTTTCCCTAATAATTTTTCGCTCATCATTTTTTCAAGACCAAGAATTGTAGGAGTTTTATAGAAATTACAGAGTGGAATTTTTATTTGATATTTATTTGCTAATAAGGATAGCATTTGAATTACTTTTAAAGACTGCCCACCCAAATTAAAAAAATCATCACTTACACCGATTGAATCAATCTTCAAAACATTTTTCCAAATTTCCAATATTTCTTTTTGCATTTTCGTTTTAGCTGGGTCTAAATGGAAACTCTTAGCAGTTATATTATTAACCAATGCACTTTCATTGATTTTACCATTCTCAAATAAAGGCATTTCTGCAATAAAAATGTAATGATCTGGAACCATATATGAAGGTAAAGTTTGATTTAATAAATGTTTAATTTGATTTCCATTAATTTTTGGCCAGAGAGCATTTTCATTATTTGTAAAAAAATGTTCAACCCAAACTGCAGGATCATAATAAGTTACAGAGTTATCTGAAAAATCAACCACTGCCTCTTGTAAGGTCTCTGGAAAATGAATAGGACCTGAATTCATAATATGAAATTGAGTCCAGCTTTCCCATTCATCAATTCTAGCTTTTATAAATTGTGAATTCAGATCTATTTTTAATATTTTACCACCAATTCGCTCGTGCATTCGTAACCAATTGTCTTTAAGCTGTCCATCTTCTCTACGCAGAGAGCACCAGTCAGTAAATTTTATTTCGGGAAATTGAGCTTTGCCTGTTGGTCGAACTGCAACTAATATTTTTTCCAATTCATTTGCTTGCGCAATTATTTTAAATAATTTTAAGATTTCACTACTCAACCCTCTTGATTGATAGGGTTCTGCAACTATACCTGCTAATATAAGCAATGTATTCGGTTCAGTTTGAGTTTCCTTAAACGCACTTTCTAGAGCACCGTCCCAGCCATTTGGCAAATTTTTGCATGTCCCATCCCAATAAATGGGAATTGAGTTACCGATTGCAGCAATTTCATCTTTTTCATCCACGATTAATATTTGATACTCAGAAAATTCAGAATAAATTTTAGGCCATAGGTCAACGAGGATAGCACTTCCTTCAAAATACTTTGGCCAGGATTGAGCATGAATTATATTGAGTTTCCTCAGCAATTCAGGACGTTGTGCTAAGGTATATATTCTATAATTTGAGTTATTTATGTTAACTTTATTAATTTCATCTTTTATTTCAATGTATGCTGAAATAATTTCATCAGTATATACTTTAACAACAGAGTTTTTAATATAAGGAATTTTTAATATTGCATTGTTAATTTCTTCTAGTTCAACTCTATTTCCTCTTACTTTTACTTGTTTATCTATTCTTCCTAAATAATAAATATTCCCATCGTCGGCAATTTTTCCTAAATCACCCGATTTATATAATCGAAAAATTTTTCCATCAATTTCTTTATCTATAATTGCCTGCTGTGTGTTTTTATGCTCATTTAAATACCCTTTCATTATTCCTGGGGAATGAATATAAATTTCTCCAACCACACCTTGAGGAACAAGATTTAAATAAGGATCGAGAATAAAAATTTTAACATTCCCAATTGGCTTACCTATAGGTACGACGTCACCATAAAATGATTGCGAACAATCAAAACTGGTTGCATCAACTGTAATTTCAGTAGGTCCATAATGATTCATCAATTGGCATTGATATTTTGCAAAAAATTTATCTCTTATTATTTTGGATAATTGTGCTCCTCCGGATATAACGAGTCGCAAATAGTTAGAATTAATATTTGCCTCTATCAGGGCATCAAGCATAATCGGTACACATTGTAAAATGCTAATTTGCTTTTCTGTTATTAATTTAGCAATTGCATATGGATCTTTATTTTTTTCCAAGCTAGGTATGATCAATTCTCCGCCAAAAGAAAGTGGCCAGAAAATATCTAAAATTGAAGCATCAAAAGTATAGGGTGTTAGCATTAATATTTTATCAAGCTGATTCAAATTATATCGTCTTTGTGTATCTTGAATTAAATTCACAATGCCATCATTTTGAATTGGAATTCCTTTGGGTAATCCTGTTGTGCCAGAAGTATATATAATATATATTAATATATCTTGCTTAAATTCTCTATAAATAAATTCTGAACTAAAATTTTTGATCTTATTTTTTGATTCACACATATTTAAAATTAAACCGCTAAAGGACAAACCTTCATGCGAAAATCCAGAGTCAATTATTAAAAATTTTGCTTTTGAATATTCTAAAATACGTTCGGTACGTGCTAAAGGATTTTCAGTTGAAATTGGGACATAATGGGCAGACAACTTTAAAATTGCTAAAAGGCTCACTACCATCAGGATTGATGGCTTCATGGTGAGAGCGACTGTGTCTTCAGCCTGTATTCCACTTTGCATTAAGAAATTTGCTATTTTATTTGATGAATTATGTAACTCCTTATATGTGATTGAATTTTTTTCTTCAGAAATTGCAATACTCTCTGGCGAGCATTTTAACTGTTTCTCAAGTAATTGAACAATATTATTTTTTTCATAATTTATATTGGTATTATTTATGCTATCAATTAAATACTTTCTTTTTTCATCTGAAAAAATTGAATATTCTGTGAGGAGCAAACGTGGATTTTTGATCACCTCATCAACAATATAAACCATATCCTCAAGCATTCTTTCAATGGAGCATTTTTTAAAAAGATCTGTATTATAAATGCAATTAAAAGCAATATCACTTCCCCACTGATCAACAACGAGCGTTAAGTCAAAGCGAGCTGCGTTTGCTTCTGCTCCATATAGATTTTTTAAGAACCTTTCTGCTCCATGAAATTGTGTCGCTTCATAGGCTTGTGTTTTATTATTTTGCACACCATACATGACTGAAAATAATTTAGGGCGGGAGAGATCTTTAACATGATTCAATTCTTCTATCACAAGATTGCATGGGTAATAATGATGTTCAAAAGCTAAAAGTGACTTTTCTTTTATTTGAAATAATAAACTTTCAAATGTCATTTCTTCATCAATTTGGCAGCGAATTGGGAGAGGCGTTGCAAAAAGGCCAAGAATTAATTTGAAATCATCATGATCTCTTCCTGCGATAGGACTGCCAATGACAATATCCTTTTGTCCCGTAGTTCTAAAAAAATATAAATCTATAATCGACATCATAAACATAAATAATGTTACATTATTATTTTCTATAAAGTTATTTATTTTACGGATACTGTTACGCGGTATCCATGTTGATATAGAGTTTCCATTATATGTCTGCATGGAAGGTCTCGAAAAATCTGTCTGAAGATTGAGAGCGGGTGGTATGGTTTTAAATTCTTTCAACCAATACTCTTTATGTTTTACGAATTTACCAGATTGAATAGATTCATTGATCCATTGAGTGTAGTCAAAATAATTTAATTTTATTTCAGGTAAATCAGGAATATCATTTTTCAAATATGCATTATAAATAGAAGATAATTCATTAAAAAGATTTATGGTGCTAGTTTCATCCCATATTATATGGTGTATTACAAATATAAGTTGAAAAGTTTTATCAGGGTATTCTGCAATTTTTAATACAAATAAAGGTCCATTCTCAAAATCAAAAGCTTTATTGCTATATTTACGAGCTAAATTATTTGCGATCGAGTCCAAATTCTCAACATCTATTTGTGTATTGTCTATTAATATTTCATTTTTTTGTAAGACCAATTTGTTTAGTAATTTTTGAACAGGTTTGCCATCAATATAATCAAAATAAATTCTAAAATTTAAGTGCCTATCTAAAATACATTGCCATGATTTTATAAATATATCCACATTTATATTTTTAAAAAAAAGATCATTAAAGCTAATATTATATACGGGACTCGTTCTATCAATTTGATAAGAATACCATTCAGGAATCTGACATGGAGCAAGATCGTAATATTTCATATAAGGATACGATTTAACTGACGATGTTTCTAGAATATCAAGCTCTTTATCGATCTTAAGTATTGACTGCCCTAAAGATTCTATAGTTGGAAATTCAAATAATTTTTTTAGCTCAATTTTTACATTTAATTCTTTTTGCAGTTTAATAATAACTTCTGCTGCAAGCAAAGAATGTCCACCTATTTTAAAGAAATTATCATATATACCAATTTTTTCTCGGCCTAATACTTTTGTCCAAACTTCAGAAATTTTAGTTTCAAGTGAATTCCGGGGAGGAACATATTTTTGCTCTTGAATAAAGTCTTGTTCTGAGGGGGGAGGTAATTTTTTCCGATCCACTTTTCCATTGCTCGATAAAGGAAAATCATCCATTATGATATATGCTTCTGGTACCATATATTCCACTAAATTATTTATACAAAATTGTTTGATATCGAATATAGTGGGAGCAGGAAATTTTTTTGGAATAATATATGCACTCAAATAATAATTATTATTAGAATTGTTTTTGTTTGCTAAAACAACACAACTCGCAATATTATGGTGTTCGCTTAACTTAGCTTCAATCTCTCCAACTTCAATTCTAAATCCACGAATTTTAACTTGAAAATCAGAACGACCTAGAAACTCTATTGAGCCATCAAAATGCCTTCGAGCAATGTCGCCTGTTTTATAAAGCCTTTCTCCCAAAGTTTTTGCAAACGGGTTTGGTAGAAAGCTTGAAGCTGTTTTTTGAGGATCGTTTAAATAACCTCGACCGACACCAAAACCTGCAAAGTATATTTCGCCGCGTACGCCATATGGAACGGGTTCAAGCTTTTCATCTAAAATAAATGTCTGTTGATTGGGCAAAGGTAATTTCACTGGCATGTAAGGCATTTGCGTGTTAGGAGGGTTTATAAAGTGTAAATGATGCGAATCATCAGAGCATTCAGTTGCCCCATATGCGTTCACGAAAATAATATCAGAATTTAATTTAAACCACCTTTGACATTGCTCTAAAGTAAGAGGTTCTCCATTTGTGATATAAATCCTCAGCGGTTTAAGCTGAGACTTATGGTTGCTCTCCAATGCATCTAATATAACCTTAGTATGGGAAGGCACAGATTCAAGAATTGTTACCTTTTCATCATTTATTTTATTTATTAAAAGGTTTGGTTCCCAAGCGGAATTTCCTGTGAAAATTGCTGTTCTTCCACCGACTAGAAGAGGGCAGATAAATTGCCAAATAGAAACATCAAAGGTTTGTACTGCAATCTGTCCAATAACATCATCTTGATCAATTTTTAAATCACTAATTTTTCCAAATAAATGATTCACCATTCCTTTATGTTCAAGCATTGCACCTTTTGGTTTACCAGTAGAACCTGAAGTAAAAATTAAATATGCTAAATTATTTGAGACAGATAAATTTTTGGGCGATTCTTTTGGATAAATTTTATCAAATAAATTTTTTAAATTAATTATTTTTTCAGTTGAATTAAATAATTTATTCGCGTTATCAAAAAGGGTATTTGTAGTGATGATAAAATGTGGTTTACACTGTTCAACGATCTCATATGATCTTTTGTCATTTGCTCCTGGCTCCAAAGGAACAAATGCAGCGCCAGCTTTTAATACACCTAACATACTTATTAAATAATCAAATCCGCGATCAAGATACAACGCAATCCTATCTTCAATTTGTGAGCCAATGCTTTTTAAGTAATGCGCTAATTGATTTGATTTTTCTTGAAGTGCTAGATAAGTTAGATTGGATCCATCACAACTTGCAGCTATTCGATAAGGCGTTTTATTTACTTGTTCGTCAAATAATTCATGCACACATTTCTGAAGAGGAAATTCTTTTTCTGATATATTATATATATTTATCAAGTCACTTTTTTCATTTTCTCTTAGAATTTCATAACTATCGATATTTAAATCTGAGTTCAGACGGATATTTTTTAGGAGAGTAACATAATTATTTACAAATTGATCCATATATTTTTTTGTAAATAGATCGGTATTATATTCTACAATACCATAAAGATCGCTCTCACGACTTTGCAAAGTTAATGTGATGTCAAATTTTGCAAGGTTCAAATCTTGTTCGATTAAACTTATTTCTAAATTGTTCAAAGAGAAATTTTCTATAGCATCATTTTGCAGCTCAAACATAACTTGGAAAAGGGGAGAATGGCTCAAACTGCGTTCAGGCTGAACTTCTTTTACTAGAAGTTCAAATGGGAGATCTTGATTTTCATACGCACCTAAGGTCATTGCTCTTGTCTTTTTTAATAAATCAGTAAAACTATCGTGCTTATCAAGCTTCAATCTTAAGGGGATCGTATTTACAAAAAATCCTATTAAATTTTCTAAATCTTTATGGTTTCTATTTGCTATTGTGGTCCCTACAGTGATGTCTCTTTGCTTTGTATAATTCATGAGCAATATATAAAAAGCAGTAAGCGTCACCATAAAGAGAGTTGATGAATTGTTATTAGCAATTTTTATTAAACTCTGTTCAAGATTCTTTTCAATAATAAATGAAAATGATTGTCCTCTATATGTTTGAATTGATGGTCGAACAAATTCAGTTGGTAAGTCTAAGACCGGTGGTAAATCATGCAAATGATTTTTCCAATAAGCTAAAAGTTCATTTAGCTTTTGCCCAGTCAGCATATCATTTTGCCAAACGGAGAAATCTGCGTATTGAATACTCAAGTCAGGCAATGTATATTTTTCTGATTTTATAATCCCATTATATATTTTTGATAATTCATTGCAGATAACTCCAGTTGACCAACCATCTGAAATAATATGATGAATAGTCATTAATAATACATAATAATTTTCGGATATTTTTAATAATAGAAGGCGCAAAAGCATATCATTTTCAAGATTAAAGGGTCTGTGAATTTCATCGATTGAAATCTGTTTTAAATTTGATTCAAATATGTTTTCTGGATGAAGTTGAATGACTTTTTTAGGGCTTATAACTTGATAAGGAATACCATTTTCTTCTTTAAAGTTTGTCCTAAGGATTTCATGCCGTTCTATAATCGCATTAAAACTGGCGTTTAGAGCTTCTAAGTTTAAATTGCCCTTTAGACGCAGGAAAAAAGGGATATTATATAATGCGGAATTTTCTTGCATTTTACCAATAAACCACAATCTTTTTTGGGCAAAAGAAAGTTGAAACTTGTTTTCTGAACGATTTATTTTGGGTATTTCATTTGATAAAACAGGATTTTTATTGTTTTCTAAATTTTTTATAAATTGTAACTTTTTAATCAATTCTGCTTTTTGCTCTGGACTTAGAGAATCAAATTTACTCATATTCATAGATATTTTAACACTTTCTTCTAAATGTTTTATTTTATAAATCTTCGATTAATTTATTTAATAATTCTTCATCTATTTCAGTCAGTTTTTTTTGCAGTACAATTTCAGCAATTTTTATTGTAGTTGGATTTTCAAATAAATTTTGTAACGAAAATTCAATTTTAAAATTATCTCTTATTTGCGAAGTCAATTTTGTTGCCAAAAGAGAATGACCTCCGAGTTCAAAAAAATTGTCTGTTATTCCTATTCCTTTGATTCCTAGGAGGGACTCTAATATTTGAATAATATTAATTTCTATTTCATTACGAGGAGCTACATATTGATTAAATAAATTGGGTCGACTGTGGTTAGCATCAAGATTTTTTTCACTAATTTGATCTACTTTATTTATAGGACTTTCCCATTTCTGGATACGCTCATCAAGATCATGGGTTGAGACGATGATTCTTCCTAAATGTCCTGACGTCATAATATCTAAGAAAATTTGGCATCCTTCTTCCTTTGAAATGGTTAACTCAATTAATTTTTCTTCGAAATGGGACAAATTTTTATCTGAGAAATACCAAGCATCCCAGTTTATTGAAAGCAAAGGTGTATTTAAATAATAACATTTATTCATAAGAACAAATTCATCTATATATATATTTGCTGCAGCATAAGCAGCATGCCCCAGACCAGCCAAAATTGAAGAAATAGATGAAAACAAGCAGCAAAAATCAAATGTTTTTAAACTTAATATTTTTTCGAGAACTTTTACACCCTCTACTTTTGTTTCAAAATGACTTTGAATAGCAGTTTCATCTAGATTTTCGATAATTTTAAATGAGTCTTCATTTAAATTTCCAGCTGCATGAATAATTCCATTGATAGTCCCAAAAGTGGCTTCAGCTTGCGTAAATGCATTCTTCATTTCGATATAATTTGCAACATTTGCCTGCAATAAAAGTATATCAATTCCCTCATCTTTTAATCTTCTGAGAACTTTTATTTTGTTCAATAAGGTATTTGAAGTATCATTGCATTCAGTAATTTTATGCCAATTTTCTTCCTTTGGAAATTCTGTTTTAGAAATTAGTATGATTTTTGCATTAAATTTTTTACCAAGGGTTTCTGCTAAAGATAAGCCAATTTTACCAACACCACCTGTTATTAAGTATATTCCACCTAATTTTAAATGATGACTGATATTTTGATTCTTCGGTAATTTAATCTTATC
The DNA here is from genome assembly GCF_004295685.1 of Fluviispira sanaruensis. Taxonomy (NCBI): domain Bacteria; kingdom Pseudomonadati; phylum Bdellovibrionota; class Oligoflexia; order Silvanigrellales; family Silvanigrellaceae; genus Fluviispira; species Fluviispira sanaruensis. Next base: position 320,591 of record NZ_AP019368.1, read on the forward strand.
AAAATGTGGTATCCAGACAATATTATTCCGATACGCTTTTATATTATTCATTTTTTCAGATGAAAATTCTTTATTTATAATTGGAATTATATGATTTATATTGCTATTTAGATCATCAAAATCTAAATGCAAGTAATTCATATTTGAATATTCTTGCACAGCTGCTTTTAGAATTCCTACGAAAAGTGATTTGTCATAATTAAGATTCTTCTCGAGCCCATTTACAAAATATGCTTGCTCTGTTACGCAGGTAAGTTGAGTTTTATTATAAATTTTACATTTATTTAAAGATTTTATCATATTTAAAATATAATTAATATTAATATTTTTAAAAATAAAAACAACTCTTAATACATCATTTCTTTCTAAATTAAGCTGTTTTATAAGAGTTTCGTTTTGACTCGCTTGCGAAAAATCTAGTGTATATAAATACGCTTCTTGCTGTGCAAAATGCTCACTTTGCACAGCAAAAAAAGAGTCTCTATTGTTAGCAGTTAAATGTTTTATTTCTTTTAAATATTCATTATTTAGAAAGAATAAGTATTTAATACTTTTCTGTTCTTCAATATTATTTGCAGGTATTTTTTCAAAAGACCGACTTTTCCATTCCTTTCCATACAACCAATCTACAGATTCTTTGCGAATATTTGTGCTCTCAGTTTTATCAATCCAAAATCTTTTTCTCTGAAATGGATAAGTGGGTAAAGGAATACGACTTCGTTGTTCACTATTATAGATATTTTCCCATTTTATGGCGAAACCATTCAGCCACAGTTTTCCGATAGTTTCCAAAAAAGTAAGCGAACTTGATTTATCTTCTTTTGCATGTGGGATAGTGTTTAGTGTAATAACATCTGGATTAAATGAACCTTTTAGCATATTCATCAACGACCGGCCAGGACCGACTTCAATAAAAATTTTTATATCGTTTTGAATTAACGTTGTAAGACCATCATAAAATCGAACTGTTTTTAGAATATGCTGTGCCCAATAATCCAAATTTATTGATTCTTCATCAGATATCCAGTTACCTGATATATTTGAAATAAAGCGTATTTTGGGCAAATTAAATTGAACTGTTTTTAAAACTTCTTTAAATTTTGGCAGCATTTTTCCCATTTGTTGAGAGTGAAAAGCATGAGAAGTATTTAAAATTTTTGTTTCAATATTCTGAGCTGAAAGTATCTTTTGCAAATGCTCTATAGCAATATTAGAACCAGAAACGACACATGCGTCCTTACTATTCACTGCTGCTAATGAGAGGTCATTTTCTAAATAATTTTTTAATTCATTTTCATTCATTGCGACAGAAAGCATTTTTCCATTTTCTAATTCCTGCATGTATTTTCCGCGCAAGCAAACAATTTTAAGTGCATCTTGTAAACTAAATACTTCAGCAATACACGCTGCAACATATTCACCAATACTGTGCCCAATCATTGCGTCTGGTTTTATACCAAAATGTAGCAAAAGTTTTGCTAAGCAATATTCAATTGTAAATAAGACTGGCTGTGTTACAAATGTTTGATGCAAAATTTCATTTTTATCAAGACTCTCAGAAAATAAAATATTTGTAATGTTTAAATTCAAATACTTTTCAATAAGCAAGCTACAAGTTTCAAAATTTTCTCTAAATATTTTTTCTTCATTATATAAGTTATAAGCCATATTTATATATTGAGTCCCTTGCCCTGGGAACATAAATGCGAGATCTTTTTTATGTTGGGGCGTTTTATTGGAATAAACATATGTATTGTTTTGATTTAAGATTTTATCAATACATTCTTTTCTGTTATTTGCAATAAAAAAACTTCTGAATTTATATTCATTACGACCCATTTGCAGGGTATAAGCTATATCTGCAATATTCTCTTCATTTTTAGATAAATAATTTGCTAAATTTAAATTTGTCTCTCTCAAAGCTTCTTCTGATTTTGCAGAAGCTATAAATATATGCTGGAAAAGAGATGATTCACTGCTATTTTTTGTTGGAGCCTCTTCAACTATGACATGTGCATTTGTTCCACCAATCCCAAAAGAACTCACGCCTGCTCTTCGAGGGAGAAAGCAATTTTCCCAATCTTTCAATTTTTTATTTATATAAAATCCAGAGTTATTTAAATCAATTTTGGGGTTTGGTTTCTCAAAATGAATATTTGGTGGTATTTTTTTATTTTTTAATGATAAAATAACTTTGATCAGTCCTGCAATACCAGACGCTGTATTCAAATGACCTATATTTGTTTTAACTGACCCAATTCCACAATCGATATGATTTATTTTTTTACTTTCAAATGCCTCTTTGAGAGCACTGATTTCAATTGGATCTCCTAAGAGAGTGCCTGTGCCATGTGCCTCTACGTAAGAAATATGATCCGATGGTATATTTGCTATTTCAAGAGCATCAGCAATGACACGTGCTTGCCCCTGCGGACTGGGCGCAGTGTATCCAATCTTTTCCGATCCATCATTATTGGCTGCGCTTGAGCGAATGATACAATGAATTGTGTCATGGTCGGCGAGAGCTTCTTCTAAACGTTTCAGGACAATGATTCCGATTCCATTACCCTCTACGGTCCCTTGGGCATTTTCATCAAAAGGTTTGCAATGACCATCAGGTGAAAGAATGCTTCCCTCTTGATAAATATATCCTTCATCTTGTGTGACATTGATAGAAACACCTCCAGCCAAAGAGATATCGCTTTCAAAATTAAGAAGGCTTCTACACGCTTGATGAACCGCAATCAATGAAGTTGAACAGGTAGTGTTCACATCAATACTAGGTCCAGTTAAGTTAAGTTTATATGAAACAACTGTTGAGACTGAATCATTCCCATTTGAAATTTGTAATAATCCATGTGTGTTTATTAAATCTTTTCTTGGCAGAATATTAAAAAGTAAGTATGAGCTTATAGCAGAACCCAAGTAAACTGATATTTTACCTTTGTATTTATTACTAACATACCCACTGTGCTCAAGAGCATTGACGGCACATTCTAGCACCAATCTTTGCTGAGGATCCATTATTTCTGCTTCTCTTGGAGAAAACCCAAAGTACTCTGCATCAAAGTAATCAATTCCATTTAAGAATCCAAATGCATTTATATGATTTTTATTTTTAGTTTTGAATCCTTCTATTTTTCTTATGGATTCTTTTCCTTGCGAAAGATTATGCCAAAACTCCTCAATATTTTCTGCTTCTGGAAATCTTCCACTCAAGCCTATGACTGCTATTGATCCTACATATTCATCTAAATCAAGATTTGACATGCGATTTCCTTATATTCATAGAATTTCTTTGATTTTGGATAGCTTGACGTTGTTTTTGTGCAGAATTAATCATATATTCATCGATATTTGATTTTTTAAATTGGGAATTTAAATATTGAGACAAACTTTTCACTGTAGGGTAATTAAAAAGCATTATAACGTCCAGTTTATTTTTTATAAGATCTTCTATTTTTTTATGAACGGATAATATTATTAAAGAATGAGCACCAAGATCAAAAAAGTTTTCTTCAATGCTTATTTCCTTTACACCTAGTGCTTCTTGCCAGATTTGAGCTATTTGTTTTTCAAAATCGCTTCTAGGTTTAAGTACATTGCTATTCTGACTAATTTTGTATTGCATTTTTCTAAGCTGATCTTTGTCAACCTTTCCATTTTGATTTAGTGGAATATCATCTAAAAATACATAATAGGTAGGAATCATATAATCAGGTAAATAATTTTTTAAAATCTCTCTAATATCTTTATCTGTAAAATTTCGTTGATTGTGATTGACAATGTATGCGATTAATAAATTTTCATTGCTGTTATTTTTTTCTGCTAAAACCACTGCATTTAATACATTTAAATACTTGACAATAACATTTTCAATTTCACCTAACTCTATGCGATAGCCGCGAATCTTAATTTGTTCATCTATTCTTCCAACAAATTCAATTTGTCCATTAATTAAACGGCGAGCAAGATCTCCTGTACGATAAAGCCGGTTACACTCATCTGGGTTAAATGGATTTGGTATAAATCTTTCCGCAGTCAATTCAGGTTTATTTAAATAGCAGCGTGCTAAATTTTCTCCAGAAATGAGTAGTTCACCAACTTGTCCGAGAGGAAGCAAATTTAAGTATGCGTCTACTATGTACAATTGGCATCCATCAATTGGGGAGCCAATTGGGATTTGAGGATCCGTTAGAGAATTGAATGCATTGTGTGAATATTTCCAAATGGATGAAATGATTGTTCCTTCTGTTGGACCATAGGTATTGATCCATTTTACTTTATCTCTGAAAAATTGATTCCACTTAATAAAGGATAAGTAATTTGCTTGCTCTCCACCGACGATAACAAGGCGAACGGATTCATATGTTTTATATGAATCAAGATGACATACCCAAGAATGCCAAAACGCAGTCGGCAAGTTTAGAATTGATATTTTATATTTAAAAATAATACTTTGAAAATTTGCAATAGAAATACCAATCTCATGTGGATATAATATTAAAGTTGCACCACTTATTAAAGTCGGAAAAATTTCCTCGATAGACAAATCAAAATTTATTGAGCTTAATTGTAATACCTTATCGCTGTTTGTAATTTCATACTGGTTTTGCACAAATAAACTATGATTGACTAAAGAACTATGATTTATAACTACACCTTTCGGTTTTCCAGTAGAACCTGAAGTGTAAATAACATAAGCTGCGGAGTCTAAAAGATTAATTTTATTAACACTTTCTTCTGAATAACTAATAATTTTAAATATGCTATCTTTATCAAAAATATAATTTAATTTTGCATCTTGAATTATATATTCAATTCTTTCTTTAGGATACTCTGGGTCAAGAGGAACATATGCTGCTCCTGACTTTAGCACTCCTAAAATCACAATAATTGCTTCGATAGATCTTGATAAATAGACTCCAATGAAATTCTCACACCCTAAATTTTGGCTATTAATAAAATTTGCGACTTGATTTGATCTTTTATCGAGTTCTTCATAAGTAATTTCTTTGTTATTTTCAATTAATGCGATTTTATTCGGATATTTTCTGACAGTTTCATTTATAAAATTTGTTACAGGAGTCTTTAATGTATTTCTTTTTTTATTAATATTCCACTCAATTAATTTATTTCTTTCAATCTCAGAAATAATTGGTAACTCATAAATAAGAGAATCCAAACTTTTTATGACATTATCGTAATAATGTAAAAAAGAATTCTTAAAATTATCAATAAAGTGATCGCTAAATTTTGCAGAATTATATTCAATTTTAAATTCAATCATGTCTGGATGAATTTGATATGCCATACCAATATCATTTTGAATTTTTTTTGCTTCATATTTAATAGATTTTACTTCTATATCTTTTAAATTAAATGAAACTGCCCCTAAAAAAGCTTCAAAGAGATCGACATTGAAAAATTGTTGACCTTTTAATATATTTTTTTTTCTTAACCTTTCTACAATATCTGTCATTGTGCATCTCTGATGCTGCTTGGATTGTCTGCGTTGATTTGTTAATTCGATTAATAAATTTCGAAATGATTTACTTGGATCAATAGATATTTGAAATAAAATATTATTTACGAAGCAACCAGTACATTCTTGATAGCCAGATGGCCTCATATTTACGGGGTAATTTAAAACAACTGATTTTTGTCCAACATATCTTAACAAAAAACTACCAAAAAGTGTTGATAAGAAAATAAATAATGAGGTTCTTTCTGCTTTAATAATTGATTTCAATCTTTGATATTTTTCGCTTCCTAACCGGAAAAAAATGGATTTTGACTCTTGAGTAAGTACATTTTTTTCTTTGAAGTCCAAACTTAATTGACTATCTTTTAAAAGATTTTCCCAATAATCTAAATCTTTCTCTATGTGATATTGAGAATATGTATTTTTTTCATGTTCTATATAATTAGAAAATTGAGGTAAATATAAATGTTTCACATTTTTTCCGTTTATTAAATAAGAGTTATATAAATAAGAAAATATATTAACAAATATACTTGCAGTGATTGCGTCTGAAATGATGTGATGTATATTTAATACGAGTACGCAGTGGTGCTTATTTATGTGCAATAATCCAAATTTATATAAAGATAGTTTATTTAAGTTAAATGCATAGGAGCTTATTTGTTCGATATATCTATCAATCTTATCATTAACGTGCTCTTCATTTTCATCTAAATATTTGATTTCTAAATTAAGTGCAACTTTATCTAATATTATTTGACTTAATTTTCCATTTTCTTCTTGTATAAACGATCTACACCCCTCTGCATAATGATTCACATAACTGTCTAATGAGAAAATAATTGCATCAACGTTAATTGTACCTTTCAAATCAAATATAATTGGGGTATTGTAGGTGACATTCTGGGGGTTCAATTTCCATTCAAGCCAAAAACGCTTTTGATAGTATGAAAGCTCTATAATTCTCATAAGAACCCCTTTAATTAAATAATATAAGCTATTTTCTAAAAATATATTTTACATATTATATTCTTCGAACTATTTAATTATTTCCCTGATAAAACTAATTTGATACTTTGATAACTGTTTTTTTGTATTAAACTATTTTTTTTTTCTATGCAACAATTAAGGCTTAAAGTTTTTCATAAAATGAGATGAATTTTTTCAGTATTATGCCTTTTATTTAAGCACTCATTCGTAAATTCCATTTCAAGTTTGACTTTGGGTATTAAAGGTGCGCGTATGCAATTGTTTTGCTTGGGGGTAAGAATCCATATTGCTATTCCAGACAATGACTTGAATTTTTATAAAATTAAAATAAAATTTTTACAGATAAGAAAACTTTAATTGAAAGGACGTTCTATGCTTCAATTATTATGTAAAAGTGTTGTTTTATCAATCACAATTTTGTTAATGTCTATGTTTAATTTTGCTTTCTCAATTCCACAAACTTCTCAGACTCAGTTAATAATCACAAACAATGTTTCTTTAACAAATAATCTTTATATGGTTGGAACTAACGCAAACTTTGCAGTTTGGAATCCTTTGTTAGGAAAACTTTCTGACTATGGTTATTTAGGAAATTGGGATTTGAAAGGAATTGCATTTGATAAAGCAGGGACACTCTGGAGTGTGGGTTTTAATAACAATGTTGGCAAATGGAATGGTACTTCCTGGGATGATCAAGGATACTTGGGTGGATGGTTATTAAAATCGATTGCATATGATAAAAATGGCACACTCTGGGGTGTGAGCTCACGAAGCACTGTTGGCAAATGGAATGGTCATTTTTGGGAAGACCAGGGATTTATGGGGGGCTGGTTCATCAACATGCTTGCCTTTGACAAAGATGGAACTCTTTGGTGTGTTGGAGTGAATGGAAATTTTGCGAAATGGAATGGTACGTCTTGGGAGGATCAAGGAGGTGGTTGGACACTTAAAATGATCAACTTCGATGCAAATGGTGATCTTTGGGCAGTGGGCACAGCGAGCAATGTTGGAAAGTGGAATGGTAAGTCTTGGGATAATCAAGGTTATATTGGTGGCTGGTTTGTAAATTGGATTGCTTGGGCGTATTAATCTTTTATCTCAATGAGAAAACGAACTGTTTAATTTGATTTTAAATAATTTAATTAATTAAAAATGATTTCCATTTAGGTTTCTTTGGCTACAATCAAAATGACTCGTTTTCATGTGTTGAATTTACGAGTCATTTTGAAAGCCCACTCTGCACTTCTTAACAGTGAGACCAAAAATTTTATTAATTTTCACGAGGATTTATATTAGTGACTGAAAAATTTTGAATTAAATCGATAGGTTTTTTTGCGCTATCATATTTAGGGATAGTAAATTCCGATCTTTCATATCATTCCTTACCTCCGACATAGAAGTATCTTTCATTGTAATATCTCAATGTATTTTTTCCATTATCATGAATGAATAATTCATTGACTTTCATTTCAAAAAACCATTTGAATTTATTTTCTACTGGAAACAAGCGCAGTGCTCCATCTTTAACCGCTTGCGCAGCATAAGGATTAGATGGAGCACGGCTTTGCCGCGCGGAAGTTGAGTGCGATAACGGCGATATTGTTCCATTAATCCACGCGAGCTTGTTGTTCAATATATTGTTTAATAACTGAAAGAGGAGCACCTCCGCAAGTTAAAATACAATAAGATCGGCTCCAAAAAATAGGATTATTATAATAAAATTTTGAAAGATGATTAGAAAAATCTTTTCTAATATAACGACTAGAAACCGTTTTCAGATTATTAATAAATGTTGAAAGTGCAATTTTTGGATTCAGTTCAAGCAGCATATGAATGTGATCAGGCTCACCATTAAATTCAATTAAATTGCATTCCCATGTTGCGTAACAAAATTGATTTTTTGTATAGTCCCAACTACTTCCGCTATTTTGAATTAACAAAGAAGTATAACAAACTTGGGGGCCAACTGTACTTGAATGTCCATAGTTAGAAAATATTGCTTTATTATGCGCATTGTAATTTGACTCCCTCTTTTCGCTGAAAAGGGTCAATATGAAATTGGGGTTTCGATTGATTTTCTTATTCCATATATTTTATTTATTTTATAATAACCTTTTTCAGGCTGTTTGAATTATGGCTCTGTTGTAAAAAAGCTCAACAGATAGTTGGTTTTTTTTAGTGTTTTTTTGGGATAAAGAGATTGATTTCAAGTTGAAGCAAACCGAGCAGAAGGCTATAATAATGACAAGTCGTTGGAATTTTGCTCACTCTCTGATTTACAGATAATTAAAAGAACTCATATTTCAATATGCAACACTGATGTTAAAAATAAACTGAAGAACTCTTATGCATATTTTTTGCGCTTTATTTTTTGCTTAGCGGTAAATTTTTTTACGCAATTTGATTATTAAATAAGCATATATAGTAAAAAAATTGTATAATTTTTCATTAAAGTAAAAAATTTATAAAAATTATCAAAAAATAGTTGAAATAATAAAAAATGATGATATATACCCTTATATATAGGAGTAAGTAATAAAAATTAATCAAATCCTATATATATAAAAATAAATACAATAAATTTCATGACTATTATTGTATTTGATAAAATATTTGATTTTTATAAATTGTATTTTGTTTAAATGGAGTTAGTATGAATCAATTTTTGAAAACGGCATTTGTTTCTATCAGTCTTTTAGCAATCACGGGTTGCGGAACTAAAGTCATCGATCAAACAGCGGAAGAAAAATCTTCTTTTAAATACAATTTTAAACTAAGCTCTGCGGAAGAGCGAGATCTAAAATATTCAATTGCTATAACTTTGAGCTGTATGGGTGATGTTTTTACAAAAGAATTGAATAATAATGATATGAGTCTCTCAATTCCAAAAGACACTGTTTGCCAGATCTCAGTGACTAAAATTACTTTAACAGATAAAGAGGAAACTAAAGAATATGTATCTAATGGTAACGCCGACATAACTTTTAATATATTATACAATGCCGATAAAATTTCTATTGATTTAATTAGAGCTGGAAAAGTTGGGTATAAAGATCATACACAAAAAAACTTGCTACAAATAAATCCAATAGTTGATAAAAATGAAGTTATATTTGAAATTGAAAGAAACAATTTGGATGATATTTATATTTCGATGGAACCAGAAATTCAAATAAGTCCCAAATTTATGAATTTTGAACCAGTAAATATCAATTGTTTATTTAATTTTACTTTAACTAAATTGTCTAACAAAGATTCGATCGACAAATTCACTTTGAGAGCTGATTTAAATGATGAGACTAGAAAATTATTTAAGGATAATTGTAAAATTATTTATGAAAACATGCCTGATCAAAGTTCTCAAATAACTAATTTCATTACAAGTAGCAACTTAGGGGATTATTATCTCACTGAAGCAGCTTATAATGCTGCACCTACTGCTTGTTCATCTGCTATTGCTTTGAATAATTTTGGGAATTGGAATGAATTTTCAAATCAAAAAGTTTATTTTATTTTCAAAACCAGTCAAGATGGCTATAATTCTTACAATACTATTAGATTTCTAAAAAATTAAAAAAAGTTAAATTTTTTCCTTCCTAGGGTATTTTTTTGTCCTTTTTTTATTTCAGCGGCAAAATTTTCCTAAATTCATTTTTTTGACGACTTGATTTGACTTAATGAGATTTGTTAAAAATAAAAATCAAATAATAAAAAATCAATGATGTGATATCACATCATTGATTTTTTATTATTTGGATGAGAATTAATTGAAAGAAAGCGATTTTATTGTTTTCCTAGCTTTAAAACCTTTTTGAATTCATCATATGTAGGTATTTTTTCAAAAGTATCCCTTTTTTTAAAATCAATACCTTTTAAAAAATGCTGCAATAGATCTCCGGCAAGCCACAAACCGAACATAGGTGGCAAATAGCTTATTGTACCTAACATCACTCGTTTATGCTGGCATGCGCCAAATTCTTTTTCAATTGTTGGGCAGATACAATGCCATTCTGTGCCTGGAACTGCTTGCTCTGGATCTATGGGGTCTTCAATTGAAAAGACGGCTCTGATCCCTTCGGATATTCCAATTTCTCTTAATTTTGCTCGTATTTGTTTTGCAAAAGGATCAACTCTAGTTTCAGAAATATCTGCACATCTTATTTGTGCAGGATCCATGCGACTGGCTGAACCCATTGAGCTCCATATTGGAATACCAAGTTTGAGGGAGCGTGCTAAGAGATCGACTTTGGGGATCAGCGTGTCTATACAATCTATGACTGCATCAACAGGTTGTCCTGCTAAGCGTTCAGCTTCCTCAAAGATAAAATTTTCTTTATCAGGATGGTGGTGTTCAGCTATGCCAAAATAACCTGCTAACGGATTGATTTTTTTCAATCTCTCAACAAGAAGCTCAACCTTCTTCTTTCCAACTGTATCTGTGAATGCATGGAGCTGTCTGTTTACATTAGTTACGCAGACCTCGTCATGGTCAACAATTGTGACTTTACCAATTGCGGAGCGTGCGATGGCCTCGGCTGCAAAACTACCAACACCTCCAGCACCAACAATTAGAATATGTAGATTTCTAAAACGTCCTAAACCTTCGCGTCCAACAAGGAGCTCAAGTCTACTAAATCTATGATTGCGAAATGACATTGTGATTCCTTCTGAAGCACTCATTTGGAAAAAACCTGAATCAACTACATAATGTCAAACATAGTATTCTGCTACAAAAATTTTTCTCTTTTTTATACAAAATAATTTATATATGAATTTAGGTGCTTAGGTGCTTTTTAAGTATATTTTGAAAACTGGCAAAAGAAAAAGATAGTCAATACAAAAAATCATCAAAGAAAAGCTTTTGAGCGAATTATGCAAATTGAAATTTTGAACTTAGGCGACAATTCGGATGGTGCAAATGTAGGGTTACCTTAGAACTGAAATAGGGAATTTGCAAATAGTGGTCAAGTTGTTTCGTTTTCTGGCAAAGCTGGTAATTCTTTTGATAAAGTAGTCCAACCTTTGTATGTACGGAAAATAATAATAAGAGTAGCGATAACAAAGCATGGAGCAGAAATTATCCAACCCAAAAATGGAATAACACCAAAAACTATAGCAATTATATAGAACAGTGTTGCAAACCAGAAGGTTTGAATTTGCCAACGAAAATGGGAGTCTAGCCAAGTGTATCTTGTTCTATGCCTAAAAATATAATTCATGAAAAGAGGGACAAGCAAGAGAGTCCCGGCTGTAAATAATGATAAAAACTGTATGATATATACCAGTGAAACTATATTTTTATTTGAGTTCAATGCAGGTAAATCTGTACCATTTGAATTGTTTTTGAAAAAATTTTTACGTGACATAATCTTCCTCATTTTGCATAGCAGACGCGCCGCTATTTCTTGTATATCTCGATTCTTGAGATTTTGAAAGAAGTTCTGCTAAGTCTGACATTTCTACAGATAGACTGCGAAAAGCTCCCAAAAGACTCCATTTTTCAGCCTGATCTAGGGAGTTTAGGTCTAAATTGTCTAGTTGTAACTTAATCTTTTCTAAATTGTCCGTAATATTTTTTAATTTTACTTTATTGTTATAGGTGTCTTTGGGTAACAACCTTTTGTCAAGTTTTTGAGCAACAAGGGATCTCAGAGATTTTACGCTAATGGTTTCAGGTAAAGATGAAATTATTTGCAGACGATCAGATGAAGGCAAGGGTAGCAATGCTTTAAAATGTTCAAAGCCAAAGTCAGTTCGTTGATGTGATGCCACATCAAATTCTTGAGCAACGCGAATATACTGATTCGCAGTCGTGTAATTTATATTCAAAGTGTCTTCACAAAAATTTTTCCAGCCTGTTTTGTTTCCTTCAAAAAACCTATTCTTTACTTCGGCAATTAATTTTCCTTTTAAGAAAAAAGCTTCTGTTTGAGCATTATCAATACGATTGAGGAAGGATACATATTCCCCTTGACTCCAATTATTTCTTTCAGAGCGCAAGCGATCAAAGTTGTACTGGATTTTTGTGATTGTATATTCATTTTCTTTTTTGCTAATTGAATTATTAGAATCTAAATGAATATCTTCTTGGTTTTTATAAGGTTCATCATGGTTCGAGACTTTATTTTCAATAACTGAATCAGAAACAACTTTTTCAGGAAAGGTAACATTGGTGGCATGGTCTGGTTCGGTTTTAGTAAATAACCCTCTCAATGCTTTTTTTGGTTTTGCTTGATTCATTTTTGAGATCCTTTACAAAATATTTTAATTCTAGAGATGATGTGTCGTCACATCAATCTAAATAACGACTGTATCAATTGTAATGTTTTCATTTTTTCTTTGTTCGGAAATTTGTATATTCTGCATGCAAACTTCTTTGCCTAAAGCAATATAGTCAATTGCTCCTGTGCAAGAAGGATCATAAGTTAACACAGATTTTCTTGCTTTTGCTGCTTCGGCTAATTTTACATTTTGTCGAATGCAGGTCTTAAAAATACTATTTTTCAGTTCTTCAATAGAATTAACTTTATCAACAATTTCTCTCGACAACTTTGTTCTGGAATCAAACATAGTCATGACTAAACCTGTGATTTTTAACTTTGGATTTAGTTCTTCTTTTATCAAAGAAATAGTTTCTAACAATAAATTTAAACCATCAAATGCAAATGGATGAGCTTGCAGAGCAATATGAACTTCATTGGATGCATTGAGTGCATTGATACTTAATAAACCTAAACTGGGTGGGGTGTCGATAATAATAAAATCATAAAGATTATGAAGAGGTAAAAGAGCTTTTTTGAGTCGATTTTCCCGCCCAATTTCTCCAGCCATTCTACTTTCGAATTCAGATAGTTCTATGGAGCCTGGTGCAATATGTAGGTTTTCATATTGTGTTTCAAGGATAACATCTTCTAGATTTGTTTTTTTGGGTTCGACGATCAATTCGAATATACTTTTTTCAATTTCAGAGAGATCAATTCCTAAGCCAGATGTCGCATTGCACTGAGAGTCAAGATCGACAACGAGAACGCGTTGTCCAAGTTTTGCAATTGCAGTTGCAACATTAATGACAGTTGTCGTTTTTCCGCATCCTCCCTTTTGATTGCAGACGGAAATAATTCTTATACTTTTGGGGCGTTCATAATTTTTAAATTCTGCTTTAGGAATATTTGACTTTGTTGCGCCGACTCTTTTAATTTTTTTATCTGACATGGAGGCTCCTTAAATAAGATAAAATATAGTCATCAATTTGCTGTCTGCTTCTTCAATTCTATTTTATGCTGATTTCTATTGAGGTAGTCCAATGAGAAATGCTCCCTTAATAAATTGTATACTTTGCAAATAAAATTTGTTGTTTTTGTTTATTTGCTCAGATTTAAACGAATATCGTCAAAATTTTGACGTTGCGATATTATCTTAATTTAAAGGACCCCGCATGTTTTACCCAAAAATATTTTCTATTTTAGGATTTTTTGCTGTTGCTCTTGGTGCTTTTGGTGCGCATGGTATAAAAGAAAAAGTTTCTGCTGCACATATGGAAAATTGGAAGACTGCTACACTTTATCTTTTTATTCATGTTCTTGCTGGTTTATTATCATTTTATATGACTCATAAGAAAAGATCTCAATTATTTTTTTTATTAGGATGTATTATATTTTCAGGTTCATTATTTTTATTAGTTATATTAAATCTACCTATACTTGGTGCAGTGACTCCAGTAGGTGGAGTCTGTTTTATGTTAGGTTGGATCTTTTTGTTTAATGATATAAACATAAAAAAATAAAATTTATTTTATGTTTATAAAGTTTTAAGAGGAATTATGGATCAGAATAAAACGAATAAGAATAAAACAGAGGATCAATCGCATCCTTTTATTTCAAAATTATCTTATTTTCTAACGAAAAGTTTCCATGTTAAAAATGATACATCGCCCAAAAAAGTCGAAAAAACACATCATTGGTTCAGTGTGTTGTGCCTTACGGGGGTGGATTATTTTTCGACCTTAGCCTATCAGCCGGGAATTGCTTTGTTGGCTGTGGCGGTGCTTGCTCCTTTTGCCACACTCTTACTTGTATTGCTTACACTATTTGGAGCTGTCCCAACATATATTGAAGTTGCGAAACGCTCATATACAGGGCAAGGCTCGATCGCAATGTTAGAAAATTTGTTGGCTGGGTGGAGTGGTAAATTTGTTGTACTTGCTTTAATTGCTTTTGCAGTGACAGATTTTTTTATTACGATGACTCTCTCTGCCTCCGATGCAGCTTCACATATAATAGAAAATCCACTTATAAATGTTTATTTAGGTCATTCATCATTAAATATTGCAATTTGTCTCATTATATTATTAGGCATTGTTTTTTTTATAGGCTTCAAAGAAGCAATAAATGTTGCAATAGCAAGTACGATTCCATTTTTATTATTAACTTTAATTGTTTTAGCTAAGTCAACATTTGTTATTTATCAAGACCCTGTTTTGATCTATGAATGGATTTCTAATCCTATTTTTAAAGTGGATTGGCTTGGGCTTTTTTGTATTTCTGCTTTGGCTTTTCCAAAACTTGCACTTGGCTTAAGTGGTTTTGAGACAGGTGTTGCTGTTATGCCTCTTATCCAAAATGGGAAAGGAGTAGAAGCCAATCAAAGGCCTCCTGTAAAAAGAATTGAAGGAACGCGTAAGTTATTAGTTTGTTCTGCAGTCATTATGTCTGTGTATCTTATTGCTTCAAGTATCGTAACATCCATTTTATTAAAACAATCTCAGGTGATGGATGGTGCGGAAGCCTCAGGCAGAGCTCTGTCTTTTTTAGCACATAAATATGTTGGAAATGTCTTTGGGACCGTATATGATATTAGTACAATAATAATTTTATGGTTTGCCGGTGCTTCCGCTATGGCAGGGTTATTAAATGTAATTCCTCGCTATTTACCAAGGTTCGGCATGGCTCCGCGTTGGGTAGAAATGCGCAGACCTTTGGTGGTCTTAATCACCGTAATCTGTCTTATCATTCTGATTATTTTCAAGGCCAATGTAAATGCTCAAGCTGGGGCATATGCGACAGGCGTTCTTGCATTGATTTTATCTGCATCCGTAGCAGTTGCTCTTTCAGTAAGAAAAGAAGCTATTTTACAGAAAAATTTTAAAATCCGACTTAAATCTTATTACTTTTGGCTTGTATCAGCCGTATTTGCTTTCACATTAATCGATAATGTGAATTCTCGACCTGATGGTCTGATCATTGCATTTGTTTTCTTTCTTGCTATTTTATTTGCAAGTGCAGTCAGTCGTTGGCGGAGAGCATTTGAACTGAGAGTTGAATCCCATAAATTTATGAATGATGAATCCATTGCTTTGTGGTCAACTATTACAGACAAAAAAGTCAATTTAGTCCCTATTTCTTCAGGTGATAAAGCATGGTTTAAGCGGAAAGAAGAAAAAATTAAAAAGAATTATAAATGCACTGAACCCCTCGCCTTTCTTGCTGTTACATTAAGAGATGATAGAAGTGAATTTGTCGCTCCTTTATTTATTAAAGTTACAAAAATGGAAGACAATTCAGAGAACTATTTTATTGAAGTCAGTGGTGCGGTCGCTATTCCAAATACAGTGGCATATATAAGTGAGCAAATAGATCCCATAGCTATCTATTTAGGACTGGCAAGAAAAAATGCGATGGAACAGGCAATATTTTATGTCCTCTTTGGAGAAGGAGAAATAGGGATAATCACTTATAAAGTTCTTGTTCAGTATTGGGAGTCAACTGAGGAAGATGATATTAGGCCTGTGATCTTTTTAATGTCGGAATAATAATTTCTTTAAAATTATCATTCTGTGGGTTACAACGTATTAAATTTTATAATTTACACCAAAGGCAAAATGAAAATCATGCAACCCCGTGTTGAAAAAAACGCGATCATAGAACCACAATGTGCGAAACTCATAAGATAATTTTTCACTTACAGGAATGCGTAAAGTATTCACAATACCCCATAAATAAAAGAATCCAGTTGTAATCATAACTTTATTGTCAAAGATATAACCAATATGGCCATGAATGTTGGGCACGAAAGCAACAACCCAACCTGGGACTTCATGGTTACTAAAAGCTGTAATTTTAGTTTTTTTGTTTGTAAAAATGGAAGGAAAAAGCATAAAATTGGCTTCCACCCCTAAATAATATTTTTGTTTATATACCCAGCCATACTCTCCCCCTAAGATAGCTAAGGGTGCAGTCTTTGGGCGTGAAAGAAACTCATTTTTTTCATCTTCAAGGACATTTAAAGCGAGACCACCTAAAGCTTTTAAATGGAATCCAGCATATGAATAATTATCTACAGGATTTTCCTCGGCATATATGACTTGATATTGGAATATAGTAAATAAAATAAGACTTAATTTTTTAAACATTTCTCTAATAACTCATAGTTTTTTTTTGGATATTATCGTCGGCAGAAGTTGGAGGAAACTGCACATAAAATAATTATTTATCATAAAAAAAAGAGAAGTTCTATATGTGATTTAATGATTTTTTAAGTGCCGTAATTTACTATATTTTTTTTATCTAAGGCTTAATTTTTTAATTTAAAATTAAATATATCTTGATCAAATTCGTTATAATCTTCATATTTTGTCAGAGAATATAAATCTTTTCTGTGTTGCATTTTGCCTAGTATCTCTTCTTGTGTTCCTTTATTTTTGATTTCCAGTAAACCATCGATAGATGCTTTCATCGCTAAACGAAATGCTGTAACTGGATAAATAACAATATTATATCCAAGATTGGAAAGTTGGTTGTAAGTGAATAATTTTGACTTTCCGAACTCTGTCATATTGACTAGAAGTGGAGCAGAGATTGCTTTGCGAAATAATTCAAATTCTTTTTCATTCTCAAGTGCTTCTATAAAAATACATTCAGCACCTGCGTCGACATAAGCTTTTGCCCGTTCAATTGCCTTGTCGAGTCCTTCTGTTGCGCGCGCATCGGTGCGGGCGATAATAAAAAAATTCTTATCAAGTTTTTTCCCATGGACTGCGGCTTTTACTTTTCTAAGCATCTCTTCTTGTCCGATAATGGATTTTCCATCTAAATGTCCGCAGCGTTTGGGATTCATTTGATCTTCAATATGGCAACCAGCCAGTCCCATCTCTATCATTTCTTGCACAGATCGCGTGACATTCATGGGTTCACCAAAGCCCGTGTCGATATCGATGATCGTTGGCAGTATGCTTGTGCGCGCTATTTGGCGTCCGCGCTGGGCGACTTCACTTAATGTGGTCATGCCAATGTCGGGATAACCGAGATCATTTGAAATAACTGAACCAGATATGTAGATTCCATCAAAGTTTTGCTTTTCAATAGCCATACTGATTAAGGGAGACCAGGATCCTGGGAATTGCAAGAGTTTGCCTGTTTTCAGCGCAACTCGCAGGTTCTTTCTTTTTTCATTTGGTGTGCATTCGGGGAAAAGCATTAAAAAATCCCCTTTGTTTGCGCATTATGATTTAAATTATTGATATCTACTTGAACATTTAGCTGTTTGATTTCCTCTTTTGTGAGATCCGCTAAATTTTCAACGAGGGAAATAAAACGGTTTCTTTCTGCTTTAGTTATGATTTCTTCAGTTAAAGTGTCAAACTTATCGATATAATTCTTTCTCTGAAAAGGGCGTGATCCATTCGGATGGGCATCTGCTACGCCGAGTTGGTCAATTAGCGTTTCACCATTTTTGAAAGTGATTTCGACACGTCCACCAAATTGTTTTTTATTTGCATCTTGTTCGTGATATTTGCGAGTCCACTCAGGATCTTCTATGGTAGAAATCTTATGCCACAAACGAATTGTATCAGCCCTTTGCGCTCTTTCACGCTCGTAAGAATGAATATGATGCCAAGTGCCATCTTGTAGAGCGACTGCAAAAATATACATGATGGAATGATCGAGTGTTTCGCGTGAGGCACTTGGATCCATTTTTTGTGGATCATTTGCTCCTGTACCAATAACATAATGCGTGTGATGTGATGTATAAATTTGAATACTATCAATATCTTCATAATTTGTAATTTTCTGTTTCATTTTGCGTGCCAGATCGATGAGTGCCTGTGATTGGTACTCTGCTGAGTGCTCTTTTGTATATGTTTCTAAAATAGCTAATTTTTCTTCACCAATTTCAGGCAAAGGGACTTCATAAACGGCTTCTTTACCTTTTAACATATAAGCTATGACTGAATCTTCACCCTCATAAATAGGTGATGGCCCCCCCTCGCCGCGCATAGCACGATCAACTGCTTCAATAGCTAATTTTCCTGCGTGCGCAGGTGCAAATGCTTTCCATGAGGAGATTTCACCTTTGCGCGATTGGCGGGTCGTAAATGAAACGTGCACGGCTTGTTGGACAGCTTGAAAAATAATCTCAGTCGGGAGTTCAAGCAGTGCGCCAACTCCTGCAGCTTGAGCGGGGCATAGGTGTGCAATATGATCTTTTTTAAATTCATGCAGACAAATTGCTTTTACAAGATTTACATGAACTTCATAGCCCGTAATGATTCCTTTTAGGAGATCTTTTCCTGATTTATTCATTTGTTGAGCTACAGATAAAATAGGAGGGATATTGTCGCCCGGATGTGAATAATCGGCAGCTAAAAATGTATCATGAAAATCGAGTTCGCGAACGGCCGTTCCATTCGCCCAAGCGGCCCATTCGCAGTCGAAATTGAGTGTATTTGGCATTCCAAAGACAGTTGCCCCATTTTTTCTAGGATGGGCAATAGCCATAGCGCGTGCTGTGGCAACAGGAGTTCTGTTGAGGGATGCAACGGCCACAGATGCGTTGTCGATTATTCTATTTATTACCATATCTAAAACATTGTTATTCAATTTATTTGAATCAGACGCTATTTCTGCAATTTTCCAAGCGAGTTGATCTTTTCTTTCAATTTTTTCTTTTGACTGATGGACGCGAACAAGGTGTTTTTTCATGCTCTTTCCTTCTTAATAAATTTCTTTAAAATTACTGTTGAGATGAAATCTCGTCAAGGTCTCATTGACATGTCAGAGCAAATTAACTTAGCCTTCTTAGATTATTAAACCACTCAATGAAAGCTGAAGTCCGGTGAAACTCCGGCACTGTCCCGCAACGGTATAGAAAAATTTTTTTCTAAGTCCGATCGCTTTGTTGAGTAAAACCAACGCTTGTGGCTTTCTCTTCGGAGTAAAGAGAGGACACGTCATCAAAATATAATCTTGCACAGAAGACTCTATTTTGAGGTTGTCTTTCTTTTCCAACTGATTAAAAAAGCCAGGCTCTTCGGAGGAAAAGTTATGAACAATTTGGAAGATATAGGTGCTCAAAAAAATATTCATATCAATCCAGATTATGTTCCAGAACCAGAAAAAGTAAATGTAAAAAAAGGTTTAGAAGGAGTTGTAATAGATACAACCAAAGTTTCAAAAGTCAATCCAGACTCGAATTCGCTTATTTATAGAGGATATCCAGTTCAAGACTTAGCGGAAAATTGTTCTTTTGAAGAAGTGGCTTATCTTTTACTACAAGGGGAATTGCCAACTCTCAGTCAATTAAAATCTTTTAAAGAAACAGAAAGTCAGCAGAGAGGTATTTCTAAAACTATATTAAATACATTAAAATCGTTACCTAAAGAAACACATCCGATGGATGCTATTCGAACATCTGTTTCTATACTAGGGTGTGAAGATATAAAAAAAGACTCGAGTCAATCACAAGATGTTAATTTTGAGAAAGCAATACAAATTTTAGCAAAAATTCCAACTATGGTTGCAGCTCATTATCGCTTGCGCCAGGGCAAATCAGTTATAAATCCAAGAACAGATCTTTCATTTGCAGAAAATTTCTTCCATATGTGTTTTCAAGAAATACCTGAGAAAGAAATTGTAAAGGCTTTTGATGTTTCTTTAATTCTCTATGCTGAACACAGTTTCAATGCTTCGACTTTTACAACTCGTGTTGTTACTTCAACACAGTCAGATATTTATTCTGCGACAGTTGCAGGAATAGGTGCGTTGAAAGGCTCTTTGCATGGTGGAGCAAATGAACAAGTTATGTATATGATGCTTGAAATTGATGATCCAAATAAAGCTGAAAAATGGATGAATGATGCACTTGTTCTTAAAAAGAAGGTTATGGGTTTTGGTCATCGTGTTTATAAATCTGGTGATTCACGCGTTCCTACAATGAAAAAATATTTGCAAGTGGTCAGTGATGTAAAAAAAGAATTGAAATGGATTAAAATGTATGATGCTTTAGAAAAAGTTATGATTGAGAAAAAAAATATTTATCCTAATCTCGATTTTCCTACTGGGCCAGCATACTTTATGATGGGTTTTGATATCGATTTTTTTACACCTATTTTTGTAATAGCACGCACAGCTGGATGGTCTGCTCATATCATTGAGCAGCATAATAATAATAGACTTATTCGTCCTTTGAGTGAATACGTGGGTGAGCATCAGCGGAAAATAATTCCGCTAAAAGAACGGCGCTAAATATTTTTAAAAAGAAAAATCTTAATCGGATAGTCCTGAAAAGAATTTTTGAGTTCCTGCTTGAGCCATGAAAGAGGAACTCCTTCTATTTCTGGCAGAGCTATTGATAATATATTTTCTTTTTTACAATGATGCATAAGAGCATTTAAAATCTCTATCATAGATTCTTTTTTTAAGCGTTCTTGCCAATTGTTGCGGATCGTTAAAGTAACAATATGTTTCGTGCCAAAAAGAGCTTCAATAGAGTGGTAGTATGCTTTATAAGGTGTGAGCTGTTTTCTTAAACAAGCTCTTGCATAATTCCGATAATAACTTGACCAAACTTTTTTTATTTTCTTTGTGAAAGGGTCATGGGATAGACCTATGCAATTCACAGGATGTGCAATAGCTTCAGGGTAAAGATCAAAAATATTTTCTACTTCTATAAACTCCATAAGTCTTCCCCAACCTATTTTAAGCGTATTGAGATGAAGTTAATGATTGTAGACATTAAAGAAGCGAATCCGCCTAACCAAAGTCCATAGCCAACCTTGATTTGGCTTGCTGAGAGTGAGACAACTCCAAACATTTCGGTAGGAAGGCTTTTCGCAATCATTGTTTGGTAAGCGATACTAATTATTTCATATAAATACAAAGATAAAAGAATGAGCGAGGCTGAGAGTGCAAAAAATAAAAGTACTTTCCTAAATCTATCCGTTTTATACAAAATTGATGAGATTAAAATAAGACATATTGCAGAGATAAGGATAATATAAGAAGGTTTATCGCCAATATCAATACCTGTTTTAGAACCCACTCCATAAGACATCCAGGGGAGTAATGGAGATAGAAGAGCAAGAAATCCACAACTGTTGTTGAAATAGAGTTTTACACGGTTGTTTTTTTCCATAGGGCAAGCCTTTAATGAGAGTGGAATACGATTGTGAACATTATCTCAATCAAGGATGACGTTAACCTTTTTCATATTCAACAATCAAGATTAGGGCTTGGCTATCATGTCTCCGGCAATATTTGCTGAGACTTGGACAGAAGTGATTGTGCAGAACGCTTTAGAAAGAGTTATTTGAAATGCAACATACTATCATCATTGATGTAACTTTATTTAGTTTCATTATGAGAGTTGAGGAAAAAACAGGAAAGTTAATGTTTACAAGAAGTTAAATGGTGACAAGGAGTGGACTTGAACCACCGACCTGAGGATTATGAGACCTCCGCTCTAACCAGCTGAGCTACCCTGCCATCGTGAATGAAGCAATTAGTATGAGCATTCGAAAAAGTCAAGCAGAGATCTATAAAATTAGCTATAGTCTACTGGTTTCTTATAATCTATGAGAAAATAAATATAGATATATCTATCTTAAATATATAAAAGTCAAAATATTTTTGTAATAAAGTCTTGTTTTAGATCTATTGACCAGTAAAAATCGATGTAGTAGCTTAAGCTCTTATGGGTATTTTGTGATTTTAAAAAAATACTCATAAATTGCGGATGTTTTTTTATCATGTTTTTAAAATGGAGTTTTTAAACCTATACCTTTAAAAATAATTCGTAAAATATATTTTTCTTTATAATAATTTCAGGGACGAAAATATGTATAAATCAAGGCTTGTTATCATCGATAATATAATAAATAATACTTCTTCTGTCGTAGAAGACAAAAATATTGAACCTACAATTGAATTAGATGATGGGCATAAAATAACTCAACTTTGGTATAATGAAAAAACACCTTGTGAGCCAAATGGTAAAAGGGATCAATTAGAACATTTTAATTTTAATATCAAACCAGGAGCAGTGCACTTTATTAAAACTATATTTCCACCATTTTCCAAAATAGAAGCATATGCAAAGGAAAACTCTTGCACGATCGATGCGGATTCATATGGATTTCATAGCACAACAACGATTGATTTTGCAGTTGTCATTAAAGGGCAAATGCAACTGACGACAGAGAATGGAATTGTAAAATTAAATGAAGGAGATTGTTTGGTACAAAAAGCAACTGTTCATGGTTGGATCAATATAGGTTCTGAGCCCGCTGTCATGGCGTTTGTTATGCTAGGAGCATATGTACCAGATTCATTTATAATAAAATCATTCCAAGATCCTATTTCAGGGAAAAAAATATAAAATTACATTTTATAATTAAATAATTCTTTAAATATATAAAAACGGAAAAATACTATGAATATGAAATTATATGAAGAAAATTGGCAAAAGAAAAAGATAGTCAATGCAAAAAATCATCAAAGAAAAGCTTTTGAATATATAAATGATTCAGTTGTTGTTAAGAGGGAAAAGGGTAGAAAAATATATTTAGAGAGTAACGAGAAGCTAATAGACTTCGCATCATGTTCCTATTTTGGGCTAGATTTAGATGAAAGAATAATTAATGCATCACAAAATGATATAGAAAACTTTGGGGTAAATTTTGCGATAGCAAGAACGAGATTAAGGGTAAAAAGCTTTGTTATACTAGAAGAATTACTACAGGAAATATTTTGTAATTCATTTGTTACTTTGTTTTCCTCTTTGCATTTGACTCATCTTGGTTTCATTCCACTGTTGGGATCTGGGGAAATGCCAAGCTTCCCAGTGAAAAAAAATGGAGTCTATTTTATAGTAGATAAAACAGCCCATGCATCAATCCAGATCAATAGAGGACTTATGGAACAATTTGGAATTGTGTCTGTTGTCGATTTTCAAGAGGAGAAAGCATTATCTGAAGCATTTTCTTTTGCTTATAAAAATGATATGACACCGATTTCCTTCTCTGACAGCATAGGCTCTATGGGTGGTATGGCGCCTCTTACCCTTCTTTTTAAACTAGCAGAAGAATATAATGGTTATGTCTATCTAGATGATGCACATGGCACTTCAATTTACGGGAAGAATGGGTGTGGATACGTTCTTGATTATTTAAAAAATAAGTTTCCTTTAAGACTTATATTGTGTTCATCCTTGTCAAAGGGATTTGGGGCTAATGCAGCTGCTCTTTCACTTCCAACTTACGAAGATAAGGAAACAGTTAAGCAATTTTGTACACCTTATCTTTTTAGCAATCCCCCTGCCCTATCAGTAGTGAATGCAGCCATTAAATCTGCAGAGATTCATCTCTCAAAAGAATTAACAGAACTACAAAATCAATTGTGGGAAAATGTGAGTTACTTTGATTCCTTAGTTGAGAGTGAAAGAGTTATCAATAGAAATTTATTGATTCCTATTCGTGGATTATTGATAGGAAATGAAGAAAAAGCTATATTTTGTGCAAAAACCTTAAGGGAAAATGGATTTTTTGTCTTAACTGCGATGTATCCAACTGTAGCTAAAGGCAAAAGTATGTTGAGGTTTGCGTTTGCTGCAGATCATAAAAAAGAGGAGATCTTTAAGTTTTGTAATATAATTAATGAGTTTAAATTAAATTCTTGAAAAAGAGTTTTATTTAATATAGAGTATCAGAATGTTGTATTTAAGTACTTTGATTCTAAAAAATAAAATGTATTATACTTGATAGAAAATAATTAGCGTTTTATAAATATATACTATTCTATTATTTTAGAATAATAATAGGTAAACAATTGATTTAAGATTGTTATTTTTATATCTTTGGAATTATTATGAATTTAAGAGAGAGTATATATTTATTAAAAAAAGAATTTGTAAATGATAATATTAACGATATTATTTTTAGAAATAAAGCATTTGATTACTTTTGTTATATAGACCCAAACATAGTTAATGTGAAAACGGGTGTTCATATTAATTTAGGGATTGATATTCTTGGTTTATCTGAACATTATATTGAAAAAAATTATGTAAAACAAGATCCTTTTTTACATCAATTTAAAAACCTTCGCATGCAAACTTATCATTATAAAGAGCTTGAATTGAGCCAGATTAAAATGCCTGGTAGCTCGGAACGAGCAGGCGTTATTTTAAATAGAGTTAGAAGTTCACTGTTTAATGTTAATAGTGGTATGTATCGCACGATTCAGTTGACGAATACTTACAGTTTTATTTGTTTATATGGCAGAGAAAAGAAAGATTTTCTTTTTGAAGTTGATTTAAACTTCAGTTCTCGGCAAGGTCGTTGGTTTTGGAAATTTGAACAGGAAATGATTGAATGTATGAAGAAATATTTACACGAGTTTAAACTTCCAAGTATGAGAAGAGGTTAAATATAATTGAGTTAAAGCGTGGAAGCAGAAGAAGAAGTTAAATTCACTTCTTCTCAAGTATTATACTTCAGTTTCGGATAAACTATCAGCTTTTTTTGACTTTTTGACTACTTTAGCCTTACTCGTCGCTTTTTTTGCTGTTTTCTTCGGCTTATTTTCTGACGTATCTTCTCCAAGCAATGCCTTACGTGAGACAAATTTAAATTCAAAATTTCCATTCTCTTTTAAATGTAAAGCAGCAGCAAATGGTCGTCCTTTTTTAGATTTAAAATCAGAAATGGGAGGTGTTGAACCCGTTAGAATAAAAGATTTATAATCATCTAAACTCATTTCTCGACCACATAAAATACGTGGCATTCTTGAAATAAGGCGTTTGACTTTTTTGGGTTTTGTTACCTTTTTCTTTTTTTCTGTATCTTCGCTTGATGCTTTTTTCGATTTTCTCTTTGGCTTATTTATTTCTTCTGGTGCTTCAGTGGGAAGATTACCAAATTCACATAGATAGGCCATTTCTGTCACTTTAACAGTGCCAGGCATTTTTAAGAAAGTTTCACTTAAAAGCTCTTCATGAAGAACGACAGCATCGTATCCTGTAGCGGATTCCTTAGCTTCACCTTTCTCAGTACAGAAAATAATTCCTTTTTGTGGAGATATTGTTAAGAACTCATCATAATGAGACGTGCCTGTTGAGTTGCTAAACTCAAAGGGACCTACAATTTGTTTTTGTAGAACCTCTTCAACGACACTGCGGTCAATATAGCGTTGATTTTTTTCTTTCCAAATGATGAAACTGCATTGATCTGGTGTGACTTCTTTGCTGTTTCCAGCGCGGCTGCATTTATAACCCCAAAATCCTTCATTGACTTTACCTATTTTGCAAACAGGACACGAGCCGAGTGGAGGATCGTTTTTATAAATAGCATCATACTCAAATGATCTTGCTTTATCGACGATAGTGGAAGTAAAATCGAACATATTTTGCATAAATTCAGAGCGCTTTTCTTGTCCCTTTTCCATTTTACGTAAGCCAGCTTCGATTTCTCCAGTGAGATCAACTTTCGAGAGAATATCTATAGGAATACGACTCAGGACGTCGACAAGGCGGATGCCTTTAGAAGTTGCACGCAAAGCCTTGCCGTAACGACTGACATATTCTTTTGAAATAAGATTTTCGATAATATCTGCACGGGTCGCAGGAGTTCCGATCCCTTTGTCTTTTAGCACCTCAGCAATCTCTTCATCGACCACTGATTTTCCACAGTGCTCCATTAAAGATAAAAGCTTAGCTTCCGTATAACGAGGAGGAGGTTTGGTCGCATTTTGGATAGGATCAACTCCTTCCGTTTGCACAGGCGTTAGTGCATCTGGGTTTTTCTCATTTAATTTAGGAAGTTTACTTTCTTCTTCACTGTCGAGACCATAGACTTCGCGCCATCCAGGTTCTTGTAAATCTTGAACGCGGGTGCGAAAGTTTTGTTCTCCTACAAACGTAATACGCTCTACTTTTGCCCAAATAGCATGTGGCATAAATGCGGCAATAAAACGTTTCAAAACGAGATCAAAAATACGAGCATCGTCACCATCAAGTTTTTCAGAAGGAAATTGACCTGTTGGAATAATAGCAAAGTGGTCTGAGACGTGCTTATTGTTAAAAACTCTGTCTTTATTTAACATGCCATGTTTTAATATTTTTTGGCAGGCTTTAGAATATTCAGTCGGAATTGCTGAATATTCTTTTAAAATATTCTTTACATTTTCAACATAATCTTCGGGTAAATAGCGTGAGTCCGTACGTGGATACGTTAAAAGTTTATGTTTTTCATACAATCTTTGCGCTGCTTGGAGTGTTCGCGAAGCAGGCATGCCAAATTTTCTATTTGCCTCTCTTTGTAAAAGAGTCAGATCGAAGAGCTGGGGGGCAATTTCTTTCGATTCTTTGCGTGTTTCACTGGCTTTAGCTTGAGATTTATTGTCATTAAAATTTTTTAAAATTTCATCTAGTTTTTGTTGAGAAAAAATTCTGTCTTCTTTCTCACGCGAAATAATAGACTCGTCATCATCGGCTGCCTGAGGTTTTTTAAACTTAGGATCGTACCAAAGCCCAGAGTACTCGTGAGTTGGTGTAGAAAAGCGCCCTTCGAGATTAAAATAAGGTTCTGGTCGGTGCTTTAAATAATCAAGTTCTCTTTTAGCAATCAGTGCTAGAGTTGGCGTTTGCACTCTACCAACTGACCAAACCCCTTTTGTATTACGAGTTTTCAGTCTTTTCGTAACAGCTCGAGTTGCATTCATACCTATGAGCCAGTCACTCTCCGCTCGGCAACGCGCGGCATCACCTAAATTGTCATAATCATGGCCAGATTTTAGGGTCTGGAACTCTTTGCGAATGGCTTCTGGAGTCATACTTTGTAACCAAATGCGCTTAAAAGTCTTGTTTATTCCGCAATAATCATAGATTTCACGAAAAATGAGTTCACCTTCTCGACCGGCATCGCAAGCATTTATAATTCCGGTGACGTCAGATTTTTTTGCTAGACTCTTAATATGATTCAAACGTTCTGTTTGACCTTTTTTAGGTTTGTATTGAAATTCTTGTGGGAGAATTGGGAGATCCTGTAAGAGCCATCTTTTGTATTTGGGATCAAGCTCTTCTGGTTCGAGCAGCTCAAGCAAATGGCCGACGGCCCATGTGATGTAGTATTTTGGAGACTCATAGTGGTCGCCTTTTTTTTCAAATCCACCAAGTGCTTTTGCTAAATCACCAGCGACGGATGGTTTTTCTGTAACGACGAGCCACTTTGAAGCTTTATCCATATCTCACCTTGTATCTGTGACTTATCCGTTAAGGATGAGTCATTTCCTGTAGAATGTTATGCCCCAAATCAACAGCTTCTGAAGAAGAAGATTTTGTTAAAGTGAGTGCAGTTGAAATCAATGCAGCTTTAAAATCTGAAGTTGGTACTGAAAGTAAAACCCAGATAACATAATATTTTTCGAGTCCATTTTCCGTATCCTTTTGGCGATACTCCCAATATATAGCTTTTGGCAAGGAAGGTTTAAAGTTTAAACTAAACCTATTCTGGCTAACAGCCTCAGAAAGCTCATTGACGAGTGAGTTTCTCTCTTTATTGGAAATATTGGAAGAGGCAGGAAGAGAGTTCAGTAAAGTTTTTTGGACTTTTTCCATGACTAAAAATGATATTTGCGTTTGAGCTGCAGCTTGAATCTGCTTAATTCCTAAATTTAAGTTGAATACATCGTTTTTTTTATATGTAAAAAAAACAGTTTCTTTGTCAGCTGTATGCTCATTTGCATTCACCCAACTGGGTGTCTGTTGCTCGCTTTTTTCTAGAGTGATTTCTTTATTTGTAAGAGAAATACAAGCATTGATTGCTAAAGTAAAAACAATAAAAATCGTTTTGAAAGCGAAAGATTTTATTTTTTTCATAACGACTCCTACGACTATTTGCACTTTATATGGGCAAATATTTATCGTTATTGTACTTTAAGCAAATCTTTTGGTGAGTTCAAGTATATCTGAGCAATTTATAGGCATTTTTTGCATGTCGATTGGAAACGCAATGCTGCTTCCTCGTTGTAAATCTTTATTTTCATTCCAGCTTTGTATGGCAAAACCCGCTTCAGGCATAATCACATGAAAGGGGGCTACATCCCAAATTTCAACTTTAGGATCGATAAAAGCGCGAACGGATCCCTTTAACAGCATATAATAGCCAAGTGCATCTGGATACGTTCTGGTTTTTATCTGTGGTCCATATAAGGTTTGTAAAATCTCACCCTTTTGTTCTATGTAAAAGCGATAAGGGTCAGCAGTTGCAACAATTTCTATATTTGGATTTCCTACGAGAGGTGGCTTAATATATTTTTCACCATTTATAAATGCCCCCTGTCCCTTGAGTGCGCTCATAGTAATACCCATTGCAGGCAAGCAAGCAAAACCTATAATAGGTGTTTTGCCTTTTAATACGGCAATGAGAGATGAGTAAAATGGAATATTGTGCACAAAACTAAAAGTGCCATCAATTGGGTCGAGGATCCAAGTATAAGCATCTTCATCATTCCCGAGTTCACCTCCTTCTTCTTCGCCAAAAATAAAGTGAGTCGGATGATTTTTCAGGATAATTTTTCTTAATTCTTTTTCAATTTGCTGATCAGCAGAAGTCACCCAAGATTTGTCATTCTTTAAACTTTGAGGATCTATGCCATGTTTGAAATTCAAACTCATTTTAATTGCGATTTCGGAACATAGCTGAGCTGTATTAAAGATCTTTTCGAGTGATTCCATAATAAAAATCCTTTCAATTGTATTGCTCAACATCTTTGCGAGTATTAGTGTATCCTCGCACAAAACGCAAAATTGCGTTGCAATGGAGGAAGGTATTCAATGTCAAATGAGCTTTTACACGAAGGATTAAGTTTTCTCCAAACAAATAGAGCTTTTTTGGGAAGAGAGTTTTTAACTTGGTTATGGTTTAAAAGTGAAACACAAAATCATAAAATAATGCTTAAGAATTATGAAAACTTTCATCTTTATATCGATGATAAGTTAGTCTTAAGCAGTTCGAGCGGTTCAGTCAGAGAAAATAGCTTAAAAGGAGGAACTCCTGCTTATGCCTATGAAGCAGGGAGTGCTTTAGGTTCAGGAAAACTAGTGCATGAAGCAAAATTTATTTTACAAGATTCTGAAAGGCAATGGTGCTTTTCTATATTAGGGGAAGATCTTTCATTGCGAGCAATTCGCCTTCCTGCTGTTTCGGAAGCTGATTCAAGAGCGCATATATCCCAAAGAATTATTTATATGCAATTGTTAACAGATTTAATTGATGAACTTTATAAAGAGTATTTACAGCTCCGTCTATCTGTTCAATTCCAAGAAGAATTATCTAATATAAGAATTTGGATAGATAATAAGATCTCGATTTAGAAAATTTGTGTGGTTAAGAAATGTTGATGAATTCAATAATTAAGAGTTTTATAAAATTAATTTTTTTGATTTTTTTTACTATATCATGTAGTAAAAAATCAGGTAAAAATATCTTATCACGCAATGAAAATGGTTATGAAATTCCTAAAGATATTTTAATTCACAATGAAAAACCGAGTTCAGGTATCCCACATTATTTTAAAATGGCTACTTTCGAATACTTTTGGGATGAAGGAAAATTAAAATACTCGAATGACATAAAGGCAAATGGGATTTCAAGAAATAAAAATCTACATGTTTTTAATGAAGAGTATCCTGGAATTCCAATAAAAATAGTTTCACCTGATAATGTGCCAAATACAGAGTATAAAATTTCTTTTAAAACCGATTTTAATATCACATCGTGCAGAGGTTTATATTTTAAATTAAGTAAAAATAAAGATTTTATTTTGGTCAACAGCTTTAGTATGTTACCAAGAGAATCATGTGTTGTTCTGATTTCTGTTTCA
Organism: Fluviispira sanaruensis; assembly: GCF_004295685.1. Taxonomy (NCBI): domain Bacteria; kingdom Pseudomonadati; phylum Bdellovibrionota; class Oligoflexia; order Silvanigrellales; family Silvanigrellaceae; genus Fluviispira; species Fluviispira sanaruensis. Next base: position 351,218 of record NZ_AP019368.1, read on the forward strand.
ACGCCAGATAAATTAAATAAAATTAGTAGAAATCTCACAATTACTTGGAACAAAAATTATTCATATTGGTGTGAAAATAATGCAAATTTTAATTATGAATTAGATCGATATCTTGGTCGAGATTTATGCTCACAAAGCAAGAGTCGAAATAATAACTCATTGCAAAATAGTAAGTGCTATTTTTAAAATTAAAAAAAGTCAGAGTGAAAACTCTGACTTTTTTTAGTAAATGATTTTTTATTTTGTAGCTGGTTCGGCAGCAGGAGCAGCTGCAGTTGCTTCAGGTGTTGCAGCAGGAGCTTGGGCACTTGCATCAGGAGCAGGAGCAGCTGCAGTTGCAGTTGCTTCAGGTGTTGTTGCAGGTGCAGCGGCATCAGCTGTAGGAGCTTGAGCAGTTGCGTCGGCAGCAGGAGCTTGAGCAGTTGCGTCAGCAGCAGGGGCTTCTGATTTTGATCCGCAAGTACTTGTACAGCTAGAAAGTAAGAGAGCAGAAAGAGCAACGAGAGGTATAGCTTTTAACTTCATATCATTTTCTCCATTGAAAAAGAAGGAAAAAGAAAAAGCAGCCATTCACTCTATGTGTTGAGTAAACTAATAGTAATGGTCTCACTTTTTCCAACTGGGTAACTATAGCGAAATATTATGTGTTATGTAAATAGCGAAGAGCAATTTTTATTTGAACTTGGGACTTTAAATCAAATTTTCATTTATTTTTTTTGGCAAAGAAGGATCTGTTACTTATTTCTCTTAAGAATTATTTTTAAAGACTGAACTATTTTAAAATTCAATTACCATACCATATGATAAATTATATTTTTATTGAAAAAATTTAAATTCTTGCCTATATAATATGAAATTTAGATCATACCTATTCTTTTGTGGCAGATTGTAGTAAAGGATATTATCAAATAATTTTATTCTAAACATTTTATAGTGGGAAGAGAAATTTATGAATGATAGAAAAAAAATTGAGAACCTATTACTTACATTAAGTGAGAATAAAAACCGATGGGCTGAGTTAAAATTGTGCGAGAAAAAAAATTATTTAAATAATGCTATGAATATTTTATTGACAGAATCCAAGCAATGGGCTGACTCCTGCATAAGAGCAAAAGGGCTCGATGAGAATACTGAAATTTCTGGACAAGAGTATTTGCAAGGGCCAGCTATAGTTATGAAACAGATGCGTCTTCTCATCAAAGCACTCGATGCTAAAGGCAGTCCAAGAATCCCAAAAGTCTATAAAACAAAAGGAAATCAATATATCGCACGAGTGCTTCCTGCTCATTTCTATGACAAAGTTATGTGGAGAGGATTTACAGCTGAGGTAAGAATTCTTAAAAATAAAGAACCTTCACAAGGAATGTTTTATAAAAGAAACAAAGTAACAGGTTCCTTGAGTCTTGTACTTGGCGCTGGAAATGTTTCTAGCATTGCTCCTTTGGATGCATTGCATAAACTCTTTACGGAAGGAAAAGTTTGTCTTGTAAAATTAAATCCTGTTAATGACTATCTTTTAGATATCTTCAATAATATTTTTGCAGATTTGATAAAAGATGGATATCTCGCTTTTATAAAAGGTGATGCTGAAACTTCAGAATGGTTATGTAATCATCTGCTAGTCGATGATATCCACATTACAGGTTCACATAAAACACATAACAAAATTGTTTGGGGAAATGAAATTCCTCCACAGCCACTAGATATGAATAAAATTAAAAATAATAAAAATATCACATCGGAATTAGGCTGCGTAACTCCTGTTATTTTAATACCCGGTGTGTGGAGTGATGAGCAATTAGAATATCATGCAAGACAGATTGCAAGTGCGGTCGAAAATAATGGGAGCTTCAACTGCAATGCAATGAAGTTAATTGTTACTTGTGAAGGATGGCAGCAAAGAGAACTTTTTTTAAAACAACTCAGAAAAGAATTATCCCTATTAAAATCCAGAAAAGCATACTATCCTGGTGCGCAAAATCGTTATAATGAATTTTTAAAAAGATACCCACAAGCAGAAGTATTAGGAGAAAAAAAGGTTGGTTGTATTCCTTGGACCCTTATTGCAGACATAAAAAAGTCTGAGAATGAATATGCATTTAATGAAGAGGCATTTTGTGGGATTATTTCTGAAACAGCTTTAACGGAAGAAGATATTCCATCCTTCATCCAGGCTGCAACGGAGTTTTGTAATAACGAAGTCTGGGGTACATTGAGTTGCTCTGTAATTGTAGATCCATTAACGCGTAAAGAATATTCTCAAGAAATAGATGATTGTATAGATGCACTCCGGTATGGTGCCATTGGTATTAATTGTTGGTCTGCTCTTTCTTATGCATTTGCCTCAACCACTTGGGGAGCTTATCCTGGGCATACCTTAGAGGATATTCAATCAGGTATCGGGGCTGTGCATAATGGTTACCTTATTGATTTTCCAGAAAAGTCTGTTATCGATGCACCATTTATTATTAAACCAACGCCTGTATGGTTTTATAATAATAAAAATATTCGCGAAATATCAGAAAAACTGATTCAATTTGAGTATTCGCAAAATATATTTGATTTCTTAAAATTAATTTTCGCGGCTGCTAAGGGATAGCTGCCTGAATTTAATATTCTTTATAAAATATCAAAAATACTTGCTAATATAATAAATTGGAATTAGTATAATGTTCCCTCAGGATAGGATGTTTTGAGGGATTTATTTCTTATGGGGGTGAACTGGTCTCGACGGAGAGAGTTGAGCAAAAGGAGCATGCAGGGGTTGGTTACAGCACCTCTTCAAAACGTTGTGTCAGCCAGAAGTGGCAACCAAAAACTTAACGCTCTCGCTGCCTAATTAAGCACAGAGCCGGTGACTTGGGTGTGGCAGCACGTGCATTCAAAATCGCCGTTAATTTACGTGCGGGCAATCTTCAACTTCTGTTCGGAGTTGAGTTTACCTAGCAATCGAACTGGCTTGTTTGGTAGGGTGTCTTTCCCCGGCTAGCAAGTGAGATCTAATGACAGAAGAAGCATGTGGCGCCAATTGTGATTCCTTTTCGGACCCGGGTTCGATCCCCGGCACCTCCACCATATATGTGTATTAAGTAATAAAAAGTCTCTGCTCTGCAGGGTCTTTTTTCTATATAAAGCAAAAATAAATTTAACAAATTATCGTGCTCTATAACCACCACTCTTTTTAATTTCTGCAGCAGTCACTTCAGCATCTTATATTGTTGAGTGACTGTTGTAGTGAAAGATAATTTTAGTGCCATCACTGGTTAAAATTTTGTTTATCAAGACTCCGAGATTTTTTGCACATTCGTCAATTAAAATGACTTTCGCATTTAGTTCATGTTTTGTGGACATCTTATCTCCTTTCAATGTTTATAAGTTCAAAAAATACATTTTTATTTAAATTTAAAGTTAAATAATGATACTTTGCATAAACTTTAACATCATTTTATAATAATGGTGGTTTTGTGATATAGATGCTTTTTTAAAAAATATAAATATTTTTATCGAAGTTGCAAAACAGAATAGTATTACTAATGTGGATATGAATTTAAATATCCCAAAATTTTATGAATCGCTTGGGATAAAAAAATTAGAAATACAGGTTGGGGCAAGATTATTTTCTCGTTCAACCAGACAGATTGTTTTAATGCATGTCTGAAAAGAATATTTTGAAAGTTATAAGAACTTATTGTTACAAGTCAATAAAGTATAAAATTTATTTAAACACAAAAAAAACTAAATTCAAGGAAACTTAATAATATCTATTCATAGAAGAATAGCAAGAGTTATTCTTCTTCCCAATTTACCAAAATTCTTTTCGCTTTTTCCTAATATTAAACTATCATTATGCTCAACGGATTGTTATGTTAACCTCATAGAGGATGGGTATGACTGTGTGGTGAGAGTGGTAGATCTCATAGATTCTTTGTATATTACTAAATTAATTTGGGAGCTTAAGATAATTGATTGTGCAAGTTTGAGTTATTTTCGCCAACTCGACAGAGCTGTGAGCGTTTCTCATTTATCTAAGCACTTTATTATCAATTATGCTTCTGCTGATAGCGCAACATCCGTTTTCGAATATTTTTTAGAGGAAAAAACTCATCAAGTTAAAATGAATTCTCTGTTAACTTTAAATAATGCTGAATCATATATTTCTGCGGCACTTTCAGGATTAGGTATTATACAAGTACCTGCATATGATGTTCGAGACTTAATTGAACAAAACATTCTAGTTAAAATTCTCGAGAATTATCAGCCGCAATCATTGCCAATATCATTTCTATACCCGCATAGAAAACAAATTGTGAAACCTTTAAATGTCTTTATGGAATGGTTTAATGAATTGATTTGTTCATATTTAAAATAATTGACAAATATTTTAATCAGAATTATATAAAAATAAATATTATGATTTCTTTGAAATTTGTTAGAGGAGTTTATTAAATGAGTGAAATAGCGCTTGGTCTAAAAACCGATCTTATGTTCTTTGATTTTAGCAAAAATAAAATAGAAAAAGAAGATTACTTTGTTCTTAAAACGCCACATAATCCAGAATTTTTTTGGGGAAATTATTTGCTTTTTAAGAAACCACCCTGTCAAGGCGATTTTGAAAAATGGACAGAGTCTTTTCAAAAAGAATTCGCTCAAATTAAAGACATAAATCATATGACTTTTAGCTGGGAAGAAATAGGTAATGAAGTAGAAATAGATAAATTTAAAGATGCTGACTTCGATTTTAACGAAACAATTGTTTTAATGGCAAACAAAGATAATATTCATTGCAAGTATTTGAATCCAGAGATTGTCTGTAGACGGATTGTCACAGATGAAGACTGGGATAATATTTTAGAGTTTCAATTAAACACTAACGAAAGAATTCCTGAAAAAAAATTCAAAACTTATATCATAAAAAAAATGAAAGACTTTAGAACTTTTTCAGAAAGTGGTCTTGGTTTTTGGTATGCGGCCTATATAAATAATAATATCATTTCGGACTTAGGTTTGTATTGGAACTCAGAAATTGCGCGTTATAGGGATATTAAAACTCAAAAAGAATATAGAAAAAAAGGGATATCACAAACTTTAATAGCTTTTGCAGCCCATGACTCTAAGCAGAATAAATTTGTTATTCAAACAGAAGAAGGTGGAATGGCTATTAATATGTATAAGTCCATTGGTTTTGCCTTCAAAGAAAAAATATTTGGCCTATGTCGTTATGAGAAATCGGTCTGGGATAATTAAAATGATTCCAGCAATTCGATTTTATACCCATCGGGATCCATTAAAAAAGCCATTTTTTGTTTGCCATTTGGTGTTTTTCCTGGTCCCCAACTCAATTGTAAATTAAATTGATTTAAACGATTTTTTATTTCATCGATAGAATCGACTTGATAAGCTAAATGTCCATAACCAGTGCCAATCTCATATTTATTCACTCCCCAATTATAGGTAAGTTCGAGTTCGGCAGTGCTTTCCAGATCGCTTTTCGCTTTTAAAAATGCTAAAGTGAATTGACCTTCTGGAAAATCACAACGGCGAATGAGCTCGAAATTTAGTATTTCACAATAAAATTGAATTGATTTGTCAAGATCGCCAACTCGTAGCATTGTATGAAGATATTTCATTATAATTTCCTTTAAATGAATATTATCTGTTAAAAATTATTTCAAGAAATTAAGTATTAAAATAACTAAAAATTACAAAAATAAAAAGCCTTGAAAGAAAATTCTAATTCTGTAGTATATCCCTGTCAATCGATACCATCACTGTTTATTTATAGAAAGGGATATTATGTTAAATTCTGATCTTGAAAAATTAGGTTTTAAAAATCCATTTCGCTTAAAATACGACAATTTTATTGGCGGCAAATGGGTACCTCCCGTGAATGGAAAATATTTTGAAAATATTTCTCCGATTTATGGAAAAGTATTTTCGCACATCGCGAGATCATCCGAAGAAGATATTGAATTAGCCCTCAATGCTGCACATGCTGCAAAAGAAAAATGGGGAAAATACTCTCCACAAGAAAGAGCAAATGCACTCTTAAAAATTGCCGATAAGATGGAAGAAAATTTAAATCTATTGGCTCTTGCTGAAACAATTGATAATGGAAAACCTCTTAGAGAAAGCAGAGCTGCAGATATTCCATTGGCAATCGATCACTTCAGATATTTTGCAGGCTGTGTGCGCGCTCAAGAAGGAAGTTTGAGTGAGCTTGATAACGAAACAGTCGCTTATCATTTTCACGAACCGCTTGGTGTTGTGGCGCAAATTATTCCATGGAATTTTCCAATTTTAATGGCTGTTTGGAAAATGGCTCCGGCCCTTGCTGCGGGTAACTGTGTTGTTTTAAAACCTGCTGAGCAAACACCTGCATCAATTTTAGTTTTAATGGAATTGATTCAAGATATTCTTCCTCCAGGCGTGTTAAATATAGTCAATGGTTTTGGGTTAGAAGCAGGAAAGCCTTTGGCTTCCAGTCCGAGAGTAGCAAAAGTTGCATTTACTGGAGAAACGTCAACTGGGCGTTTGATCATGCAATATGCATCGCAAAATTTAATTCCAGTTACTTTAGAGCTCGGCGGAAAATCACCAAATATTTTCTTTAAAGATGTTCTTGCAAAAGATGATTCTTATTTAAATAAAGCAGTTGAAGGTTTTGCCATGTTTGCCCTCAATCAAGGGGAAGTGTGTACTTGTCCATCGCGGGCATTAGTACATGAATCTATTTATGAAGAATTTATGGAACGTGCACTAAAAAGAATAAAAGCAATTAAGCAGGGAAATCCTTTGCATGAAGGAACAATGCTTGGAGCACAAGCTTCTAAAGAACAGATGGAAAAAATTCTATCCTATATTGAAATTGGTCAGCAAGAAGGTGCGCAATTGCTCACAGGTGGACGAAGAAATATTATTGACGGAGATCTCTCTGAAGGTTATTATGTTGAGCCAACGGTATTTAAGGGGACCAACAATATGCGAGTTTTCCAAGAAGAAATTTTTGGTCCGGTAGTCTCTGTTGCAACTTTTAAAGATGATGAGGAAGCTCTCCATTTAGCTAATGACACCCTTTATGGTTTAGGTGCTGGAATTTGGACACGCGATATCGCTTTGGCGTATCGTTTAGGCAGAGAAATTAAGGCAGGCCGTGTTTGGACGAATTGCTATCATTTATATCCAGCACATGCGGCTTTTGGTGGATACAAACAATCGGGAATAGGCCGTGAAAATCATAAAATGATGTTAAATCATTATCAGCATACAAAGAATTTATTAGTCAGTTACAGTGACAAAGCCCTTGGACTGTTTTAGTACTACTTCGTTAATAAAAAATATGTTATATTTAAGTCATCGTAATATTTTTTTGATGTTGAATAATGAAATTAGCAAATATAAAAGATCTTTCATTAAAAGTTTCACAATTTATCGATGGTTTTAGATCGGTTTTTAAAAAAATGATAAATTAAATTTTAGTAAAACTTAGATATGTGTATTAATATTAGATGGCGAAAGAAAATCTATAGGAGTAATGTCATCAAGAATTTCAAATGCAGAAGAACAATCTTTACAGCAATTTGTTAATTAAAGTCAATGCTCTCTTCATGATCTTATTATAAGTTTAAATATATATATGATTAATAAACTGAAAATAAATAAATTTATTTTTTATCTTGATGATACAAGTCTTCCAAAAAAGGTGATGAGAGTGTTGCTGTATAAAGGCAATATTGTGGAGTACAAGGTAAGATTACAAACAGTCAAGCATTTGTTACCTTAAATATGATTTCTAATAAAATACATTTTCTAGTGACTGCAAAGCTATATTTGCCAGATGGCTGGATTAAAAATTCAAAAAAATTAGATAAAGTAAAAGTACCTTTAGAGGAAAGAATCTTCAAAGAAAAGTGGAGAATAGGACTTTATTTTATTGATGAAATCATCAAGTTATTCAAAAAAGAAAAGATGGAGTTTTAAAATATTTTATTTCAAATTATTCAAATACTTACCCAAATGATGAAATAATAGAATTCATGCTTAAAAGATGGAAAATCGAACAGGGATAACAGATTTTAAAAAAAGAATTGAGGCTTGATCAATATGAAGGGCGTTCGTGGTTAGGATTGCATCACCATATAGCTTTATGCTTTTTAGCATATTATTTTATAAATGAATTCGATAAAAGAAAACTTAAGATCTCATTTTCTGCTGTAGAGAGATATATTAAAGTTTTAAAGGTTAATAGAATTATATTTTTCATGTCTCTTATATTCATTTTTTCTAAAGTATATGCTAATTCTGAAAAGCATATACTTATTGTGCTACTGAGTATGGTAATTGGGATTAGCTATATGAAAAATATCAAATAGAACTCGATGCGTACTTATCTTTAAGAAATCCGAAATACACTGGGACTAGAAAAAAATTGTAAATTTTAAATGGATATATACTATTATTAAAGGTTATTCTATTTTATATTATTAATTGATGAAAAAAAATTAGAAGAAAGATGAAAAAATAAGAAAAGCAAATATTATAAAAAATATATCTTTGCTCAACTAATGTGCTATTATTTCGGATTTATACCTTCTAATTAAGCTTTATTTGGGACGAAAAATAATGACAATATAATGTCTAGACAAGGTTATTTGTATGAAAAAATTGATTATGATTGTATGCTATAAGAGTAGACTTAAAACCAAAAGGTAACCATTAAATTAAACGGTTAATCGGACTTCTTCTATTTCACGCCTAAGACATATTTTCACCACATTACTTCAATAAAGTGCCTAAATTATCTTCTATGCTCTTTATTGAAGAAGGAAAAATAATAATTAATAGATATTCTAGTAAATCGCACTTCTAAGAAGGTCATCTTCAGCCTGGATAGACTTGACAATTTATACTGAAATTCTTACTATAATCCCATGTATAAATATTTTAAAATTTAATAGAGGATCCATTTTTATGCTTTTTAAAAAAATTATTTTTGCATTTTTATGCAATCTACCTATGATTTTTATTGCGAATGATTTATATGCAGACGAGACATATATTATTTGTTCAAATCCAAAAGGTGATTGGAATTGGCTCGAATATGGAAATATAAAAGTTAATGGAACTTGGAAAATAAAATATCAGTCACCTTCATTAAATTTTAAATATTTCATTTTAGATTCAGGTGTTGATACTTATGCAGTTTTGAAAAAAAAATGTATAGATGAATTTAATGGAGAATTTATCTATCCACAACCTGTATTAAGCTTTTCAAATAAGTGGGCTCCATTTGCTAAAGATGAACATATTATACTTCCTGGGCTAATTTCTTATTTTGAGGATAATTTTAGATTGCGGGTAAATTTTAAAAACAATCAATGAAAAATTGCGATCCAAGGTCTCAGATGTTCTTAATTCAATATATTTAAAGTCCTGTATATGAACTCTTGACCGCATTTTTTAGACTGTCTTTTTGGGAAACTTAATTTTAAGTTTTAATAAACAGAGAAAGTTTTGTTATTTTAATTTTTCCTAGGAATTGGCTTTTCAAAATGTTGATAATCCTTTAAAGATATCCATGAACCTCCCCATGTCCAACCTTTTTTAATAAATGTATTATATGTAAAATCATTTAATTTTATCATTCCAAGTGAAGTCAATGAACGATCTGTATACTGTTTTCCATTTTCAGGTAAAACGAGTTTTCCTTTTATATAGGGATTTATTTTGGGGTTTATGTCTATAGCTCTTCCATAACTATGCACAGAAAAAATACCCGGTTTACCTGTAACAGAGCGGCAATTAAAAGCAGAAGTATTATTTTCTGTCATAGACAAATCATCATCACCTTTAAAATCATCTATTATATGCATTTTTTCGATTGGGAATTTACTCTCAAATAGTTCTTCAAATATGATTTTAACTTCGGTAGCTATATCTTTATGAACTATTAAATGTCCCATATGAATATTATTATCAAAACCATAAAAAGGTAGGCTTAAATATTTTAAATCTCCTAATGAAACAGGGCAATCTGGTTTCCATGTATATCTTTGCATTTTTTTTTGAATTTCTTCAGGAATATTGTCTATTTTTGATTCAAAATTATGGGTAGTCAGATTTTGTGAATTTGCACCATTGTGAAAATTAGCTACAATTAAGCTAAATAATATTAAATTTAAAATCTTCACAGGATTTTTTTCCTTTACTAAGATGTTATAAAAATCAAATAAATAATATTTATATTCATTATATCAATTGCTCTGTCTACATTAAAGCAAAAAAATGAGTATAATCTTGTTAACATTATAGTTTGCTTATGTAAAGTAGTTGCATCTGTACTTAGAATATGCCTTTCTTAATTTCCATTAAAGTTAAATTATTGCTTTAATATCTATGCAACTGAATTATTTTGAGCATAAGATGATATGCGAATGAAAACGTGCCTTGAATCTAAACTCAAGCTTTGTTGCTTCAATTTAATACCTAGATGGGTCAACCCAGTTTCTAAAAGGAGTGTCGTTTGTTAACATTTGAATTAAAATATCGATTTGTTGAATAAAGAAAAAATTATGAATAATTTCCCTTTTTTGAAATTAAATGAGTGTCTAATATTGACTAAAAACTTATACTCCAAAACATCCTCAAAAGGATTCAGCAAAGATATGATTATCTCAACTTCGGAAAATAAATATTTTTCTAATACCTCAGAAACTGAAATAAAAATGTTAACTAAAAGTGACTGGCAATCTTGGAAAAAAATACGATTGGAATGCCTTAAAAATGCTCCGACAGCATTTGTGTCCTCATTTGAAGATATCTCAAAAAAGCCTGATACTTTTTTTCAAGAAAAAGTGGAAGAAAATAAAATATACGGTGCTTTTTGTGACGGAGAACTTGTTTCTGTAGTCACTTTTAGTCAGGACTCTCGAGAAAAAGATTGTCATCGCGGGCACATTTCAGGAATGTATACAAAGCCTGAATTTGCAGGCAAGGGGATTGGTTCTAAACTTATTGCTGCTGTTATAAAAGATGCTTCAAAACTTGTAACACAAATTCATTTGGGATGTGTGGCGAACAATAAACCGGCATTACGTTTGTATAAAAATCATGGTTTTGAAATTTATGGAACAGACCCCCGAGCCATAAAACTTAACGATGAATTTTATGATATGCTTTTAATGTGGTTGAAGCTTAAATAAAATAAGGTTTTATGAGCTGAAAATAATATTAAGTTCAGGACTCATATTTTTTGTTAACACTCTTTTTTAAAATATTAAATCTGAATCACTCTATTCGCTGTATTTAATATTTCCCCTCTGTGGGCAATAATAATAACAGTTTTTATTCCTTTTAATTCGTCAATTTTTTTCATTATAATTTTCTCACTTTTATTATCAATATTTGCACTTGGCTCATCGAGTAAAAGAAGTTTTGCGGGTTTTAGCAGTGCGCGGGCAAAAGCAAATATTTGTTTTTGTCCTGAACTTAATTTTAAGGCTTCATTTGCCATGTCGGTATCAATTCCCTCTGGAAGTGCTTGAGTGATTTGTAGAAGTTCAAGCTCTTCTAATAGAGCATACAAAGTCATATCTGTGTGAGCATTGTGTGGATCGAGATTAAAGCGAATGCTCCCAGAAAAAAACTGCGGGTTTTGTAAAACAATCGCAATTTGTGCGCGAATTTGTGCCGGAGTGTAAGAGTTTAAGCTTTTCCCTGCAAAAAAGATTGTACCAGACTTATGCTCATAAAACCTGAGGAGGAGTGACATAATAGAACTTTTCCCTGATCCCGATTTTCCAACGATCCCAATTGTTTCTCCTTGATTGATGGATAGCGAAAAATCTTTCAGAATATATTCTTTTTGTTTGTCATATTGCATGTAAACATTTTTGAATTCTATAAAATGTTTATTTGTTTCTTTAGATATTTCGATCGAATATTCGCTTTTATTTTTGTTGAATTCTAGCACTCTTTCAAGTGATATAAGACCTTGTTCGACTTCGCTAAAGGAATGAGAAAAGTTAAATGTCAGATGCATGACATCAATCATGATCCAGGTAGTCAATAGACTTAATATTGCGGCATTCAGACTGCCATTCATGACAAAATAAATTCCTGCCAGCGTCACAACCAGAGTCAAGAGGGAGTTATTTAAAAAGCACATAAGACAGTGCCACATGTCAACGTTAAACTCTGTTATTTCCAATCTGAGTTCTTCTTCTAAACACGTTTGAAACTTTGTTTGATACCAATTTCTCCTTTTTGCAGTGTTTAAAATATATTGTCCTTGGTAAAATTCTCGGATGATATTTATGGCAGTAGCTTTTGGCAGTGCTATTTTCCGATTAAATACTCTGTTTAAATTCACGTATTTTGTCAAAATTATTTTTTGCAAGAAAACGAATGGAAGTATGAGGACTAGAAAAAGAGGTTTTATTATGAGGACTGTTAACATAAAAAAGAAAATTTCGCAGAGAACCAGAAGAAATTTTTGGAAATCATTTGGCAATTTAGCGTCTAGGACAGAGAGATCGATGGAAAAACAGTTTATTACTTTTCCTGTTGTCAAATTATCGATATATTTAAGCGGTGATAAAAGTAATTTATTGAGGCTTTTTATATGAAAATCTTCTGAAACCTGAATACTTTTACAACCCCAAATTAAGGTTAGAAGAGCGATACAAATTGAGCTAAAAAGTCCAACAATTGAGTAAATAAATATATTAAAAATATTTGATAGTTCGTTTACAAAAGTAAAATCAAGAACTTTTATTCTTTTAGAAGTCCAAAAACTGAGCCATAGATTTTGCATTTTTGGCAGGAAAGTAGCCAATAAAAAAAGTGAAAAAATGCAAAAAAATAGCTTAAATTTAAGTTTTTTATTCTCATAAAAGAGTGTCTTTAAATATTTTAAATAAGATTTAAGAGGGTTTTTTATAAATTCAATCTCAGGATTCATGTTTTGTTCTGAGTCTAGCAATTGTTGGTTATCTTCTTTCAGAATGATATTTTCATTCTCTTCCTCTGAAATTCTTTGAATAAAGTCGCGAAAATCAGCGGATGAATTTAAGAGTTCTGCATATGTTCCATCTGCAACAACGGAGCATTTTTCAAGGAGAATAACGCGATCGAAAAAGTGCAAATAATCTAGATTATGCGTGGTAATAATAATACTTTTCTTTTTCCAAAAGGTAAAAATAAGCTTATGGGATATTTTTTTTGCTGTTTCTTTATCTAAGGCCGACAGGGGATCGTCAAGCAAAATAATTTCAGAGTTTAACGCGGCTGTGCGAGCAAGAGCAATCCGTTGTTTTTGCCCTCCGGATAGATTGACGCCATTTTCTCCAATAAGTGTATTTTCACCTTCAGGCATTTTCTTTAAATCTTCATCAAGACAAGCAAGCCTTATATATTTTTCAGCACTTAAGTCTGAGCGATCGAGGAGAATATTTTCTTTAACGGAAGCATTCATTATCCATGCGGTCTGCGGCATAAAAGCCATTTTATTATCGGGAATATCTTTTTGCTCTTCACTATACAATTTTGCGATTGCCTCTAATAATAAACTTTTACCAGAGGCAATCTTTCCAATAACAGCAACACTTTCGCCTTTTTTAAAGGATAATTTTATATTTGTTGATATAATATTTATTTCAAATGAAGAATTGTTTATTTTATGGTTGCCTTTAACTTCAGTTTCTTCTTGTGAGTTTTTTATAAGAGAAAAAAGGCGATTAAATGATGCTTTTGCGCCTGAATAGAGTTTAGTATACTCATAAACATCAAAAACAGCAGACTCAAGGGTTTTAAATAATCCTATACAAGTGAAAAGAATCGGAAGTGAAATATCATGGCCAAAATATAAGTAAAGACTGAAAGTTAGAATGCATATGCCACTCTGAAGGATTGAGATAAACTTATAAGTAAGGGCAAAATATTTAATATTTTTCTTTTGTAAATATATTTCTTTTCTTCTTATATTTTTTATTTTATTTTCATATATTTTCTCAAGCAAATAAGATTTAATATTTCTTATTTGACTATAAAGAGAGCCTAATTCTTGTATGCGATTGTCTTTTTCTTCTTGAATATTTTCATCATTCAAAGATGTTTTTAATATGAGTATATTTACCAATGGGATAAATATGCAGAGCATAAAAATTGCAAGAAATGCTGTAACTCCTAAAAAATAGAAGAGTAGAATGAGCGAGCCAATAATAACGCAGGTGTCATGAATAAATTCGAATGAGTTGGAAGCAATAGAACATGAATTGTCAATGTCACTTGTCGTGTTGTTAATAATATGCGACTCCGTGTGCTTCAATTGAGAAAATATGGGTATCTTTAGAAAGATATAATTACTCAAAAAATATTTTGCAAGAGCTTGAATGCGAAATACTTTTTGAAAGTATTGCGATGTTATAATGCCATTTAAGAAGGTCGTTAGTGTTAATAATATGGCAGAGAATACAATTTCAAATATGTTTTTAAAATCTGTGATTTGTGTTATGAAATAGTAGAGAGCAATAAGTGGCAGTATTGAAAAGATAATTCTTAAAATCAATAAAATTGATGCAATAATTATTTGTTTTTTGCATGAGAAAAGAAGACTTTTTATAAATAAAAATTTATTCTTATAGTTTATATTTTCTTTAATTTTATTAAAGTTTTCGTTAGAAAATGAACTATCAAGTTGAGGAAGATCCGCGTTGCTCCAGTTTGAATTTTTCTTGTTCAATAAAGATGATAAATAAGTAAAAAACAAAGTTTTTATAAAATTCATATTTTTTTGTCCATTTAAAGTTTATTTATTTTAAATTTAAGATTGGCAATAAAATATGAATAAAATGCACTTTCTAATAGTAAAGAAAGTTTAGTTTTGTTTTTTATTTATGAGGTTTATTGCCAAATTATTTTATTAAAATAATTGAAATAATACTGATATTAATATTGTGACTAGCCATATTTGTCTCCTCGTTTAACAAAACAGAAAGCAAAAAGAAACTCTTACATTTATAAATAATGTGATTCAATTATAGTTGTTATTAAATAAGAGTCAAGGTTGTTGGTGATTTATGTGTATTTAGCAAAAGGATGGCGAGTGAATCCATCTGTGTTTTCACTCAATGCAGCTTGCAGAGCAATCATGGTTGCATTGTCAGAGCAAAGTGATGGAGGAGCAAAAAATGTTGGTTTATTTAGTTTTGCAAAAAGAGATCTGAATTTTTTATTCTGCGCTACACCACCAGCAACAAGCACTGTTTTGATTTCAGGAAAGTCTTCCAAAGCATTCTCAATCCGATTGAGCAATTGGCTGAGGGCTGCCTGTTGAAAAGCATAGGCAATGGATTGTTTTTTTTCTTTACTGAGATCTTTTCCTGTGATTTTTCCTTTTTTTATGCCTGTTTCTTTACGAATAGATTCCATAACTGCAGTTTTTATTCCGCTGTAACTAAAATTATAGCGATTTTCTTTATTCGCAGGTTTTCCAGGATAACTAAAATCATTTATATTTGCGGACTTTTCTGCTTGCTTAGCAAGCTCTTCTATGAGGGGGCCTCCCGGATACGCAAGCCCTAGCAACTTTGCGACTTTATCGAATGCTTCACCACAGGCGTCATCTAAGCATTTACCTAATATTTTTCTTTCATTGGGCGACTCTAATAAACTCAAATGACAGTGCCCGCCACTGACGGTCAAAGCAAGGGCTGGAAAAGAAACAGCTTCAACATCATGCCATGCGCGTAAATCATCTTTAGGAGAAAATTGTTTTAATAAGAGTACCGGAGCAAGGTGAGCGTCGACGTGATTGACAGAAATAAGTGGGATATTGAGGGACATGGCAAGTCCCCGGGCAAACAAAACTCCAACCATGAGAGCTCCAATGAGCCCTGGTCCCATAGTGACCGCAATAGCTGTGAGATCGTTTTTTTTTAATTTTGAGACATTGAGTGCTTTATGAGCGATATCATAGATTTTAGCTAAATGATCGCGCGCAGCAACTTCAGGAACAACACCGCCAAAAGGAGCGTGAATTTCGGTCTGAGACTCAACCTCGTGGGCAAGAATATTTAAAGAAATAATTTGTCCTTGAGCATTTTTTTTAACTTTGATGATTGAAACAGCTGTTTCGTCACATGAACTTTCGATAGCGAGAATTGTATTTTGCATATGAATTATTATTGAGCTTTTGTTTGAGATGAAGTGGATTGTGCCATGAGATTAGCTAAGCGACTGGTGGCAGCTTTTCCTTCGGGCATATTAGCATAAATTTTTGCGCATTCTTGATAATAAGTTTTAGCAATTGAGTTATTGTTTAAATACACATAACTATCCCCTGTTAATAAGAGTGCTCTCGCATTTTTGGGAGCATCAGGAAATTTTTCAATATAAGATGTGAAATCAAGGACAGCGTTTTTATAATCTTGCGTTTTAAAGCGAGCTTCTGCTCTGAATTCGATCGCAATTTGTTGCATAGCATCTGAAGCTTCATGTGCATTTAATATTGCAGTAGAATTGTCTATTAGTTGTTTGTACTTATTTTGTTCAAGATCATTCTTTAAACTTTTTGTGATTGCTTGAACAGTTTTCAGTTTTTCTGGTAATTTGCCTTTTTTGGGATTATTGAGTCTTGTATTGAGAACAAGATCAATGCGTGCAATATGCCTTTGTAAGGTTACAAATTCGGGACTATTGCTCAATGTAACAACATTTTGTTCATTGCCGGTGCTGCCTGCGGTTTCTTCCATTCTTTTTAACCGTGCTTTGAGTTCGTCTACACTTCCTTGAGTGAGTTGTATTTGAGTTTGCAAATTCTGTACTTCATTTTGAGATGAAATAGCTGTTTGTGTCGTGTTGGTAATCTGTTGATCACGTTTACTGAGTTGTTCTTGAATTTGAAAAATTTGTCCTTGCAACTGGCTAATAGACGATTGTATTTGATCTTGACGCGAAGAAGTCATACAGCCCGTTAAAAATAAACTAGACGTTATTGAGCAAAATAAAAAAGCCTTTTTATTGAGACTGTTTAAAGGAAAATACCTCGTCAAATTAAAAAGTAAATCATATTTCTTCAAATTAAGAAAAGACATGTAAATCTCCAAAAAGGTTTTTTAAAAATAAAAATTTAGGGATTATTTTAGTAAATCAGCTTACTTTGTATTTAGAAAATACACTTCAATCCCTGAATCTATATTATATAACTCAGTTTGACCCATGCTCAAACATTATTCTTTGGTAGATTTTTCACCATTGCCGAGTTGCTCATCTGGGGGAATATAGTCCGTGGGGTTATCGTATAAAATCTTTAAATCGACCCGCCGATTGAGCGCGCGATTTTCCGCTGAATCGTTCTCAGACAAGGGGCGAGTTTCTGCAAATCCAGCAGGATAAACACTGCCAACAGGAAAAAGTTTTGTACTGATTAAAAATTTAGTCACTGTGGTTGCTCTTAGGGTGCTCAATTCCCAGTTTGACATGCCATTACGCTCATAGGGAATATTGTCTGTATGCCCTTCGACCCTAATAACTCTGCCAATTCCTTTAAGAACCTCTGCAACTGATTGGATTATTTTATAGGCTTCGGGTGTGAGAGTGTATTCGCCAGGTTTAAAAAGGATTCTTGCCAACAGCGTTATACGTATGCCTTCAGGATCTCGCGCCACATAAATAACTCTATCCACAGGTTTTTTAGCACTGTCTGGAAATTGTTTTGTTCCATATAAGCGTTCCGATAATTTTTGCTCAACATTTCTTGCCTGAGCTGAGATAATTGCAGCTCTTTCACGAATAATTTTTTGCAGAATTTGTTCACGACTGGTATTGCCTTTGATGTAGCGAAAAATTCCTTCAGTAGCTGTTGGCCCCCGCGGAATCGTTCCCTCTTCCTTGGGGATTTCCTCCTTTATACCAAAGGCTGTTTGCATGGATTCTGTGACTTGCTTGACTTTTGAAGTGTTAACGATAGCAATTGCATATAAAACCACGAAAAGAGCAAACAGAAGTGTCATCATGTCAGCAAAAGCGACAAGCCAGCGTTCATGGTTTTCAAATTCGGGGCATTTCTTTTTCTTTGGCATTAGTGATGAACCATTCCATGCAAGCGTTCAACAAGAACTTTCGGCGCTGTGCCTTGGGCGATCCCTATAATTCCTGTTGCAACCATTTCTCTAAAAACTTTTTTATGATGACACATTCTTTTTATTTTTTTTCCAGCAGGCAAAGCAAATAAGTTTGCAAGTGCAACCCCATATAGTGTTGCGATAAATGCAGTTTTAATTCCCGGACCAATTTCAGGGGGGTTATCAAGGTTAAGCATGACCACCATGAGACCGAGAACGGCGCCAAGAATTCCGATCGTTGGAGCAAAAGCTCCCATGTCTTCCCAGAATTTTGCAGCTATTTCTTCTTCTTCGTACATCATATCAATTTCAGAAAGTAATATATTTTCAATGATTTGGGCTTCAGTGTTCATCGAGACCATTTCAATGCCTTTTTTCATCAAAGGATCTTCAAGTTTGTCTATCTCTTTTTCCAAGGCTAGGACGCCATCTTTACGAGCCATTTGTGCGAGACGTTCAATTGCAGAAATCGCTCCCTCGGAATCCATTTTAGGTCCATTCAAAAAGAGACCAAGCGATTTAAAAGAGAAAACAACATCCTTCATCGGATAAGCGGTCATAACGGCAGCGATAGCACCAACTCCCACGATCATGGCAGCAGACCCGCCCCATAACATTCCAGGTGAAAGGCCTTTTAAGACAGCAGTCCCTATGACAGCGACTCCGCCTAGAATTGGTCCTATAATACTCGAAAGTTCCATATCAAAACCTCGTGTTTTGAATCCAAATTTAAAGATTTCAAGCATAAGAGTTTGAGATCTGGTTCTATTTTAGAGGGATAAAATTTCAAATAGTAATTGAATTTTTGACATTTAAGACAGTTCTTGCCGCTCTTTAGCTAGGGCTAATAAATAGGTTTTATTTTTTAAAATTAATCATAAGGTTTCTATTTTTCTCCTCAGAATCGAGACATTTTTGCCGATCAAAACTGTGTTCAAGCTTTCTAATTCTCGGAGTTCATATGACAGATTCATCTGGAGTTGAAAATAGAGCTCATCAACGCTTCACGAGCAAGGCAATCGTTCAGATTATTGCTGATGAAGATACATCTGCTGTCATGGGAACGATAAATAATATTTCTGCGGGTGGAGTTAGTTTGAATTTAGAGGTCGATAATATTAAACGTGGATATAAAGTGGGTTGTTTTGTTACTTTTGAAATGCCTGTTAGAATGTTTGGTATTGATTCAGAAGATAAATTAACATTAAAAGCAGAAATAAAAAGAGCGACTAATTTAGGGAAAACAATTTCCTGTCAATTTCAAAATTTAAAAGACTCTGAAATTGCAGTCTTGAATAAAGGGCTTCGAATACTTGAAGTCGTTAATAAAATATCGACTAAAAAAGCGCAGCAGAATTGATTTTTTGCAGGAAAAAGTAAATACAGTTTATTAAGGTGTGCTCACAATCGACGAAGATTAAATGATTCTTGCTTTTCTTCCCGCAAAAGTTAGAATACTAGGTCAAAAGATTGAGTGAAACATTTTGAAAACGATGATGACAAATCAATACGATTAGTTCTTAGTTCTTAGATCTTTGCTGAAACTATTAAAAAAAATAAGACTTTAAATATAGTTAGGATTAAAATGGAACATTTTCTTTGAAATTTCGAAAATGATCTCATTAGAGAGTTCTTCAGTCTGAGTTGATTCATATACAAAAGTATTTATTAAATTAAAAGCATAAAAAGCGATAAAATTCTGAATGAACAAATCTACTTTTAAAAAAAAACTGACGGTAAATTTTTGTTATGAGTGATACCTTAAACTATTTAAGTTTTTTGGGATGGCGCAATATTTAATATTAATTAAAAAACTCAATATTCATAAAGTGACCTTGGCGGCGGATGTGTTTTAAGTTTAATACAATATTATAAGTATTTTATTGGTATTTTGAATTTGAATATAAAAAATATTGACAAAAAAATATAATTTAGACTATAAAGTATAAAAGGAGGGGGTATGTACAATCAATATCTCAATTTTGCTAAGGCAATGGAATTACTTTTTTACCCACAACTTGAAGTCGTTATTCATGATATTATTACTAAAAAAATAATTTATTTAGGTAATAGTTTTTCAAATCGAGATGTTGGAGATGATTCTGTGTTAGATGACATTTCATTTGAAAAATCAAAAAGTATCATTGGACCCTATGAGAAAATAAATTTTGATGGAAAAGTGTTAAAATCAATTAGCATCGTAATTGAAGAAAAAAATAAGCCAAAATTCTTAATGTGTCTAAATTTTGATATTTCTGTCTTAAATAATTTAGCAAATACGATTGAACTATTTATTGGAAAATCTAGTTATGAGAAGTCAGAAAGTTTTATTTTTAAAGATGATTGGAGAGAAAAAATTCATGTCTATGTCAATGAAAATCTTAAATCAAAAGGAAAAATATTAAATTCTATAAATAAAGAAGAAAAAAAAGAATTGATATTGGATCTTCAAAAAAAAGGTGCTTTTAAAGGCAAAAACTCTAAAGAGTATATAGCAAAAATATTAAAATTATCAAGAGCAACAATTTATAATTATTTAAATGAAAAAGAAGAGAAGTAAATATGAAGTTACCACTTTTTAAATTAGAGGATTATTTATCTGAAAGAGAATTTTCGTCAGATATTATGTTTTCTGGATCTGATATGGAAGCATTTTTGATGCAGGATATCCTCAAATTAGCTAAATCTGAGATCCTAGATATTTGGAATAATTTAAAATTAAGTTATACTTATCCTTTAGGGAATCCGCTTTTATTAGATGAGTTGAATAAAAAATATCAACTGAATAATTGCTCTGAAAATATATGTACATTTTCAGGAGCAGAAGAAGGAATTTATGCTGCATTAAATTCAATCTTGAATAAAGATGATCATGTTATTATTTTTTCGCCTTGCTACCAATCATTAAAAGAAATTCCCAATAATATTTGTGAAGTAAGTGAAGTACAGTTAAAATTTTTAAATAACAAGTGTTTCTTTGATATCTCAGAAGTTTCAAGATTAATAAAACCAAATACTAAAATGATTATTTTTAATTTTCCACATAATCCTTCAGGGACAATAATCTCAAAAGAAGAATTAAAATATTTAATCGATTTATCTAGAAAACATGGCCTATATATTTTTTCAGATGAAGTCTATCGTGGTTTAGAGGTGAATCATAGTGATCAACTTCCTTATATTGCCTCCGAGTATGAAAAAGGAATTAGCTTAGGAGTTATGTCAAAATCCTATGGAATGCCTGGCTTAAGGATTGGCTGGTTAGCTATGCAGGATAAAAAATTATTAAAAAAAATTTCAAATATGAAACATTATTTATCTATATGTAACAGTGCACCAAGTGAAATTTTAGCTTTAATATCTTTGCAAAATGAAGACCATATTTACTCAAGAAATTTATCTATTCTTAATAATAATTTAAAATTAATTTCCACTTTTTTTAAAGAGCATGATTCTGTCTTTGAATGGTATCCTCCAAAGGGTGGTTGTATTGCATTTCCGAAGTTAAAACTAAAGCGTCCAGTGTATGATTTTTGTGAGGAATTAAGAATAAAAGAACACATTGTATTGTTACCAGGTGATATTTTTGATCATAGCCACAATCATTTTAGAGTTGGTTTTGGTCGATTGAATATGCCTGAAGCATTGTCTCGCTTAAAAAGATATATTCAAACGGAAAAATTATAATGAAAATAATTTCATTGGATGATATAAAAAAGTGTTTTAATTTTAATAATATGCTTCATGAAATAGAGAATTCTTTTGTTCAATATTCAAATTCAAATGTTTTATCTGCACCAATTTCACAATTTAAATTTGAAAATATTGCTGCAGATATTCATATTAAGTCAGGAATGATAAGAGAAGATAAATATTATTTTGTTAAAATTGCTTCAGGATTTTATGATAATTGGAAAAGTTCTATTTCAAATAGCCAAGGAGTTATAGTTGTTATAAATGCAAAAACTGGTAGACCTGAAATTATTCTTGATGATCAAGGATATTTGACAGATATTAGAACTGCTCTTGCTGGTATCGTTTGCGCTAAATATTTAGCCCCTAGATCCATTAGTGAAGTTGGAATTTTTGGATATGGGATTCAGTCTTATTTGCAAGCAAAATTCTTAAAAATTCAATTCCCAACTTTAAAAAATCTGTTTTTATATGGCCGTAGCATAGATAAAATGGAAAAATTAAAAAATAAGTATCAAGAATTAGGTTACACTGTGCATTTGTCTAATCATGTCGAATATGTTGCAAATAACTGCAAATTATTAGTGACAACGACACCTTCAACAATTCCATATTTATTTGGAGATTGTATTAAAGCAGGGACGCATATAACAGCGATCGGTGCAGATGACACTCATAAGCAAGAATTAGATATTTCTGTATTCAAAAAAGCTAATCATATATTTGTTGATTCAATTGACCAAAGCAACAAATTATCTGCTTGTTTTCATGCCTTAAGAGAGGACGATTTGTATAAAAATAATATCTATGAAATAGGAAATTTTGTTTCTAATTTAAACTCATTTAAAAGAGAGAAAAATAATATAACAATTTCTTTTTTAACAGGTCTTGCTGCGCAAGATATTGCCATTTCAAAATTTATTTTAAAAAATATTTACGATAATGTCCTATAGAAAATAATTTATTAAATTATTTAATTTGCTCAGTAAGATGAAATCAGCAAAAAATCGTTAAGAACTAGTGATATTTTAATTTAAATAATAAAATTGGCATTCTGTCCTTCTTGGGTAAGGTTTTTATGATTTAGTTTATGATATACAAAAAGACTTATCCTGAATCTTTTTCACTGCTGATCTAGTTTAATTGGAATGTATGTTCGAACTACATGTCTTCTATTCCCTTTCCAATCTAACTTTTACCGTTCTTTGCTCTGCCCTAACTGATTTGATTGATGTCCCATTAACTCAAGGAGTGATTCAATTCGTGCTAAAATATTATTGAAATTTTTCAAAAAACTACATGTAAATTTCACTCTGTACATCCAACTTTAAGAGATTTCTATACTTTTAATATGAATGATAGTTATTTTCATCTCATATTGTAATATTCTTAAGAGATTATTTGATAAGTTGATTTAAAACAGCTGGATGCTACGATTAAAAAAATACATTGCTAAAAAAAAAGAAAAGGTTTATTCATTATTGTTTAAAAGTGATTTTTTCTTAAAATACAAGACAGATTTATAAGATCAATTTTTGCTTAGTAAGGATAAAATTATTATGGCAATCGATGATTTATCAAATATAATAGGCTATGCTGCTGCATTTTTAACAACATTTTCTTTTTTGCCTCAAGCCATTAAAACCATAAAAACGCGTTGTACATCGGGTATTTCGGTTCTCATGTATTGTCTTTTTACTTCAGGGATATTTCTATGGCTTGTCTATGGGATTTTGAAAGAAGATCCTATTATTATTTCTGCAAATGCAGTTACATTTGCTTTTTCATTTACTATTTTAATTATTGCTGCTATAAATCTTAGGAAGAAAAATAAAGTTGAATCTGAAAGTTTATTGTTAAATAAATAAACTTGAGTTAATTTCTTTTGGGTAAAATCATTATAAGGCTGACCAATGTAAGTACTTCCGATATTTAAATTTATTGAAATATAAACTAAATATAAAAAGGCAAAGTTCTTTGTCGTGAAGGAAGTGCTATATTAAAAATATTTTATAAAGCAATTAAAATGCACTCTTGGCTTGCTCTCATTGCGTGTGCTTTTGTACTCACATCCATTGGCAACGGTCTGACCTCTATCACCGTGTTTGCGGAGCATCTGCGCAGGCTTTGCGGTTACAAATGATTGTGACATGTGTAGCACCTTTGAGTGCTGGTTTTCTAGCCGATAGATGGGGAGCATTCAGTGCATTGATTCTTTTTTCAGGAATAGGACTTATCTTTGCAGGAATTGTTCTCTTTTTAAATAAGAATGCGATTAAAGCCCAATCAGTTTAAGAGATATTCTTCTTGGGTTTTATCACTTAGGAATATTCTTTCTGAAACACCCTCTTTATTAAAGTATAAATAACTGGGGGCAGAAAACCAATCAGGCCCTACAAGCAATAAAGTTTGTTTATAATATTGTTCGGTATAAACATGTATGTGACCAATTATAAGAATACTGATCGTTTTTTGGAATTGATTTTTATAATTTATATAAAACTTATCTAGGCATGTTTTAAGAAAGGAAAGTTGAAGTTTGCGATAAGAATCTTGCGCGCGACTTATTTTTGCATAACGTGAAAATAGGAAGTGCATAAAGAGCCCAGCAATAAGAAACGAAGTGAGTTTTTGAAAGAATTTACCTTTAACGATACTTCTAAATTTTAAGTATTTTTCTGGGCAAATGAGATCATCCCCATGGCGTAACATCATTTTACCAGCGCGTCTGTGGAGAAATTCAATTGTTATATCGCCATAATCCGTAAAATAAGAGTCCAGCTTTTGTGAGCGAAAATGTTCAAAACCGAAATCATGATTGCCCTCTACGAAATAAACCTGAATGCCATTGTCTTTTAGCAGTTTGAATTTTTCAAAGACTTCGCTCCACATTTCGAGAAAGAAATTTTTAGATGCTGCGATAAAATCAAAAATATCACCCAAAAGAAATAGGGCTTCCGTTTTGTCTTTTTCTTCATTTTTATTTTTCATTAAAATATCATCGAGGGTTTTTAAAAATAATTTTGTTGTTGCATCTTTCGGATCGCGTAAATGCACATCGGAAATAACTATAAAGCTTTTAACTGGATTTATGTTTAAATTTCTCACGACTTTACCTTTGTCACGCTGCTTAATTTTAATAACTCACTCAAGTTATCTGCTTGATACGAGTCATGCTCTAAGAATTTATTTACTTTTTCAAGACCACAGCTCTCACACTGGTAATGAATCATATAGCCTTTTTTCTTATGCTGTGACCACGCTATGGGTCTTAATTTTCCTTTGCATTCTGCAGCTCTATCCCCTGGATTGATGTCGACATGAATGCTAAATAAACAATTGGGGCAGTGATCACGGCACGTGCTTTGCGCTTGTGGAACAAGAGCTCCGCAGTTTTGACAAGGGAAAGATTCATTTATTTTTGTAAATACAGGATTGCTTATGGACATTAAGAGGTACTTCTTACAGTGATGATAGCTTGAGTGGCTTCTTCTTGGGTTGCAGTAGGATTTTGCTCGAGCCATTTCATAAAATTAAATATTAAATTTTTACTGATTTGCCCAGCCACTCTGTATCTAACTTTTCCATTTGGATCGATAAAAAAAGTTTCTGGTGTGCCAGTCACGCCATAGCGAACAGAAATAAGACCTTTGCTATCTTGCAATACTGGGAATGATTGACCATAATTCTGTTGCCAGTTGAGAATGGAATTTTTGTCATCCTGAATATTGATACTCACAAAAGTGATTTTATCATGCTCTATTTCTTTATAAAAACTTTCTATTTCTGGAGCTTCACTGCGGCAAACAATACAGTAAGAGGACCAAAAGTTAAGAATAACCCAATTGCCTTTTTTTAAAATATCATTTGAGTTAATTTTGTCACCATTGGTTTTTTCGCCGAAAAATTCTGGAGCAGTTTTACCTATGAGCTGACTTGGCGTAAAATTTGGATCTTGCTTCAAGGAATAAATCATAAGGGACATAAAAATAAGAACAATAATACCAGAAAAAATCAAAGTTTTTTTATTTGTCTTTTTTGTTTTCATACTAATGACTCTTTGCTTGAGTTTTAATTTCAGTACCCGCGATTTTTTGATCTTTTAAAATACTATCAAGTAATTTTGCTTCTTTAAGCTTTGTATGATCTTCTTTGGTGTCATAAACTTCACTGTGTTTGACCATCAGTAAATTGGCTTGGATAAGATTGTCTTTTTTTAACATGCCTGTTTTTGAATAAAGTTTTCCTTCAACAACAACACCTTGTCCTTCTTTAAAAAGATCTGGAGGAATTCCTTTGTAATGGACATTAAAATCGTGGCCTTCTAAATCGGTGATTTGGAAATTTAAATCATTGGTTTGGGCATCCCATGTTTTTGTCCCTTTTTGCACAAGACCTGACACACGAAATAGTTTTCCTTCAAACTTTAAAGGATTTGCATAGACTTCTGCTGGAGTAAAAAAAGTAACAGTGGATTCACTGCGTGTGGCTTGATAGGTGATTAGCCCTAAAGATCCCACTACGATTAAAATTCCAGCGATTTGGCCTCCATTTAATTTCATTTTTTATTCTCCTCAAAAGGAGGGTTTTTACAATTGTTATCTTGAAAAAAACCTTCTTCATTCATATCTTTTAATGATTTATTCCGAGATGATATAGATAATATCACATAAATAACTAAGCTGAGAGCAACTACAATATAGGACGAATAAACAAAAATTTGCCAGCCAATGTTTCCATAACTTTCGCTCATTGCTCACCCCTCACATATTCTAATGTTTCTTTAGCAGAAATGGCTTGTCTTCTTATTTTGTAAATCGCTATGCTTAATAGAAACATCGCAACAAAATTAAAAAATAAAACAAGCGTGATATCTGTAGAAACATTTTTGGATTTTTCAACAAATGTCTGTGGCTGATGAACGGAGCGCCATAAATTAACACTGTAATAAACGATGGGGACATTGACAGCGCTTAAGATGGAAACAATTGCAGAAACATTTCTTCTTGTGCGCAGATCGGGAGTAAAATGTCTAAGAACCAGATATCCACAGCACACTAAAAACATAACAAGGCTCGAAGTGAGGCGTGGATCCCAATCCCACCAAACTCCCCAAGTTGGCTTCCCCCAAACACTGCCTGTAACGAGCATAAGAATGGAAAAAAGTGTGCCAAGTTCGATAGCGGTGTGACTGCTGCGATCAAAGACTTCGCATTTTTGTGGCTTTATAAGGGTTAAAATTGCAAAAAATGCACTGATAAATACCCAAAAAAAAGCACACCAGGCAACAGGAACATGCACAAAAATAATACGGTAAACATTCCCTTGATCGGTGTCTGTGCCAATGAAGAATAATGCTAAATACCATCCAATTAACTGCATAAGTGTAAATAGAATAAGTAAATAATTCCATCTTTTGATGGGTTTTGTAATTTCTATCGGGATTTTATTTTCAATAATCATATTTTATTCCTGCAGCAGTACATTGCTTAGAACAAAGCCAAGAGCTGTAAAAAGAATCGGATAAGCAGAAAGAATCGTCCACCAAGCCGATGAACTAAATGCACCTAAGAGCACATTGTCTCCGATCTGCAATGACAAAGAAACTGCCGCAAGTAAAAGACCGCTTTGTAAAGGGAAAAAAAGCATGGGCTGTAAGATTTCTTTTGCAAGACTTCGAGCGGTTAAGCAAGAGACAAGCGCACCTAAACTCGCAGTCCCAAGATTAAAAATCAAGCTTACGGGAACAATAGTTTTTAAAAGCTCAATTAAGATTGAAGATTGAACATTGTAGAGGATAACCCATAAAAAAGTGACAGGTATTTGTAGACTTAAAATTTGTAAGGATGTGAAGGATATTTTCCCTGCTAGCAGAGCAGCTCTCGGGATGCGGGAAGAGAGCAAGTAATCGAGTGCGTAGGATTCTTGTTCAGGTGAAAACATGCGGCCGATTACAAGGGCGGCAATGAATTCATTTATAATCCAAAGTGAGCCAATTTGCACATCATTGCGCTGTAATGCTTCTGTGCCTAAACCAAAGGGAAATAAAATAAGTAAACAACCTGCAAATAATAAAGTTCCAAACCATGATGCTTTTCTCACCCAAATAGATCGACAACTTATTTTATTAATAAAGATGAAATAAGAAAACCAATTTGAAAAATCGATTTTCTTAATATTATAGTTTGTCTTCATTTATAAGAGTTCCCTTACCGTTTTTTTTAAAATACTTGGTTTCGGAATATAGTTTTCAAGTGGAATTTTTTCTTGGCACCATTGTATGAGTTTCTCATCATGGGTTGCAATTAAAATAGAACTTTTATTTTCTTTGGATAATTCATGGAATATTTGAATGCAAAGGTTTATCCCTGCTTGATCTAGGCCGTTGGTAGGTTCGTCTGCAAAAATAATATTTGGTTTTATTAAATAAAGAGAAGCTAAACTCAAACGTCGTTTTTGTCCTGTGGAAAGAGTTCTGACGCTTTGCTTTTCTCTGCCTTGTAAACCAACTTTTGCTAAAGCTTTTTCATATTCTTGCAGGGGGAGTTTTAGATTATACGTTTCTGTATAAAATTCTAAATTCCAAAGAACGCTGTGATCCATTAACATCGAAGGAATATTTGTTAAAAAGACGGCATAATGTTCATTTTTGATCAGATTTTCTGGCCAAAGCTCCTCTCCCATCACAACGATTTTTCCTTTGTATGGTCGCGAAATCCCAGCAAGCACTCTGAGCAAAGATGTCTTCCCGCAACCATTTGGTCCGGTGAGGGCTATGACTTGCTCAGAGTGAAGCTTTAAGGAAAAAGAAGAAATGAGTGTGCTATATCCTGCCCTTATTTCGATATTTTCACATGCAAGGTAACAAGGCATGAATTTTTTTTATCTTTCTTCAGCTTCATTTTGCAATGAATTTGTATCGAGAATTGTGAATGCAGATCCTTGAGTTTCCATTATTCCCGATTGTTTAAAATCTGCGATTGCACGGCTCACAGTTTCAGGAGTGACATCGGCAAGCTCAGCTATATCTCTACGATTGAGAGGTGGTTCAAAAGTTTGCGCACCTTCATCTGCAAATAAATTGTAGAGTTCAAATATGACAGAAGCAACTCGATTTTTGGCAGGCCTATAAAGATCTGATTCAATTCTTTTTTCAAGACGGGCTAATTCATTACAAAATATTTTCATAAACTGCAGAGAAACCGCAGGACTTCTTTGTATTAAATCGATCACAATCGTTTTTTCAATGGAAAACACTTCACTGTCTTTAAGAGCAACTGAGGTTCTCCCGTATTTGAACTCACCAAAGACTTCTCGGATACCCACGATTTGACCCGCTCTGACAATGCGGGTGATGACACTTTCACCTTCTTGGCTTTCTCTTACTATTTTTAAACATCCATTTGCGACTCCATAAATAGAGCGAGGAGTGTCACCCGATATAAAAAGATTTTGCCCTTTTTTAAGGCGAATAACTGAGGAGTTTTCTTGGAACTTTATGAGATCATCTTCTTGTAATGAAGGGAAGAGTCTTCTTAAGGTAAACGTTCCCTTAGTTTTTTTATCCATTTTAGAGCTCCGATGGCAAAACCCTTGCAAGGTCCGAGTCTATAGCGTCTCGTAAGTGTTTAATCTCAATTTGTGGTTTAGATTTAGTTCCGTTTGCTATAATTGCAAAAGCAACCCATTCACCATTCCGCAGGCGACTATAGCCCCCAAGCGCATTTACACTGACTGGCTCGCTGAGGGTGCCTGTTTTGGCTCTTAACCTCTCCTGAAGAAATTTTTCAGAAGATGTTTGAAATCTTTTTTTTAACGTTCCTTCATCACCAGGTATAGGTAATGCAGAAAGAAACGCTGGAAAATCTCTACCATTAAAATACATTCGATCCAAGACACAAATAATATCTCGTGCAGAGAGTCGATTATTTGGTGTTAAACCACTTCCACTTTCCATGACAATAGGAGAATTATTATTTTTAATTTCACCCCATGGAGAATCTTTGTAAGCATTCCTAACATAATTCTCTAATATTTTCCCACCCTCAACTAAATTTCCTTTACCTTGAGAAGCATTTTCATTTAGTAAATTAAGAGTTAACATATCAGCAATAAAATTATTACTCACTTGGAATAATCCTTTGAGTTGCCAATCGAGGGGAAATCCTTCAACTTCAGCAATTAATACATCATTTTTTGAAATAGGCTTAGACTCTATTGCAATCTTTCCATTTAATTGAACACCGGAGCTTTTAATAAATGCTTTTAATGTTTCTCCAGCATAAATTTCTGCATTGGAGATAGATCTATAAATGCGTTTAGTTGTGTTGCCAAAAGGAATTGAACCTGAAATTGTGAAAATATCTTTACCATTTGATGATGATCTTGAAACCGAAATTTGTGGGGCTGAATTTTCTTTTTCAGTTATAACTTTGCCAATAATTTTAACATTATCCATCGGAAACGGTTCGATGGATATAGATGCTGCTTGACCAATTTTTTGTGCTGGATTTACTACTAAAGCAAGAACACTAAAATTTATAGCAGCAGACGATAATGGTGAATCATAAGCATTTCTACTTTTGACCTTCCCTGAGCTCCTATTTTGATCTTCTTTTATCAAACCAAAAATAGAATTATTTATGATTAAATTTCCTGTTACTTTTTTAATTCCATAACGATAAACATCTGTAGCTAAAAACCAAATCTTTTCGTTGGTAAAGGATGGATCACCAGAACCGTAGAAAATAAGATCTCCATTTAAAACTCCATTTTGCAATTGACCACGCATATAAATTTGTGACTTAAATGTTTTATTTGATCCCCATGTCTCAAGTGCTTGTGCTGCAAGAATAAGTTTAGATGTAGAAGCTGGAGAAAGTCTTTTGTCAGGATTCATTTCTGCAATGATATCTTTATTGTTTAATCGCATTACCATTGCACTTATTTGTACGCCCTCTTTTTCCAATTTACTCAATTGTGGAAATGTTGGATCAATTGCATAAATTTGCTTAAAATAAAAAACATCTACTAATGTTAAAACAAATATGAATATTATTTTTTTCATAAAATCCCTTTTAATATTAAAAAACTCTTTAGAGAGTTATCCCTAAAGAGTTTATTTTATCTGAATGGAATAGTTAAGAATAGATTAGTGCTTGGAAAGATATCCACTCACACCATCTTTGGTTGCTTTCATCGCTTCCTTTCCTTTGTTCCAATTAGCTGGGCAAACTTCTCCATGCGCTTCATTGTGTTGAAGCGCATCGACAAGGCGCAATGCTTCATCGACATTGCGGCCAAGTGGAAGGTCGTTGACTAATTGGTGACGAACAACTCCAGATTTATCAATTAAGAAAAGACCGCGATATGCAACTCCTCCATCGCTTAACACGTCATAATCACGTGCAATAGTGCGATGGATATCAGAAAGAAGTGGATATTGAACGCCTTGAATACCACCTTTATTTTTTGGTGTGTTGAGCCAAGCGAAGTGTGAAAACTTACTGTCAATACTACAACCTAAAACTTCAACATCACGTTTTGCAAATTCGTCAATTTTTTCTTGAAAAGCATGCAACTCTGTTGGGCAAACAAAAGTGAAGTCAAGAGGATAGAAAAAGAGAACGACGTATTTTTTACCTTTGTAATCGGATAAAGAAACTTCATTAAAATCACCGTTAACAACGGCTTCTGCTTTAAAATTTGGAGCCTGACGGCCAACTAAAACACTCATTAAAACCCCCTTTAGGTAAATATAATTTGAGAACTTGAGAGGACTTGTTTGCCTCATTGCAACAGACTATACCGACACGATCTATTGTCAAGGTAATGACTTTAGTGGATAACTTTTGATGTTATCTCAGAAAATTCAATGAGAGACTTGAAAATCATCGCGTAGCAATGCACAACATTGAGAGATGGGAATATCCCATAGTGATACCTCTTTTTGCTTTTCTGCTTGTTTGTGAGGTTAGTCTTGATCTTTGCTCATTTTAAAAAAAAGAGGCAGTTGCAGTTTGATAACAATGGAAAACCAGAAAACTTACCAAACTGGCTTAAAAAACTACCAAATAGACTGACTTATCTTAGAATTCTCTGTATTCCAATTGTTGTTTATTTAATGTCCATGGGAGAGGTTGCGCCAAGCGCTTCACATTTTTTTATTATCCAACCCATAACGCCGAGTGCGAGTGATATTGCTGCTGCCATAGTTTTTTCTATTGCTGCTATCACGGATTTTTTTGATGGTTGGATTGCCCGTAAATTCCGTGTAGAAACAGTGCTAGGTAAACTCTTGGATCCTCTCGCGGATAAGCTTCTCGTTGTTTCTGCAATGATTATTTTGGTTGAAAAACATCGAATGGATGGTGTAATCGCTGTGATAATTATTGTTCGTGACTTAGGGATAAATGCTATTCGACTTTCTGCGATCGATGAAGGCATTCAAATCCCTTCCAATTTTATTGGAAAAACAAAGACGACATTTCAAGATATCGGTATTGTAGGTTTAACAGTCTGTGGTCCACTTTTGTTTATCCCATTTCATTACATAGGCCAAGCTTTTATTTTGCTAGCTTTAGCAGCAAGCGTCTTAAGTGCAGGGCAATATTTATTTAATTATGCAATGCAATTGAAAAAAATTAAATAATTAATTTTCTCCTACATTAATAATCGTTTGTTTTTGTGCAATTCTAATCATATTCATTCTGCGAGTGACTAATTCTAAAATATTCATGAGCAGTTCAAGTTGCATCTGTGTGATGTGTTCGATTGAACATCCGACTCTTTTGCCATCGATAGAAATGCGTCTTACTTTACCGGATATAGGTAAAAACTCTCCATATTGTGGATGAAATATTTTAAATTCTGCAAGCGGGACTGTGATTTTAACCTGCTCATTCTTTCTGAATATTTCATCATCTTTTAAAATAATACCAAATCCAACTAAACTGATATCGCTCAACATGACTATTAATTCTTCATTTGAATTGAGTCTGAAAATTTTTATAGGTAAACCAATTGAAAATCTTCTTGCTCTTCTTCCTAATGTGGCTGCTGCTCGCTTTAATTTTTTACAGATTTCTACGAAATCGATTGGTTCATGAAAATAATCATCGAATTCTTCATATAAATAAAGCTTTTCTCGATATTCTTGAATGAGAGCTTTATCATCTTTTGCAATAAAAAAAATGGGGCATTTTTTTCTTTTTTTACATTCCACTGCAAAATCTATTGAGGTTTTATCGTCATTAAATAGTGATGAGTCTATAAAAACGATTTCAATATTTTTAACTAATAAAGCTTTTAATCCTTCATTTGGATCTTCAAAACGAATCATTATGAAATCGGAAACTGCAGTTTGAATTGCTTTCTCTATAGTACGAATCCGTGTTTCATCTTCTTTTTTTAATGAAAAAAGAAACAAAATATATTTTTTCTTTTTTTTGGGCTGAACATCGAATATCGATTTGCCTTCGGCATCAAAGACTTCCATAAAAAAAGCTCCCTAAGATTATTCAATCTAAGATTATGAATAATTAGGGAGCTTTTCACTCATTTAGGTAAACATTTCCTTTAGGAATTATTTGCCAGAAGCCATTTCCATGATTTTTGTCAAACGTTTAGCAAATGTACCGGGATTTTTAACAGGACTGCCTTCAGATAAAAGGGCTGTTTCATAAAGAACTTCAACCCATTCATTTAAAGTTGTTTCTTCTGTGCCTTTGTTTTTTCTCTCTGCTAAATTTTTAATAAGAGAGTGTGCTGGATTAATTTCGAGAATACGCTTGCTTTCGCCAAAGCTCTGTCCCGATGCTTTCATAATTCGTTCCATTTGAGCGGACATTCCGTTTTCATCGGCAACTAAGCAGCAAGCACTTTCGCGTAATCTCTTTGAAATTTTTACTTCCTTAATGTCGTTTGCAAGTTTTGTGCGGAAGAGATCGATTAAGCCAACAAGTTGTTCTGCTGGTGCTTCTTCACTTTTCTTTTCATCTTCAGACTCTTTGCCAATACCTGTGAGATCGATTTCACCTTTGTGGATAGGTTTTAGGTTGTATTCACCATGTTTTGCATAGCTCATAATAAACCACTCATCGATAGGGTCGATTAAGAAGAGAACCTCGATTCCGCGTGAGGTGAGCGCTTCAAGATGTGGACTGCGTTCAACGGCGTCAAAACTGGAGCCAGTTAAATAATAGATTTCTCTTTGAGCGTCAGCTCTTCTTTCAATGTATTCTTTAAATGAAACATAACCGTCTTTACCAGTTTTTGATGATTTAAAGCGGACAAGTTCGCTCAAAGCTTCATGTTGTTCGTGATCAAAATGGAAGCCTTCTTTAAGAACGGCGCCAAAGACTTTGTAAAAGTTCAAATATTTTTCATTGTCATTTTGTGAAAGATTTTGAAGAGCTGTAAGAACTTTTTTAACAACTTGTTTTTTTATTTGCGGTAATTTATTATTTTGTTGTAAAATCTCTCTTGAAACATTCAATGGGAGTTCGTCTGTTTCTACAACACCGGCAACAAATCTTAAATATTCGGGCAATAACTCTTTGCATTTTTCAGAAATAGATACACGTTTTACATATAAATGTAGGCCATGATTATCGCGTGTGTAGAGATCGAATGGTGCTTCTGATGGAACAAAAACGACTGCATTGAAAGGAACGAGTCCTTCGACACTCATATGTTCCCAAAGAAGTGGTTCACGCCAATCCATGGAAATTTGTTTGTATAGTTCTTGGTAATCTTCTGTTTTGTTTTCACGTTTATTACGTGCCCACACAGGAGTTGATTTATTGAGTCTGTTTTCTTCAACTTTGCCATCTTTTGTTTCTGCTAAATAAATAGGGTATGTTACGTAATCACTATACTTTTTGACAATGCTACGAATACGCCAATCATCGGCAAATTCTTTTTCTTCTTCTTTTAATTCAAGAGTTATTTTCGTTCCGCGTGTTTCTTTATCGCACTCCTCAATTGTGTACGAACCATCTCCAGTTGATACCCATTTATGAGCACTTCCTCCATGAGCTGAAAGGCTTTCTACGGTTATTTTACTTGCAACCATAAAGGCTGAGTAAAATCCTACACCAAATTGACCGATTAAATTGGAATCTTTTTTATCTTGTTCTGAAAGTTTTTCAAGAAATTTTTTAGTACCAGAGTTTGCAATGGTTCCTAAATTATTCATAATTTCTTCTTTACTCATACCTAAACCATTGTCTTCAATGATTAAAATATGTTTTTCTTTGTCGGAACTTATTGATATAGAGTTTTCTTTTTCGGATTTTATTAAGTTGTGATTGGTAATTTCTTCAAAACGAAGCTTGTCAACAGCATCGCTTGCGTTAGATATAAGTTCTCTTAAAAAGATTTCTTTATTTGAGTAAAGCGAGTGAACCATGAGATTCATAAGTTGTTGGGTTTCAGCCTGAAATGAATGAACTTCTTTCGTCATGAGCGACCTCTTTTGTTGATTAATAAAATTAATTTCACTGAACTTTCCATTCAACGAAATTCTTTACATTCAATAAAGTAAGCGCCCTTCGTGACTCGTCAATACCTCTCATACAACTGATATGCTTTTATATTTAAGGCGTGGGCTCCCAAGGATCTCCCCATGCAGATTTTTTTGCTTTCTTGTAAAGATTTCCATCTTTTTTAGAGTATATTTTTTGTTCAAAGCCATTTTCATTACACAAATGCAGTTTCAAATGACCAGATTTTATTTCAGGATTACGGACTATTCTGGCTGAGGAAACCAGATTTTTTTCTTTAGAAACAATAAGATAAGAGAATTTTTCATCCTCGTATCCACGCTCGCCTTCTTTTAGAAAGCGGTGGAGAGTTGAGCGCTGAATACGTTCGCTAAAATGGCACCAATCTTGTTGTGTAACGGCTGGGCATTCTTTCTGATGGGTGCATGGAGCCACTATATGTGCCTTTTGCTCTATCAGCCAGGAACGTGCTTCATGCAGAGAAGAAAAGGCTTCTTTACTCCCAGGATCGATAAGAACCAGTGAGTGATTGGTTTTTTCCCAGAGGCTTTGCAAGATTTTCAATTTAGAAGATTTGGGAAACTCATTAAATGAGTAAGAGGCGATGACTAAATCATATTTATCAGGTGTTTTAAGAGCCACTTCGACAGATTCTGATATCCAATGGGCACTTTTGAATCGAGGATTGTTATACGCCATTCTTTTACCCAAAGAAAGCATTTCAGATTCGCGTTCTATTAAAGTGAATTGAGATACTTTGGGAAAGTGTTCTGCCACTGCCCATGTGGCTGTTCCTGGCCCTGCGCCAACATCGAGCATAGAAGTGACTCGATCTTGCAAATCCTCGTGTATTTCTTCCAAAACACGGGAGATTGCTCCATATGTAGCAGGCATACGTGCTGCTATATAGGCAATTCTTTTTTCCGCGGAGTTCAAAGAATTGTTTATTTGTTTACGATTGGTTCGGTAGAGATCTGTGAGTTCTGCGTATGCCTTTTGCAGTTGAGATTGAGAGAATTTTGCGACTTCTTCAGCTAAAGCCTGCGATAAATGATCGGGAATTGACATATTAAATTATCCTGAAAAAGTCTTTATAAAAATCTTGTAATCGCTTTTGGTGAATACAAGATTTTTACTTTTTCACTTCTTTGCTGACTTTGTCAATCACCTCGCCAGCGGCTTCTTTTGCTGTGTTTTCAGAAGTTTTTGCGCCAGAAGAGACTTTTTCTTTCACCCATTTTACAGGCCGTGTGTCGACAATATGGCTATAGCAAAAGTTAAAAAAGCGACGCCCTTCGCCTAGGGGGATGGAAAAAATGAAGAGCCAAATAAGTCCGACAAAAAGAAAAGCGATAAGTTTCTTGAGAAATTTTTTAAACATCTTGACTTCCTTTATATCTAGTCATTATTTTATCATACATAAAAGTTGAGTAAATGTTTCAGCTTTTATGTATGCACATTAAAGGACCAATTTTACAATGAATAATTGCTTAGCAAAAGAACTTCAGCCATTAGTGAATCTCCAAGAAAATAGCTCGAATTTTTTCAATAAATTTCAAGATAAGTTCTTTAATAATATGCAGTGTAAATCGGGGTGCTCTAAATGCTGTTACGTTGATATTTCTATTTTTGAAGTTGAAGCAAAATCGATAATAGAGTGGGTCAAGTTTTTGACGCCAAATAAAAAAAAAGAATTGCTTACAACTTTAGAGTCTTCAGCATCTCCAGAAAAACAGAATACCTTAGGTAAAAAAAATAAACCATGCTCTTTTTTACGTAATGATATTTGCACAATATATGAAGTTCGGCCAACAATTTGTCGCACTCAAGGACTTCCTTTGCAATATAAAGTCTCTGATGTAAAAAATCAAGTTCAACTCGCAGTCGATGTTTGCCCATTGAATTTTACAGAAGAGAATTCTTTGCCGGATAGAGCAGATTGGCTTGATTTAGATCGTTTAAATGCACTGCAGAGTATTGCAGAAAATTTTTATCAGAAAAATAAAAAAACAGATTTAGAAAATGCAATTAATTTAAAAAATAAACAAGGCAGAGTTACTTTAAAAAAACTTGAGCAGTTTTTGCTTAATGCTTTGAAATCAAACTCAATTTAGAAAGGCAAAATTAGATTTTATTCACTTTTTTCTACCCATTTACTAAATTTTTGATATATCTATTTTATAGACTGTCTCAACTTAACTGAGATTAAGGAGTTTATCATATGGATATTAATAATAATTTATTTCAGAAATACGATCAACCGCTGCCGAGATATACGAGTTATCCAACATATCCGCATTGGGAAAAAAAATTTAGTTACGACAAATTTATCTCTTTAATCGATAATTATGTTGATATAAAAACGAATTCCCAAATTTCAATATATATTCATCTGCCTTTTTGTGAGAAATTATGTCATTTTTGCGGTTGCAATAAGGTTATAACTAAAAATCATAAGCTAGAGCTCCCCTATTTGCAGGCAGTTTTAAAAGAATGGCAGATTTATAAGAGAATTTTACCTAAAAATATTAAGATTAAAGAACTTCATTTGGGTGGAGGAACTCCCACATTTTTTTCACCTGAGAATTTAAATTATTTTTTGCAAAATCTTTTTGATGGGGTTGAAATTGAAAATGAACATGACTTTAGTGTTGAAGCACATCCAGGTGTCACAACAAAAAGTCATTTAGATATTCTAAAATCAAATGGCTTCAACCGCTTGAGTTTAGGTGTCCAAGATTTCAATAACGAAGTTCAGCAAATAATTGGACGAGAACAGACAGAGGATGATGTTAAATTTTGTACAGAATATGCTAGGGAAATTGGATTTAAATCAGTTAATTTTGATTTAATTTATGGCCTACCTTTACAAAATGTTCAGACTATTAAAGAAACATTTAGAATTGTTGCAAAACTAAAGCCTGACCGCATTGCATTTTATAGCTATGCCCATTTGCCTTCTATAAAACCCAGTCAAATGAAACTTGATTTAAGTGATAGGCCGCTTGGGTTAGCTAAATATGAAATATATAAGACTGGATATGATATCTTAGGCAAGAATGGTTATATCGATCTGGGCTACGATCACTTTGCTTTGAAATCAGATAGCCTCTATGAGGCTTTTACACAAAAAAGACTGCATAGAAATTTTATGGGATATACTGTCCAAAATACTCCGACTCTCATAGGTCTTGGAGTCTCTGCAATAAGTGATTACAATGGATTTTATGTGCAAAATAAAAAATCTATTCAGGAATATTTACAATCTATTTCATTAAATAAACTTGAGTATGAAGCGGGTTATTGCTTAAATTCTATAGACAGAATAATGAAAAATCATATTTTAAACTTGTCTTGTTATAGAAATACCTCTCTTGCTGATGATAATATTCCAAATGATGTAAAAGAAGGTATATTAAATAATCTTTTACCACTCTTATCAGATGATCTTATTCGAATAAAAAATGATATTCTGGAAGTTTTACCGAAAGGTGTGCCTTTTCTTCGCAATATTTGTGCTTGCTTTGATTTAAATTTACAGAAAAATAAGATTAAAAACAAGTTTAGTCAAAGTGTTTGAAGTTTACTGTTTGTTAGTTTTTGCATATTTGTGTGAAAATTCTATTTTAACAAAATAAAAGAGACTTCAAGTTTTATTTGAAGTCTCTTTTAGGGGTTATTTGCTCGCTTGAAGACCAGAAGGTAATTACTTACCGCCTGTTCTCATTGCGCGACGACGTCTGAGCAATCTTCTTTTTTTACGACCAACTTTACGACGACCTTTTGGATGCTTGCGACGATGACGTGATCCGTGCACACCAACCTCCTAAAATAATTAAAATAAAAGTTAAAACAAGAAAAACACAGTCTTAAGGCTCTTCCTTTTATAGAAAAGCTAGAAGCATGGCAATATCATCTGTCTTTATAATTTGCAAGTGAAATTTTCTTAGAAAGAAACTTGTTTGTAGTTATTGAAAATGAGTCAATAGCCAAATAAACGAAGGTTATTTAGAATGCTTGGGCTTTTCTCTTTTGCATGTTAGGGGTGAGATTGCTCACATGTTTCTTGTGTTAATCTTGTTTTAAGATTCTTGAATTACTATGGAATGAACGATAAAATGCGCTTAAACCTAAAGTTTCGATTTAACTCAGGATCTTTATCAGCATACTTTATCATATCAGCTGTTGGGTTTATTATACTCTACGTCGTCATTTGGACCTTATCGGTGCGCGCTGAAAGGATAGCCAACTTAAGGCATGATGTTGCGCTTATAATGGGAGGTATATCTGGAAGTATTTTAGGTACGGCTGAGCTTGATTCCCAAGGACTACAAGATCAATCTCTGTCTCTTATGCAAGAATACTTAAATTTCACCTTTGACTCCAAAAAAAGCGCTAGTCAAGAGAGGGTTGCTAAGGTTTCGGTCTATTTGCTCAA
Source organism: Fluviispira sanaruensis (assembly GCF_004295685.1). Classification (NCBI taxonomy): domain Bacteria; kingdom Pseudomonadati; phylum Bdellovibrionota; class Oligoflexia; order Silvanigrellales; family Silvanigrellaceae; genus Fluviispira; species Fluviispira sanaruensis. The sequence goes on from NZ_AP019368.1 coordinate 390,973, forward strand.
TCCCGACAGGCAATTGATAGGTGAGTGGGTTTCCACTGCTCCTTCCCCTATAGAATGCCTTGAGAAAAGAACAGAATATTTTCAACCAGTCCGATCGCCCTACCCTTATTTAGTTGAACTCACAATTAATACTTGTAGTGACAGTCATTTAAATATCTTTGAATATCATAGTATTTCTTTACCAATAATAGTATCTTTAGCAGTTATTTTCTTTTGGGGCTTATGTATTACGGCCATGTTAAAATCAATTGGCTATGCAGGCAAATTACTTGAACAGACTGAAGATGTCGATGAGTTATTGGAAAAAGCAGATAAAATCAATTGGCTCAATGTGAAAATTTTAGCGCAAAAAGCTGTGCAAGTGCGCGGTAAAAACCTCCAGTTTTTTCAAACTCTTGTTTTAGATGCTCAACATGATGTAGCAAAAGTTCTAGACACGATTGATAGAAAATATGCACAAGAGGATTTAAACTATAATGTTTCAGTTATTCGTGGAATTATGCAAAGACTTGCAATTGAAATAAGAAGTTCCGACGATTCAAGTCAAGAAATAAACTCATTTAAAGAATTAAACTCAATCGATATTCTAAAATTTATCAGATCGTATTTTGTTGGATGTAAGATTGAAAATGATTTACCAGATAACTGTATTATATCTATAGTAGATATTTCATTATTTGAAAGAATTATTGTTAACTTATCTTCTAATGCAATTAAGCACGCGAAAGCGATGCCAAATATAAAAATGAACTATATTGATAATTATTTTATTTTAAGAATATATTCACAAGTTTCGTTTTTTAAAGCTATTAATATTCATTTTGCTAAATTTACAAATAGAATTGATGTTGTAAATATAAATTCCCCTGTGTTTTTTAAATTATTTGGAAGAACGGGGCGAGGTCTTTCAATTATTAAAAGAGGTACAGCTAAGTTAAATGGTAAGATGATTTTTGATATTAATAAACAAACTGTAGAAACTGGCTTTCATATTCCAGCTTTTCTTATTAATCAAATTTCTCAAATTCAGCCCCCTCCAATCGAAAAAATGAAAGTAATTATATTTAAAAGAGAAGATCTCAAGCTAAAATCCATTGAATGTGGATTGGAAAAATTTATTGTCTCTCAAAAAGATCTCAATGCAATGATTCAATCCTCATCATTGCATAACAAAATTGAAGTTGTTTCTGATGAAGATCTTAAATTACCTGAATCATTTACATTAAGAATTATTACAAAAAAAGAGAGGATTGAGGGGTTGGCTCTTAATTGGATCGGAGACTCTAAACGATGATTTCAAAAGTATTTCCTATTTCAAGATGGTTAGTTGTTGATGATACAAGTGAAGATGCTGAAGATATTGTCCTAGCTATTGAAGGCTTAGGGGGGAAGGCAGACACTGCTGACAGTATTAAAGCAGCTGAAAAGCTTCTTAGAAAAAATATTTATGACGTTTGTGTTGTTGATTGTTTTTATAAAGGAACAACGAAATGGGGAATTGATCTCCTTCCAGATTTACGATCAACTCTCCCTGGCCTGCCTGTTATTATGATCTCGAATTCTGATGACCTTGATCTTCCTGCGCGTGTTATTCGAGCTGGCGCAGATATGTTCTGTCCAAAATTAAAAGATTCATTTTCTTTAACTAAAATTCTAAGATCCGCTGCTTTACAAGCGACAATTATTAGAAAATTAAAAATTATGGAGTTTGACACTCGATTTTCTAAAGAGCTTTTTTTATTAAAACAAACGACCGATGCTTTTGAACATTCAATGCGGAGGAAAGAAGAAAGACTGCTTATTTGTGGCGCTTCAGGAACAGGCAAAACTTTGAGTTCACAGTTCTTTGCTCATCAGTTCTTAAAACAAAATTATGGGAGTATTTCGAGAAACATAGTCTACCATGATTGCGCCGCTAAAAATGATGAAGCAAATTCTCTTTTACTATTTGGTGATGCATCAACAACAGGCAATACATTGCAGCTGACTCTATTTGAACGAGCTGTGGGTGGTGTCTTGGTTTTAGATAATATTCATGCTCTTTCACATGAAAATCAAAATAAATTAAAAAGTGTCTTTGATTCCGAATATGTAACATCTGTATTAGGAGAAGGTAAACTCTCAATCGGTTTGATTAAATTTGTAGCTACATATTGCACTGATTATCAAAAGAAAATAGTACCAGGTTTTCTTGAAGCATATGCACATCGTGAAATCGATTTACCAACAATTTCAACTTTAAATAATGAATTGCCAAAAGCTATTCAGTTTATTTTCGATCAAATTTCTCAATCGAGTGATGATTTAAAAGTTTCATCGAGTTCTGAAGTCATAGATAAAATATTAGATCTAGCAGCTAATCATGCATTTCCTGCAAATTTTAGAACTTTGCATCAAATTATTGAAAATGCCTTGTCTCGTGCTTTAGCTGATCATAGAAGTCAAATTTATCCATCCGATGTGGAAATAATTGGGAGTATGCGTACTCCTCAAGCACTCACTCAAGGTGCGCAGAGTTTAAATAAAAATTATGGTGATGTCTTAGAAGGGCGTTTTGGCGAGGCCTTGCTTAAATTTATTTCCTCCGGTGAGAATTTTGATGAAGCAAAAGATATCTTAAGAAAAATTATGATCAATGTTGCTTCCAAAAAATACAGTGGAAATAAATCTAAAATAGCATCTGCATTAGGGATTTCACGGCAAAGTTTGTATGATCACGAAGAATCTGAATAAAATATAATTAAATGGGAGTTGCGAATTAATTGCAAATGAATGTATTCTGCGTTGAATAATTTAACAGCGTAAAGGACACATTCCATGTCAAAATACTTGCCTGATTTTTCATCCCCAAGCGAATTGATTAAAGTTACTTGGGAAAAGTTAAATAAATTCCCAGCAGGTAATATTATTTTCTCAAGTCTCGTTTCTCATTACATTCCCTATACGGGTTCAATAAGTCCAACTGTTTTAAAAATAGAAAATGGCACTGCTCAAGTAAAAATAAAAGATAGAAAATCTATACGCAATCACTTGAATTGTATTCATGCAATTGCATTGGCAAATATTGGTGAATTTTCTACTGGTTTGTCGATAACTTCGCAACTACCAAAATCTGCTAAGGGAATATTGGTGAGAATTGAAGTTGAATATCTTAAAAAAGCACGCGGAGATCTTATTGCTGAAGCGCAATTTTTATTGCCTGAGCAATTTAAAAGTGAAGATGAATTTAAAATTGTTTCACATATAAAAGATGCAAAAAATATTGTCGTATCTAAAGTTTATGCGACCTGGAAAATTCGTTTATAATATAATAAATAGAGAATTAATATGAATCAAAAGACTGTTTTTTCAGAACAAGTAGGAATTAAATATCCGATAATATGCGGAGCAATGTATCCGTGTAGCAATCCTGAGCTTGTAGCAGCAGCTTCTGAAGCAGGGGGAATCGGGATCATCCAACCTTTATCAATGGTATTTGCACATAAGCATGATTTTCGTAAAGGAATGGCTCTAATAAAACAACTTACAAAAAAGCCAGTTGGAATGAACATAATTACAGAAAAGTCATCTAAAATATATGAAGATCGGATGAAATTATGGCTCGATATTGCCCTCGAAGAAGGTGTGCGTTTTTTTGTGACCTCGTTAGGAAATCCTAAATGGGTTGTCGATAAGGCAAATTCTGTTGGCGGAATTGTCTATCACGATGTCGTAGATAGAAAATGGGCTGAAAAAGCTTTGGAATCGGGTGTGCATGGAATCATCTGTGTCAACAATAGGGCGGGCGGACATGCCGGCTCGTTGCCGATTGAAACACTTTATAAAGATTTAGAATCCTTAAAAGTGCCTGTAATTTGTGCGGGAGGTGTGAGTGATAAAAAGTCTTATGAAGAAGCTCTATCTATTGGCTATGCAGGAGTGCAGATGGGAACTCGCTTTATAGCAACAAAAGAATGCAATGCCCATATGGATTATAAAAATGCCATTATCAAAGCGACCGCAAAAGATATTGTTCTCACAGAAAAGATTTCAGGAGTGCCCGTTTCCGTTATTAAAACGGAATATATCGAAAAGATAGGGACGAAAGCGAATCCAATTTCTAAATATTTACTTAAGCACAAAAAAATGAAGCACTGGATGCGTCTCTATTACACACTTCAATCTATATGGAAATTAAAAAGAGCTTCATTGGAAGGAGCGGGCTACAAAGATTATTGGCAAGCAGGCAAAAGTGTGGATGGTTGCAATTCAATATTAACGACAAAGGAAGTGATTGACGGAATGGTTTCTTAAATTTTTGGAGTTCAAAATGGAAAATCAAAAATCTGAACTGTGCGATGTCTTAATTATTGGAAGTGGGCCTGCTGGTATGGAGGCGGCCTTAGTTTTGGCAAGAACACGAAAAAAAATAATTGTTCTCGATGCACCGACATTGCCAAGAAATTTTGCTGCCAATGAAGTACATAATTTTCTAGGAATGGATGGATTTCCTCCAAGCAAAATCAGAGAAATATCATGGCAACAGATAAATGTTTATAACCAAGCTCAACTCATAAAAGAAACTGCAACAGATATTACAAAAAACTCTGCAGGTTTATTTGTTATTAAAACGGAAGAAGAAAAAACATATTTAGCTCGAAATCTTCTTCTCGCTTTCGGATTTATCGATGAATATCCAGAAGTTGCTGGTTTTATGGAATGCTGGGGGAAAACTATTTTCCCATGCCCATTTTGCGATGGTTATGAAAATAGGGATCGAGAGTGGGGGATAATTAAGCAAAGTGAAGAAGAGATGATCCACTTCGCTAATATTTCCCAGAATTGGACTCCCCGAAATAAAGTTCTTTTAAATGGCAAAGCTATGTCAACAAAGGGGAGAGAAATCTTAAAACAGCGTGGAACAAAAATTTATGATGAGAGAATTATTAAAATACATCATGTCGATGGAGTCTTACATGGACTCACTTTAGAAAATGATCAGCATGTTGAGCTTGAAAGCATACTTTGGACATTGCCAGAACGGGCATCCCCTCTTGTCCGCAAACTCGTGCAAAATCTTAAAATAGAATTAAATCCTAAAGGTTATATAAAAATAAATGAGTTCAAGGAAACGAGTGTGCCTGGGATTTGGGCGGCTGGAGATATTCAAGGGTGGGTAGGCGCTATTCAAGCAGCCGCTGCAGGAGAGGCTGCGGCCGTTGCAATGACACACAAGTGGTTTGGTTAAAATATTTAGCGCACTCAGAAACGCTCTAAATTCAAAAAAATAAAAATAAGCATGCCAGAAAGTTTCTATTAGCATTCTCATGCTATCAATTTTAATATCTAAGTGCATGGGTCAACACATATTACTATTATTTTTATACTTTTTAGAGTTAAGCATGTTGCAGATGCAAATATTGCTATCAAAAGTAACAAATCTTATTCCTATTTATATTTAGTAATATCAGTGACTTAAATATTTAAATAAAATTATTTGAAAAAGGTTTGACAAGCGAATGTGGGTTGTGTAGCTAAAGGTTCTCGCTGCTAGCGAAGTCTCTCTGAAAAAGGAAAGACGGAGTGAAGCAAAGAGAAGTTATTTGACAAGAGAAGAGAGCAGAAACAGAGTGCGGGTCCTTAGAGGCTTTGACTCAATCGGCGCAAGTCGAGAGAGAAGGAAGCTTCGGGGCTCGAGATAAAAGACGAGCCGTCAAAAGAAAAAAAATCTTCATAACGCGAGTTATGGAGTAAGTAATTAGAGCTAAGAGTTTGATCCTGGCTCAGAACGAACGCTGGCGGCGTGCCTAACACATGCAAGTCGAACGGAGGTAGCAATACCTTAGTGGCGCACGGGTGAGTAATGCATGGGAATCTGCCCTATGGTGTGGGATAACTACGGGAAACTGTAGCTAATACCGCATAAGCAAAAGCCGAAAGGTTTTTGGAAAAGCCGGGACCGCAAGGCCGGTTGCCAAAGGATGAGCCCATGTCCCATTAGCTTGTTGGCGGGGTAACGGCCCACCAAGGCGAAGATGGGTAGCTGGTCTGAGAGGACGATCAGCCACACTGGAACTGAGACACGGTCCAGACTCCTACGGGAGGCAGCAGTGGGGAATATTGCGCAATGGGGGAAACCCTGACGCAGCAACGCCGCGTGAGTGATGAAGGCCTTCGGGTTGTAAAGCTCTTTCGGCTGGGAAGAAGGGTGTGGGAGTTAATAAGTCTCACATTTGATGGTACCAGAGTAAGAAGCACCGGCTAACTTCGTGCCAGCAGCCGCGGTAATACGAAGGGTGCAAGCGTTGTTCGGAATTACTGGGCGTAAAGGGTTCGTAGGCGGGAAGACAAGTCAAGTGTGAAATCCCCAGGCTCAACCTGGGACGTGCATTTGAGACTGTTTTTCTTGAGTTTTAGAGAGGGTGGTGGAATTGCTGGTGTAGGAGTGACATCCGTAGAGATCAGCAGGAACACCGGAGGCGAAGGCGACCACCTGGCTAAATACTGACGCTGAGGAACGAAAGCGTGGGGAGCAAACAGGATTAGATA
>NZ_AP019368.1:402500-487500 GCF_004295685.1 Fluviispira sanaruensis
TTAAAGAACTGTGAAAAAGCAAGCCATATAGGCAAAGGAATTATTTTTTGCCACACGCGTGAAACATCACATCAGTTAGCAGAGTCTTTAAAAAATGAAGGATTTTCTGCAGATGCGCTTTCAGGTGAACTTGGACAGGTACATAGAAATAGCATTATGCGAAACTTTAAAAATGGCAGCTTAAAATATTTGGTTGCAACCAATATTGCTGGCCGAGGAATTGATGTCGCTAAGCTTTCTCTTGTTATTCATTATGATATTCCATATACACAAGACGAATATATTCACAGATCGGGAAGAACAGGAAGAGCGGGGCACAGTGGTTTAGCTCTGGCTTTATGTGAGCAAAAGGTTCAAGGATATTACTTGAATTTAATGAAAGAATTAAGCTTAAAAGCAAGTGAATTCGACAAATCTTTTTTTCAAAATACAAAAAATGTTGATGAAATAAAAGAAGTTGATTTCTCTTATAATGAAAAAATTAAGTTTTCAAAAATACATATCAATAAAGGTAAGCAAGATAAAATCCGTCCTGGCGATATACTTGGGGCATTTATTCAAGAGCTTTCCTTAGCAAAAGAAGATATTGGAAATATTTTCATATTTAACAACTTCACTCATGTGGAAATTAATACAAGTAAAGTAGAATTAGCAAAAAAGAAGAACTTTAAAGTTAAAAATTTGCAAGTGAAAATAACTGACGCAAAATAATCATCGGGTTACTTTTTATGCTTTTCAAATAATGTCGATATTTCTGCAAGCATAATGTCTTTTTCAAGGTCATCATTTGTTAGTAATTCCTTAAGAAATGAGGGTCTATTTTTTTCTGACATAATAGATTTATAGGTTGGAATATATAAAACGTCGTTAGATATTTCACCAGAAGCACAAATGAACTTATGATGAAGCAAATACTCAACCCAGTCCTCCGCATCTTTTTTATTTAAATACGAAACTTTTACTATATGTTCTATGGTTGTAGCTTCATTCAAATTTTGAAATTGCTGCGATATTATTTTATAAACTGTCAAGCAATCTGCGAGACTTTTCCTTGGATAAAGCTGTTTTGACAGAGAGTGCTTATAATAAATTATTCTTTGGCAGGAGACTGTTAACGCTGCACCAAATAAAGTAATAATCCAAATAATCCTGAGCCAAACGAAAAATAAGACAGCTATAAGTGGTGCTGTGCCGTACATATGAATAGGATCCCCAGAAAAAGCTCTGCGGGCGAGATAGACATTTAAAAACTGCAGCCCCTCGAAGAGCAAACTTGAAATAACCCCACCAAATAATACGACTTTAAAATTTAATCTTTTACTTGGAATAATATAATAAATAATAACAAAAAAAAGGGCCTGAAAAAACATACCAAAGCCCATACGAAAGCTTTTGATAGCAAGGGTATTATATGAATCAAAATCTTTAATCGTTATCCAACTTATAAATTGATCCGATTTGATAGAGGCAAGACCTAAAATAAAAGGTGTGATCGTTAAAATAACCCAGCATTTGGTAAGTCGGTTAAAAAGACTTAATTTACCTTTGATATCCATAATTTCATCGAAAGTATCTTCTATTCTAAGAAGCAAAAGAACAACAGTGACTAGAAAAGTTACAAGAGAGATAATCCCAAGTTCTTTTACTTCTAAATTTTTAATTAAAATATGTAGATATTCTGAAATCTGCAATCCAGCAACAATACCAAAATGCTTGATAATAGTTGGAGATATTGTTTGAACAAAAAAATCATTTAAACCATTTACTGTGTGGATAAAAGTAAATAAAATTGCTAGTAACGGAACAACTGATAATATAGAAGTATATGTCAGCTGTGCCGATTTTTCGGATAGATTGGAATTTCTTAAAACAAAAATGCTTTCTCTGAAAACAAGCTCACATTTTTTTATGAATAACCCTTTTTTTATAGCAAAAATAATCTCTTTGTGGCGGGGCCTTTTTAAAGTTCTATTTATAGAATAAATAATTTTATGAAATTGAGGAATCAATTGGACACCTAATTTTATTGATCTTTTATGATTAAGCTTTAAACTTCATAATCATCAATGTATTTATTATCTCTATATGTATGCATTTTGTAAAGATCAGCTGAACTTTTTTGCCTACATTAAGTGTGAAGAGTACATATTTTGCCGATATGACAGAGAAAAGTATGCTGGCTTAAATTTTGGAGCTAAACTCAATTGTACAACAATAATTTGAATTCCAAATTGCCAACGTAGCTGGTTAGAATTAATTGCTTCGATGCTCCATGAAAGAAGCCCTACAAATGGAATTTTTTTTTATTTATATAAATGGGATTAATAATTTATTATGCTCTTAGCAAGAAGTATTTTATAAACAAACTTTTTAATGATAGAAATGAAGAAGAAAAATCTGAAGATGCAGAAGTAAATTCTCTTTTGGAAAAAATAAAAAGATAAAATTATTGATTATTACTAAATTAAAATTAGTTTCTTTTCTTAGAAAGTGATGAAGATGGAGAATTTTAAGGCATAATAATATATTAATAATAAATAATTATTAATAATATAAAAAATAATTTTAATTATATATTTTTATTAAAAGATAAAAACAATTTAAAAAATATTGAATACTCTATTGAGTTGTTATATATTAATCCTTAATATTATAGGGAGGGCGTAATGAAAATTCATAGTAACTTACTTTATTTATTTATATCCATTTCAGTAAATATAAATGCCTATTCGAATAGCATAAATGATAATTCATTAATTCCTGATTTTCATGGAGATCCTCTAATATATTGTAGTGCTTATTTAATGCTTTCGATATCTACAGAGACTTCAAGTATTGAAGGTTATATTTCGCCTGAGAAACCTATCTTCTCAAGCTATTCTTATTTGTCAAAAGTATCGTCACCTTTAAAAGTAAGAACAAAGTATTTTAAACTGGAACCAGAAGACAATAAGCCATGTGGATCAAACGTGAGAGAAAATGATCTTTTCTATTTCACTTTTGCAGGAAATCTAAGTAATTTAAAAATAGATCTTGATAATGGAAGGTATTATCTAGCTAATACGGATCTCAATCAACCCAGTCATGCATTTTTTCTATTTAGTTTAGTTCTAAATTCTGGCTCAACTTATGTTTTAAAAAATGACTCAAATTTTTTAAAGTGCTCTTCGTATGGGAAATGTGAATTAACTACAGATATTAATGAATCTACGCATATAAAATTTATTCAGTTAAATACATTTTACTATCAGAAGGCTTAGATGACATTAACAAGAGATATATTATTTTATCTTGAAAATTAAGCTTTAAATTTAACTTATTTATTTTTTAGACATTGAATAATTAAAATTGAAATTATTGAGAATAGAATCACTAAAAAGAAAGATTTAAATATTCTCTTGCATCGATTGTAATATTTAATTTTTTAAATTATACATTATTATTTAACGAAAATGATAATATTTATAGAAGATTATCATCCGTTTTTTCTGAATTGATATTTTTTATTGATAGTTTATTTTCCTATGTAGCGAATGGAAAATAGAATGACATTGATTTTTGGGGAAATATTAAGTGTAAATTATCTTTATTTTATAAAGTCATTGCTTTAAGTTCTATCAGACACGCTATTTTTTTTATAATAAGGGTACGGTTGCATTTTTTTTAAAAATGGCAGAAATACTAAAAATATTATTGATTTAACTTTTAATTCTTTTATTGATATATTATCATATTAAATATATAAAGAAATGAGTTAATAAAGAAAAATATGAGGATTTGTGCAAAATTATTTTACATTACATTTAACATGATTTTTATTTGATCATTTAAATTAATTTAACTATTTTTTTTGCTCATAATTTTAATTTTATAAAATTTTATTTCCTTGGAGTTAGTTAATGGATGGGATTAGTATTATATGTATTGCTGTAAGAGAGTTAATTATAATTTTTATAATTTCAATTGTATCTATTAGAAATGTTAGAAAAAAATGAAAAATATTTAAATTATTAAATAAAATATAATATAATATATAAATAATTGTAATATTAATAAGTGTGAGGATTTTAAAAAATAATTACTGCATTTATTAGGTCTGAATTCTATTTTTCTATAGGGGATTTTATGTATTTTTGGAGCATCAAAAAATTAAAAACGCAAATTATTGAGAACAATTTCAATGAAAAAGATAGATTAAAATACTTTTTTTTAACAAATGCATTAATGCTTCTATATTTTTTCTTTTTGGAATTTATATATATTAAAAGTGATATTATCTATGATCAAATTGAAAGAATTATTTCTAGTTTGATAACTTTACTGACTATTTATATCACCTATGTAGCAAATGGGAAAAAAAGCGGCAGTGATTTTTTAGGTAAGTTCACAAGTTTATATTTTGTTTTAAATATTAAATTTTTTGTTTTAAGCATTTTAGGTTATTTATTGTTATCCATTATTTTAATTTCTTTCTTCCATATACCATTTGAAAGTGAGAATAAACTTAAAAGTATTTGCGAACTAATATTTTTTTCTATTACGAATATATTATTATTATGGAGAACATATTATCATATGAAAGACATAAAACGAAGACAAATAAGTTGATAAAAATTTTTATAGAAAAAAATCTGCGTTTAAAAACTCAGCATAACACTGATTCCTAACTCTTATTGAAACCAAAACTCTTAAATCTCAATGCAAAATTTTTAATCCAGAAAAACTCATAAACTCTTGCAGAACTTTTTTGCCAACAATAAGAGTGGTGAGGACAAATTTTGCTGATTTGGGATCATTAGTAAATAGAATACCTTCTTTGATTAGAGGTTTTAAGCTATCTTTTTTAATAACAGGAAATTTAGATTCTATCTGTGTGGTAAAATCTTCGAGAGAATGAAATCCTTTCTTAAGAATATCTTCGATCCTGATATGTGCCCAAACAGCAAATGCACCACTTTGTATGCGTTTTGAAATTTCTAAGGCAACCCGGCCCATAGTGTAGCGAGGATTTATTTCGGACAAGACTTTAAATCTAAAACCGTACTTTGAGTTTTTATCGCTGTAGATAAAAGCATCGATGCCAGCGGGGCCTTCATAATTTGCATTTTTCAATTGCTCTGCGACATACTCAGCAACGCATTTAAAAAAGGTCAAAATATCCTTATATTCATTGACGGGATTATAAATAAATTTAATGAGGTTTTCGTCTAGATCGTCTGATTTCCTCCCGACAAACGTGGCTTTGTATTGCCCTCTGAGATCTGTCAGGAATCGAGTCGAGCCTAATAGAGAAATTTGTTCACCATCTATTTTAAACTGGTAAGAAAACTCGATAGCTTTGTTAAACCATGGTTCGACGACTAGGGAACCTTGTTCCCTTAATATTCTTTTGATCCAATTGATTTCGGATTTATCCTGCTTAGTCGATTTAATTCTGCGCATATTTTGTCCCGAAGAACCAAAAGGTGCTTTTAAAACACACATGCTGTATTCATTTAAAGAAAAAATATCAGCAATGGCGTTCTGAGTTTCCTCTAGAGTGTGAACAACCCTTCCTAAAGTAACTGCAGCGGGGAGAATATCCTGCATATCTGAAAATTTTGCGTTTATTTTTTGCGAAATTTCAGCAGCTAAGCATTTGGAATAGAGAGGTTTCGTATTAATTGCAAAAAAGTCGTTTACAAAAATGTTGTTTTGAAAAGGAATATTGCCAATTAATTTTTCTTTAAAGTTCTTAAACAAATGGATACTTTCAGGACTCCAGCCCCAGGGATTGAGGGATCCATAATAACGCTGTGGAATTGTATCACTCTTGAAACACTGCAGACTGTTTTCATACCATTCAGGGAGATCAAAGCCACAATCTTTTAGGGATTGTAAAAACTCGACACTTGGTTTTTCAGGAGTGAGAATAATATCATCTTTTGTTGCAATATATAACATAAGTGAAGAGCAGTCATGTTGAAGATTCTCGACAAATTTATTTGGAGAAAAACCAATTTTGCCTCGTGCGACTTCGGCATCACAGGCAGGGTTAAAATAGAATATGTGGGGAGGTCTGCCTTTTGAAGAAGAAAAAATAGAGAGTTCGTTAATATAGTCTTCAGATAGTCCTGCTAATTTTCTACCTTCTCGATCATAAATTGTTCCCTTAGCGCGTGCAGGACTCAATGGTAACTTTAAAGAGGAAACATAAGCTTCCCATTGGCTTTGCTGCGGATCGCGCAAGCGCTCAAACCAAGTGACTCCGTGTTTTAAGTGACCAATTTCTTCTTTATAAACGATATCCAATATATTCGCAGTTTTAAAATCATTTATTTTAAGCATAAGATCTTTGTAAAATAAGGAATAATCAATATTTGCTTGTTCAAAAGTCATACTCATATGTGTTACGAAATCCAGTGGACTTTCCATTTGTGAGAGACAATTCCAAAAGAAATCATTGACAGGTATTTCGCCAAATTCAACATTTAATTCTTGCATACGGTTTAAATAAAGTGACATATGCTTTTGTTCTTCAAGAATGGTTCGCGCAATTCCCATACGAAAACTTTTAGGTGCATTGGGAAATTTTAACAGAACCAAAGCCATAATTTCCATGGCAAGCAATTCATGATTGGCAAAAAAATGCAGAACAAAACCTCTTTGTTGTTCGGATTTTAACTGTTCAATATTGGGAAATGGCAATTTTTTTTTGAGTTTCATTTTTTCGAAACAAAGATGATTGGGACGGCCGGGAAATTTGGGTGCAATTATTGCCTGATATGAAATATCATCTGTAAGCAATTTTGGTTCCAAAAGTTTGTCACTCGCAATATTTGTCCCAAATAATATTATCTCAGCAAATTCCTTTAATTCCATTCTAAATTTCCCTTTAAACAGGCAGAAATTGCTCTCTCTGGAAAAGATTGCCGATCGTTTTTGCGACATTAAGAACAAACCTGCTCAAGCATTTTATGGCAAACTCATTAAAAGAAGGCAATAAAAAATTCACCCATATTTTTATCTTAATTAGGAAGAACGTATGGCAGATGCTGAAGAAAAAAAAGGGGATGCAAAAAAAGATGACAAAGCGAAAGATCCTAACGTAAAGGAAGAGAAAAAAAGTAGATTTGCCTTATTTGCAGGAATCGGTGGGGTTCTCTTAGTCGCACTCGGGGTGGGTGGCTTTTTTGTATTTAAAACGATCAGTGCAAAAAAACAGATGGCACTTGCTGCGCAAGGTGCAGATGGTGCAGCTATGGCGGATCCCAATGCGGATCCACATGCAGATCCTAAAGGAAAAGATGATCATGGAAAAAAAGATGATCATGGGAAATCTGAAGAAAAGAAGGATGATCATGGAAAAAAAGATGATCACGGAAAGCCAGAAGAAAAGAAAGATGACAAAGGAAAAAAAGATGAAAAGAAGGATGATAAAGGAAAAAAGGATGATCCGAAAGGAGCGCCTCCTGCGGATCCAAAAGCTGCGGCAGCGGACCCAAAAGCTGCGCCGGTCGATCCAAAAGCCGACCCAAATAAAGGAACAGCAAACTTTGGTGATACGTTCTCGATTCCGCGCTTGGATTTAAATTTAGGTAATTCAATTGAAAATCGTTTTATAAGAATTGCTATCGCCATTGAATATCGTGGTGGTGAAATCCAAGGGATGGAACTTAAAAAAAGAGAAGCACAAATAAAAGATATCATAATAACTGCAGTCACAGCTAAGACAAGATCGGATTTAATTTCAGATAACGGAAAAGAAAGTTTGCGTAGAGAAATTTTAAACAGAGTGAACGAAGTTTCGGATCGCCCTGTGCAAAATGTTTTCTTTACCGAATTCTTTGTGGAGTAAGGAATGGATCAAGTATTAAGTCAAAACGAAGTTGACGCCTTATTAAATGCAGTTTCGGACGGACGGGTTGAAGGACCTGATGCGGGGAAGCAGGATGCATCGGGTATTGTGCATTATGATTTAGCAAATCAGGATAGAATTATCCGTGGGCGTATGCCTACACTGGATATTATCCACGATCGATTTATTCGTTTATTTCGTATTTCTTTATCTGCTGCACTCAGAAAAGTGGCGAATATTGGAGTGAATAGCTCTGGGCCGATTAAATTTGGTGAATTTATGAATTCACTTCCATTGCCGAGCTGTTTAAATATTTTGCGCATCGAACCTTTGCGTGGCTCTGCAGTGATGGTTATAGAAAGTAAACTGCTATATGCGCTCGTTGATAGCTTATTTGGTGGAAATGATGTTCCTTATACAAAGATTGAAGGTAAAGATTTTACTCAAATAGAAATCAAAGTCGCAAGACGAATTGTTATGTCTGCTGTAGATGATCTGGAAAAAGCTTGGGCACCTGTTTTTCCAATTAAAATATCTTACTCACGTACAGAAATTAATCCACAATTTGTTGCAATTGTTCCTCCAAGTGACGTGGTAATTTCAACTGCATTTGATATTGAACTTGAAAAAATGAGTGGTTCCATAAAACTCGTCATACCTTATTCAACACTCGAACCTATTAAATCAAAATTAAGTGTTGGATTTCAAAATGAGCAATTAGAAGTAGACCATATTTGGATCAATAGAATTAAATCTCAATTGATGGGAACGAGTGTTAACTTAACTGTTAGCTTAGGAAATTGCTGGATAAACTTAAGGGATCTTATGGAAATTGCCAGTGGAGATGTTCTAATTTTGGAAAGAGATTGCGATAAAGCGCTCGATGTTATGGTGGAAGGTATTCATAAATTCAGAGGCATTCCAGGAATTATAAGAGGAAATAAAGCAATTAAAATAACAGAATTAATCGGAGATAATTAATATGGCTGATCTAAATGAAGGCTTTCGACCTGAAGATTTTGGTTTAGGAGATGAAGGGGCAGAAGGAGAAGCACCTGCGGCGGAAGCTGCACCCGCCGAAGCAAGTTCGGGAGGCGGGGGTGGCGGAGGCAATTCCTCTCAGGCGAGTAAAGATGATGAGTCATTAAAAAATCTTGATATATCACGCATGAAAATGGTTCTTGATGTTCCACTTAAAGTCACAGTGGAGTTAGGCAGAACAAAACTTTTAGTAAATGATTTGCTGCAATTGGGTCAAGGTTCCGTTATTGAACTTGATAAAATGGCAGGTGAACCAATGGAAATATATGTCAATGATAAGCTTGTGGCAATGGGAGAAGTTGTTGTCGTTAATGAAAAATTCGGTGTGCGTCTCACAGACGTAATGAGCGGTGTTGGAATGGATGCATCTTCATCGGGTGATTCTGTTTGATAGCGCGTTGGATAAAAGGGGTTATTATGAAAATTCTATTTATTTTCTTTAATTTAATTTTAGTTGGGAGCAATGTTTTTGCTCAATCTTCCAATGAAGCTATTGTACCACCCATTCAATTTCCAGAGCAAAAAATAGAAGACACTGTGCAGAAGTCTGAGCAGGAAAAAGGGTTCTCTAACTCTGAAAAACTAAAAGAAATAAATTTGGAGAATCAAATGCAAATGATTCTATCAAATAAAATCCCTGAAAATGAAGCCATAAAAAACTTAAAGACAGAAATAGAAACTAAGAAAAGCAAAACGAGTGAAAAGATAAAAACTAAAGAGAGTGATTATGACTTTTTAAAAGAAGATACTCCTAAAAACAAATCAGGTTCTGATTTATTGAAGTTTTTTACTTTAGCAATTTGCTTTACTTCTATTATAGCTGTTTGTGGGTATTTTCTTGTAAAGATGAAAAAAAGAGGGGCATTTGCAATGACTCGCCCCGATAAAATTATGGATGTTGTTTCGAGCTTATCCATATCGCCAAAAAGACAAGTTTTAATATTAAGGATTCGTGATCAAGAGATCGTAGTGTCCAACACAGAAGCTGGGATTAATTTTTTAACTGAAATTAGTGGGAATAGTGGATATCAAAGTAAACAGATTGTTGAAAAAAAACCAAATTTAATCAGTGATAAAATGACATTTTCTAAGTCTGACAGATCATTTATAGAAAAACCAGAGCCTAGAAAAGAAAACGTCATAAATAACTCCGACAAAGTAGCAGAAAAGAAATCGGACATTCTTCTAAAAGCATTAAAAAGTTTAAATACGAATTCCCTCACTCAGAAGTTAAAAAATAGTGAAGAAAAAAATGGAGAAGAAAATAAACCAGGAAACTTTCCTAAATATTTAGCGAGTCAATTTGAAGCAGAAAGCAAAAAGGATTTAAAAAAGAAAGAAGAAGATGGAGATAGTGTAGAAAACGTAACAAATTTAATTAGAGAAAAACTTCGCTCGATGAAACCGCTCAACTAAGTGTACTTATTAACAGGAGATGATATGAGAATTATTCTTTGTATTAAGATATTGCTCCTATCATTTTCTTTATTTTTTACACAAAATAATTTTGCGCAAAATAAAAGTCCTGAACAGAAATCTGAAAAAACTTGGCAAAGAGACAATGCTAATGTGCAAAATAAATTGGATCTCAGTAAAAGTCCAATGCCTATTTTTTCAATAAATATTGCCAATGGTGAAAACCAAGATGATTTTATTCCTGCAATAAAAGTAGTCGCAATCCTTACATTGCTTACTTTTGGGCCAGCTATATTACTCTTAATGAGTTCCTTTACGAGAATTCTTATAGTGCTTTCTTTTTTAAGACAAGCATTGGGAATTCCGACAATGCCACCCAATCAAATTCTAATCGCTCTCTCTCTCTTTCTTACTTATTTCATCATGGCACCGACAATTACAAAAATTTATGATTCTGCGGTTGTCCCTTATATGCAAAAGGATATCACCACTCAGCAAGCTCTCGATGTGGGTCAGAAACCTTTACATGACTTTATGATTGCTCAAGTAAGAAAAGACGATCTGAAATTATTCTATCAAATGAGTAAACTAGAGCGCCCAGAAAGTAGAGATGATGTGCCAATGCGTGTTCTTGTTCCTGCATTTGTCATCAGTGAATTAAAAATGGCTTTTCAAATTGGTTTCTTAGTTTATTTACCATTTATTGTGATTGATATGATTGTCAGCAGCGTTTTAATGGCAATGGGTATGATGATGTTACCTCCAACAGTTGTCAGTTTGCCTCTAAAATTAATATTATTTGTCGTCGTAGATGGTTGGAATTTATTAGCAGGATCATTGATTAAAAGCTTTATTTAGAAGGATAGTATATGAATAATCAGCAGGTCATCGATATTATTCTTTCTGTTCTCTATATAACAGTAGAAATTTCGTTACCTCTATTGGGTGTCGCTCTTGTAGTTGGTTTACTCGTCAGCGTGTTTCAAGCGGCAACTCAAATAAACGAATCGACTTTAAGTTTTCTCCCTAAAATTGCTGCGATGTTGGTTGTACTCGTTTTATTGTCGCCTTGGATGTTGAGAAAATTAAATGACTACACTCACAAAATATATGACAAAATCCCAGAATTATCAAGGCAAAATAAGTGAGAAAATAATGGATATATTATCGGTCATACAATTTAAACCCGAAACTTGGCCCATGCCGATAATGGCCTTTTTGCGAATTACGACAATCTTTTTTTTCTTACCTATTTTTGGTGATCAAGTTGTCCCGACTAGACTCAGAATATTATTAGGCTTAGCATTTACATTTTTTTTATATCCATTAGTTTCAGATAAAATGTATCATACAGATAAGTTATTACAATGGAGCGCTGTAACCTTAGCTATGGCGACTTTGCATGAAGTATTTTTTGGTTTTGCTGTAGGTTTTGCTGCTAAACTCGTTATTTATGCTGTTTCAGTAGCATCGCATACAGTTGGAATAAATATGGGTTTTCAAGTCGCATCCATGTTTAGCCCAGGATTAAATGACCACGAATCTTCATTTTCAGTTATGAAAAATTGGTTTGTCATTATTTTAATATTAACTTTAAATATTCATCATATTTTTATTGAAGGCATTGTTAAATCATTTCTAACGGTGCCAATAGCCGGAATTCCCGATAAAGTTGCTTTAACTAGAGTTGCAGTTTCTGTTATTCAAGAAGCATTTGAATTGGGAATACGCCTCGCGGCCCCACTTCTAGCCGTGCAAATTTTAATTAATATTTCTTTGGGTCTACTCAATCGAGCTTTGCCATCTTTAAATGTATTTATTGTTAGCTTTCCATTAAGCTTTCTCATTTCTATGATTATTTTATTTATAAGTATTACATCTTTTATGAGCTTGCTTGGAAATTATGGAATGGAAAAAGAAGTGGCTTGGTTTGAATCGATGCGGCGGGTATTTGTGCCTGTGAATTCACCTTGATTTTTTGAGGAAAAATGGAACAACGAGAAGAAAAAGGACAAGAAGATAAAACTGAAGAAGCGACCGAAGAAAAGCGGAATCAATTTCGTGAGGAAGGAAATATTGCCAACCCACGGGAAATTGTCGCTTGCGTCACTCTTATATTATTTACATCTTATTTCTATTTTTCTTCTCAAAATCTCATTCTTGCATTTCAAGAATGCTTTCGGCGTGCATGGTTTGGTTTCCCCGGCTATTATGTTGATTACTCAAGTCTCTTAAAAGTTATTTTTTATGCAATATCACCCATATTACCACATTTTATTTTTATTGTTTTGGCATGTTCTGTTTTTCCAACATTTATAGGTTTAGCTGTCACTCGTTTCAATTGGTCATGGAAAAAATTGAATTTTAATATTGGAAAATTAGATCCAATCTCAGGTTTTGCCAGAATGTTCAGTGTGAATTCATTTGTGGAAATGATCAAAGTTGTAACGAAATGTTTAATCTTTAGTATTCTCATTTTTATAGTATTGAAAAGTGAAATTTTTTCAGCAAGTGAAAACTATTTTTACAATAATTTAGATTATATGAAAAATATTGGGAATTCAATATCAAAATTAATGCTTGTTATGTGCGCTGCAGGTGTAGTCATTGGGGGTGGAGATTTTTCTTATAATTTCTGGAAAATTAATAGAGATATGAAGATGACTAAGCAAGAATTAAAAGAAGAAGTAAAAAAGCATGAAGGGGATCCTCTATTAAAATCCCAAAGAAAAAGAATGGCGCGTGATTTTGTGATGCGGAAAAGTTTGAGAGAAGTGCCTAAAGCAAGTTTTGTTGTGACGAATCCAGAACACTTTTCTGTAGCTATTCGCTATAAAAAAGGAATGACAGCACCTGTTATCATTGCAAAAGGACAGGATCTCATTGCTTTTAAAATTAGAGAAATTGCGAAGCAACACGACATTATGATTGTTGAAAATAAACCACTGGCAAGAACACTTTATAAAACTGTAAAAGTTGGGCAAGAAATACCGCCCGTTTTATATCAAAGTGTTATCGAAGTGATCAAATATATACATAAAATTAGAGGTAGAAAATACTTTGAAAGATTTGAGGCATAATGTATGGCAAAAAGTTCGACGCAAGTTGCTACTAATTCCCCGACAAGTTCATTGACTGCGCAAGCAATGACAAAAAATCCAGATCTTATTATGGCTGTTGTTGTGGTTGGCACAGTCCTCATGATGATTTTTCCCTTGCCAGTATTTTTTCTCGACTTTTTATTGGCAATAAGTATATCTGTTGCATTAATTATATTACTGGTAAGTATTTATATAACAAAGCCACTTGAGTTCGGTGTTTTTCCAACTTTATTATTAATTTCGACTTTATTTCGACTTTCTTTGAACGTTGCAACGACTCGAAACATTCTTTTGCATGGTGCTGATGGAGAAGTCGCAAACTTAGTTGTAGGTTTCGGTAAGGTCGTTGTCGGTGGTAATTTTGTCGTTGGTTTTGTTATCTTTATAATTTTAATGGTGATCAATTTTATCGTGATCACCAAAGGTGCTGGGCGCGTTGCTGAAGTTGCTGCTCGATTTACCTTGGATGCCATGCCAGGAAAGCAAATGGCGATCGATGCGGAATTAAACGCGGGGCATATCAATGCTGACGAAGCAAAAAAAAGGAGAAAGTCAGTTGAAAAAGAAGCCGATTTCTATGGTGCAATGGATGGTGCGAGTAAATTCGTTCGCGGTGATGCCATTGCAGGAATTATTATTACAGTTGTAAATATAATTGTAGGTTTTTCCATTGGCGTTTTAATGCATGATTTAACACCTCAAGACTCTGCCGCTCGTTTTACTCTGTTTGCTGTGGGTGATGGATTAATCAGTGCCATTCCCGCACTTATGATTTCCACTGCAGCTGGTATTATCGTGACAAGAGCGACGAGCGAAGGAAATTTAGGGAGTGAAGTCTTAAATCAAATAAGAATTCACCCTAAAGCATTTTATATTGCTGCTGGATTGATTTTCTGTTTAGCATTAATACCAGGGTTTCCAAAATTATCTTTTTTTATCTTGGGATCAATTCTCGTCATCTTTGGAAGAATGTCGCATAATTGGATTGATAATAAAAAGAAAACAGAAGAAAGTATGAAAGATGCAGATGAGCGGAAAAAAGATGAAAAAGACGTAAATAACCTAGATAGTATCATGAAAATTGACATGCTTGCCATAGAGGTTGGGCATGGTCTTGTTCCTTTAATTGACCCTGCGCAAGATGGAGAGGTTGTTGATAGAATACAAGGTATTCGTAAACAATTTGCTCAAGAAATGGGAATAATCATTCCACAAGTTCAATTGCGTGACAATCTTCAGCTCGATCCTGGATCTTATCAAATTCTTTTGAAATCCAATAAAATATCTCAAGGAAATTTAATGGTCGATTATTTTCTTGCGATGGATCCTGGTGGTGTTGATTTACCTATCAGTGGCGAAACCACGAAAGATCCTGTCTATGGATTGCCTGCAATATGGGTGCACAAACGCGATAAAGATGAGGCTGTCTTTAGAGGATACACAGTTGTGAATTGCTCCACAGTTATAGCGACGCATGTAACAAAAGTTTTAAAGGAACATGCGGCAGAACTTATCACGCGGCAAGATATGCAATATTTAATCGATAAATTAAAAGAATCAAATCCAAAAGTGGTCGATGAAGTGCTTCAATCAGATAGACTTTCATTAGGAGAAATTGTGAAAGTCGTGCAAAACCTGCTTCGTGAAGATGTGTCAGTGCGAGACATTCTTACCCTATTTGAGTGCTTAGCGGATCATTGTAGAATTATTAAAAATCCCGATGTTCTTTCTGAGCAATGTCGCAAAAGTTTTGGCAGAAATATTGTGCAAAAACTTTTGAATGAAAAGGAAGAAGTTTTGGTTGTTACCTTTGATCGCTTGATTGAAGATATTTTATCTGGAGGACTTGTGACTACCGAAAATGGGACTTCCTATATAAATTTAGATGCTAAGAATGCACAAGAAATATTGCAAAAATTAATGAAAAGCATTGCTGCTTTTGAGCGCGAAGGATCGCAACCTGTTCTTCTCATAAGTGCCAAAATGCGCCAGGCATTTCAGCGCTTAGTTTCACGCTATATTCCTCATTTAGTTGTTCTATCATACGATGAAATTCCTGGGGATGTTAATATTAAAAATTTAGAAATGATTATTTAAATTTTACTGTTTAGTTATGAAGGAATAAAAAATGGAAATTAGAAAGTTTGAATCGTTTTCACTTCAAGACGCAATAAAACTTGTTAAGTTAGAGCTTGGTCGAGACGCAATCATTCTTTCTACCAAAGAAAAAGAAATATATTCTGAAGATCTTGATAAAAATTGTCGGATCTATGAAGTCACTGCAACTGCAAATGCAACTATGAATGGACGTGTGATTTCTCCTAAATCCGGACAGAATTTACCTAAAGTTGATTTTCCAAGAATCAAACCCAAAAATGAAGCAACTGTTGTAAAAGGGGACACAAAAATATATCGTCCACAAAATAGTCCAAGTCTGGTCAATTTAAATTCTGAGACGCGTATTATGGCAAAAACCTTAGCGAGCGCATTGCAAAAAGATAATTCAAAAGAAAGACTCTTAGCTCCTGAACAAAATCGCGGGAAAAGTTATTATGATAATGCTGAGAATATAGAAGATATTGGCGTACTTCGAAGTGAAATTTCTAAAGTAAGAAAAGAATTAGAGGCTTTACCCCAAGTCGATATTTCAGAACAAATGCAAGAGATTAAACTTCTTTTGCATGATATTATGAAGGAAAAGTATAAGAAAACAGTTGATGGTTCTAACACGCATATCACAGACATAGGTATAAGGCTTAGAACTGCAGGAGTTTCAGAGAATTTTATAAGTCAACTCTCAACCTTTTTAAAGGGATTAGAGGATCCTAAATTAAGTGAAGAGTTGGTTGCATCCCCAGAAAAAACAAGAGATTTTTATTTAAGCAATGCTATTAAATTTATCTTTAAATATTTAAAAGTAACAGGGCCTTTCCGAATTGAGAATGGAAGAAAAAAAATAATCTGTCTTGTCGGACCAACTGGGGTTGGTAAGACTACGACAATCGCAAAAATTGCGGCAAAATTAAAAATCACGGATGGAAAAACAGTTGAATTAATTTCGATGGATTCCTATAGAATTGCAGCATCAGATCAATTGCGTGTGTACGCAAAAATTTTAGAATGTCCTTTCGCCGAGACAAGTGATAAAAATGAGTTATTAAAATATATCTCAAAAAATAATAATTACGATTATATACTTATCGATACTGCAGGAATTAGCACGCGCTTTAATGAACAAATGGAATTTTTAAGAAAAATGTTAACTGTTCCTTTGCCGATCGAGTTTCACCTTGTGATGTCTTGCACAATGAAACAAAGAGATATTGATGAAACAATTAGAGGATTTAAATTTTTATCACCAAGCAGTTTGATTTTTACAAAACTTGATGAGTCGTGGGCATTTGGAGAAATATTAAATAGCAGTGTGAGTGCAAAAATCCCATTAAGTTACTTTACGACCGGTCAACGTGTTCCAGAAGACTTAGAAATTGCATCTAAGGAAAGAGTTGTTGAGAGATTACTAAAGTTATAAATCGGTAAGATTTTAGGAGGGGAGCAGTGTTTGATCAAGCTTCAAGTCTAAGAGAAATAATGAAAAATATTGAGAAAGAAGGCGTGAATAAAATAATTCAGCCTCAATTTACGCAAAAGATACCTACTGTTATTGCTGTATCTGGTGGAAAAGGTGGGGTTGGCAAAACTTTGACCACGGCAAATCTAGGACTGTGTATGGCTAGGCTCGGAATGAGAACATTGCTTATTGATGGTGATTTTGGTTTAGCAAACTTAGATGTAGTTTTAAATTTACGACCAAAATACACTTTAGATGACGTGCTTTGTGGTGAACGACATCTAAAAGAAATTATCATGACGGGGCCTGAAGGTGTGCGAATTATTCCTTCCTCAAGTGGAGTCATGAAAGTCCCTGAATTGGATAAACTACAGAAATTAGTTTTGCTTGATCAAATAGAAGCTTTAGATGAGGAATTTGATGTTGTGATCATCGACACACCTGCAGGAGTTTCAAAAAATGTACAATATTGGACGACTTCTGCTGCGGAAATTATAATGGTTGTGACGCCCGAACCAACAAGTTTGGCAGATTGTTATGCAAGCATAAAAATTCTTGCGCAAGTCACTTCTGAAAACTCATTCAAGCTTATTGTAAATATGGCTCACAATGATCAAGAAGCAAAAAGAATATATGAAAAAATATCTACATTAGCGGATGAATATTTGCAAGTACGCGTTGAATATCTTGGGTTTATTCCTTTTGATGAATCCGTTAGAGCTTCTGTGCGCGAAAGAGTGCCTTATGTGCAGAGATATCCATTTTCTTTGGCTTCTCAAGGTTTAAGAGATATTTCACGTCAGATAGTTACACAAAGTACAGTGGGTCAGCTTAAAGGAACAATGCAATTTTTTTGGCGAAGAATGATTGCAGCCAATAATAATGAAGTTTTTGCATATAAATAATGTTTTTTGGAGGCATAATGAGCACATCGGGAGCCACACAAAAAAAACAAATTTTTGTTGATGATAATGCTGAACAACCAAAACCAAAAAAAGTTGCACAAAATCAAACAAGAGCTGTTCCTTTAACGAGTGATCCTATGAGAAATCAAATCATTATGGATTATGCCCCTCTTATAAAATATATTGCTCAAAAGATTGCAGCGCGGTTGCCATCTAACATTGATTTAGACGATCTTTTTTCAGCAGGTGTCATTGGATTAATGGATGCGATTGATAAATATGACCCTAGTCGAGATAATAAGTTTAAAACCTATGCAGAATTTCGTGTGCGTGGAGCTATGTTGGATGAATTGAGAAATCAGGATTGGGTACCTAGAAGTGTGCGAGAAAGTAACAAAAAAGAAGATAAAGCTAAACTTGAACTTGAACATAAACTTGGTCGTCCTGCAACTGAGAGAGAAATTGCTCAGTTTCTTGAGGTTCCTTTAGAGGAATATCAAGAGCGTATGGGAAGGACGCGCGTTTCAATGATGAGCCTTGAAGAATTGGGTGGGACACATTCTAGTGACAAAAAATCGTTACTTGATTGCCTTGAAAATCCAAATTCAAAAAATCCTTTTATTCAACTAAAGAATAAGGGAGTTCGTGATATTATTATGAAAACAGTGGAAGAATTGCCAGAAAAACAAAAATTAGTTTTAAGTCTTTATTACTATGAAGACTTAAATTTAAAAGAAATTGGCCGAATATTAGATGTAACAGAATCTCGTGTATCTCAGTTGCATACTCAGGCTGTTCAAAAAATGAAGTTAAAGCTGAGACACCTCTTGCAGGAGTAAGGCTTTTGAGAAAGGAGTGCCTTTAAAATGGTTTATCCAAACCCCCAGATGAATATCTTAATCGTAGATGATTTTCCAACCATGAGAAAAATAGTTAAGAGCGTTCTCAAACAGCTTGGCTATCAAAACATTTCAGAAGCAGAGGACGGACAACTTGCTTTAAATTTTTTGAAGGTCAATCCTCAAATAGAATTTATTGTTAGTGATTGGAATATGCCTAACATGACGGGAATTGAGCTGCTCAAAATGGTGCGAGCCGATCCAAAGCTGAAGCATCTGCCATTTCTTATGGTAACAGCGGAAGCAGATAAAGATAATATTGTTGAAGCAGTAAAAAGCGGAGTGAACAATTATATTGTTAAGCCATTTAATGCTGCAACAATGAAAGAAAAAATTGATAAAATATTTATTAAGAAATAAAAATTTTAAGCATATAAGTAGAAAATGCTGAATGGAGTTTTTTCATATGCAAAAAAACCTCACTATTGAGGATATTGAAGAAATTAATCAAGCTGGTGCTTCCGCACAAATACAGCCCACTCCTTTTGATCTAAGACTCATAACTAAAAAAATTCCAATCCGTTTCTGTGAATATAAAATTTCAAATTTACCAAATAAAATGCTTAACTCTGAGACTGTTGGCATATCTAACAAAGGTGTTTTATTTTTATCTACAACTGAATTTAAGAAACAAAGTTTACTGCGTGTTTGGGTAGAAATTCCAGATTATTGGTCAAGAAAATCTCGCAAAGTAGAATATAGACATACAGAAGCTCCTACCTATTTCCAAATTCTCACCCGTGTCTTAAGTGTGGAAGAATTTTTAAAACGTGGAACTAAATATCAAACCCTATGTGAAGTGTTAAGTATTGATCCAATAGATGAATCTGTGTTGGAAGATTATTTGAATAACAGTGGAGTGATTCAAAAATGAATTCTATAGCTATTGTGCTATGTATTGGATTTATTTTTTTAATAATTCAATCCATTTTCATTACATTTTGTTTGAGATGGCTTGCCAGCGGTAAACGAAAAAGAGACAAAGAATTTGCAATACTCGATGCTGAGAGAGGGCAATTAATTGAGATGCAATCTGCATTAGCAAGAGAAGTACAAGATGCTAAAAAATTAGCAAATGAGACCTTAAATAAACTAAGAATAATAGGTTCAGAAGCGCATGCAGAATGGGAAGACGTCACAAAAAAAATAAATAGCGTACTGCTCGAAGTTGATAAGCACTCAGGAATGATTTTGGAAGATAATTTGTCAAAATTAGCTATGCGGAGTATGTCTCTTGAAAAAATTATGAAAGATGCAAGTCAAATAAATGAAAAAATTTTAGAAAACACAAGAAAAGCTCAGAAAATTCTTAAATTATTTGATACAAACGTGCCAAATGAAGAGATTTTTAAAGAGATTCAAAGCGATAAATATTTAGAAGCGAAAAAACTGCTCAGTGATGGTATTGATGCAAGTGCTGTTGTAAAAAAGCTTGGTTTAAGTATGTCAGAAGTTCTATTGTTGTCGGCTTATAGATAATTTTATTTTTTTATTTGCCATATTTTTAAATAATATTTTTCATAATTCAAATCAGAATCTATTTCATTATCTTTTAATTTATCAAGTAACTTTTTTGTTACTAAAATGGGTTTACTAATATATGTACTGCTTTCTTTTTCTGCAAATGCTCTATTAAGTTCATCAGCAAGCTGCCAACCTTGGGAATTGAGAGGCTCTGCTACAGTCGCAATTTGACTGGAAGAGCCAAACCGTATCCGTCTTAAAGCCTTTATAGAACCGTCACCCGCTGAGACACTTTTTATATCTTTTCTCCCAATACTTGCGAGAGAATAGTGAATATTATCAAAGTAAATATCATTAATCGCCAGAATATGTGTCAATGACTTTCCAAATTTCTCATTCAAAAGTGGAACTACAGATGGTATTTCTTCTTCAGCATTTGAAATTAAAACATTTTCAATGGAGAGAAGTTTGCAATTTTTGCACGCATTTATAATTTCCTTCATATGGTTTGTTTTGGCATTTGCGATTTCAAATTGATTATCATTAAAAATAACAACTCCTGCTTTACCCTTTGAGTCATTGATAACAAAATTTGCTGCAATCTTTGCAACGTCGAGTGCATTGGTAGATACGTTGACAAAAAGATCCTTTGTAGCTCCAGCTTTCTCACTTGCATGCCATCCAACGAGAATAATTTTATTTTTTTTGGCTTCAAGCACATAAGAACTGTTCTCATCTGGTTGAAAACCTCCAAGGACAATTGCATGTGGTCTTGCATTGACTGCTTCAATGAATTTTTTTCTTATCGTTTCAATCTGACCTTGCCCATCTAAAATTTGAATACTCCAATTTAAATATTTAGTAGCACTTTTAAAACTTCTAAATATTGCAGATACTCCACCATTTCTTAAGTCAGAAGAAATAAAAATAATTTTTTTTGACATTTGTGCAGGAGGACCTGAAGTAGGCCCTTCCCATTTAGCATAAATATTTTTATCTAAGAAAAATTGAGTGATGAAAAGTGTCACAATTAATGTGTAAATTAATTTGCTCAGATATTTTTGCATTTTATTTTCCAGATAAAGAGAATTAAATTGTGAATTCATTTATTTTTCTTCTTATTTTGACCCCATATTTTTATGTATGCATCCTCATAGCCAGAACCAGAATCTACATATGATTTTTTTAATCTTTCTAATAAATTTTTTGTCACTAATACAGGTTTATTTATAAAGCCACTTGGAGGTTTGCCTGCAAATGCTCTGTTCAACTCATCAGCAAGTTGCCAGCCTTGGGAATTTAAGGGTTCAGCTACTGTTGCCAATTGATAGGCATAGCCTGAACGGATACGTGTGAGGGCTTTGAGTGAACCATCTCCTGCAGAAACATTTCTAATATCTTTCCGTCCAGAATTGGCTAAAGCATAATTAATTTTATCGAAATAAGAGTCATTTATTGCTAATGTGTGAGTCCAGCTTTTACCAAATTTTTCGTTTAAGCGGGGAACGACAGATAAAATATCTTCACTTGCATTTGTTAGTGGGATGTTTTCAACAGAAAGCACTTTACATTTTTCACAGCTTTCTATGATTTTGCGCATGGCCTCAGTTTTTGTATTTGCAATTGGAAATCTATCGTCGTTAAGGAAAACAACTCCCGCCTTTTTTTTTCCATCTTTAATAGCATATTCCGCAGCTATTTTTGCGACTTCTTTTGGGTCTGTTGTAATATTCGTAAAAACATCTTTATATGGGCCTGGTTTGTCAGTCACATGCCAGCCAATTAGAATTATTTTTAATTTTTTTGCTTGCTCAATTTCATCTCCGAGTTCTTCTGGGGGAAATCCACCAAGAACAATTGCATGTGGCCTTAATTTTAATGCATCAATAAATAATTTTTTCGTATTACTTTTTCCTCCATCTGCATTCACTATTTTTACATTCCACGATAATGCTTCGGCGGCGGCTTCAAAGCCGCGATAGACAGAAGAGACGCCACCATTCCTAAAATCTGCTGAGATAAAAATGATATTCTTGGCTGATTGTCCTGATGGTCCATCCGTCGGGCCATCCCATTTAGCGAATAAGTTTTGCTTAAGAAATAATTGAATAGAAAAGAGAAATAGAAAAATAAAAAAAGCAATTTTTGCTGATCTAATTTTCATATCGGATGAGCCTCCCTGAGTAAACACTATAAAAGACATAAGTCCTCTTTTGTATTTATTTTATATATTTGAGGATATTCCATTCAATATGGTATTTCAAGTTTTGTAAAATTATGAACAAAAATATAAAAAATTTGCAACTAGTGAATTTTTTAATTATACGAAATTTAAAAAAATTTATAAAAATGGTTATCTATTTAATAAAAAATTAAAAAATTGTTTGACTTACATATGTATATACAATATATATTAAATTACTTTCAAGTATTTTATTCTATTCTCAAATTATTTAAAGGAAAATTATAATGAACATAATAATTAATAATATTTTTAAACTATTTTTCCTTTCTCCTATTGTACTAAGTGCAACTGCATATTCCTCCGTAAGCGCCTATGTTTATTGCTACTCTCCTCAAGAGGACAGATGGGAATGGCTAACAGATAGTAATAGCAACTATGTTACAGCAGATGGCGTATGGAGAACAAAACAAATAGGGAAATATATATTGCGATTTTTTCAAATATCTTCTCAGAACTCAGATGAAATCGAATCGTTTAGAAATCAATGTATTTCAAAATATGGAGAATCCTATAAATTTGTTCAACCTTCAACAGATAGAAGTTTTAATTTTCAGTGGAGACCATTTGCATTGAGTGAGCATCTTATTGTGAATGGGAGAATTGAAGTCAGAGATTTTAGGTTTTTAGGAGGTAGGACATTTAATCATTTTTGTAAAATTACATTGCCTTACTCTCCTGATCAGATCCGCTATTTATCTATACCAAATATCATTCAATTGAGTGATAATGAAGCTTGTAATTGAGTGCTTAAAATTTCGCTTCAATATTTCCGCCATAACCTCCTCTGAAAATGATTTAAAAGCTTTAACAGTGGTTAATTTTCCTTATTCAGAAATTTTACTTTAGTTTAAGATATATTCTAATAGATATCAAATAATACTTTATATAAATATGTGAGAAATTAATTAGAAATAATAATAAACTATTTTATTATTATTTTTTTAATTTAAGTATTTATTTAAATTTTAAATCTTTATTGTTTTGGCTATCTATTAAATAAATTTTTATAAAATTATTTGACTAATATGTTTTTATTCAATATAGATTGTATCGCTGATCAGCATTTTATAATTATTTAAATTGGTTTTTAAAATTAAATGAGGGAAATTTATAATGAAAATAATTACTAAATATGTACTTAAATTTATTCTTCTTACTTCTTTTTCACTTGAAAATGCAAATGCATATTCAAGTGAAAAAGAAAATGCATATTGCTTTTCACCATTAGAAAACAAATATATTTTGCTGAAAAACAAAAAAATTAATTTATTGCCGACTCTTCGTGAAGAGAAAATAAATATAGATGGTAATAATTTATTTCGCTATCTTGAAACTTTATCGAAAAGTAAAGTAAAATAATTTGCCTTTGAAAAGTTGCTAATTATGCAGCATCCAATAATTTGATTCTGTTTATATCATAAAATAGTTTTGACTATCTCTGGAAAGTATTTCGCTTGAGTGAGAAGGAAATTCAAGTTCTGTTCTTAAAATCTCCCTTCAACATTTCCGCCATAACCTCCACGGGTGGTTTTAAAAATATTGTTTTGTCCTGCTTGCCATTGAACAACTTCACCGGTGCTTTCTTTCTTTTTCAGACATTTCCACTCAATATCTTTGTGTTGAGTGGAAATTTTTGCAATATAATTTGTCCATGTTGGGTATTCCACTGGAAAGAGTTTATGGGCTTGAGCTGTGTTCCAATTTCCTAATTCTGGAATATTTCCTACTATGTAAATAGATTCACCAAAAACGGTTTTTGCATTTAAACAGGAAAAATTATACTGCACACTGTCGGCCAGATTCTGTTGTAATGAAAATTCATAAATATATTTTTTACTAATATCCAAAGAACTTGTTTTTACTCGCGCCGTATTTTTAAATGTAACTTCCCAACAATTTTCTTGTAAATTATTATTGCATTTTTCTAATAAATTACCATTTAAATTCACAAAAGCGACGCTTTCATTCGGAATTGCTATTTCAATTTGCTGCTTTCTTGTCAAAGGCATTCCATTATATTTTCCTTGGGTAGGAGAAATTTCTACTTTTGCAATATTGTATGATTTGAATTGTGAAATATGTGTTTGAGCATAATTTTTTGCCAAATATTCCCTACTCCCTCCATCATCTTCGTATAGAACAAAGCTGCTCTCTTTTTCACTTGGTACAACTTTAATGATAAGATCATTTATTTTAGATCCATCCAAACGCAAGCCTTGCATATCCATCGTTTTTTCATCAACATATGTCTGTGGAATTATAGCGCCCTCTCTGACAAAAAGTGGAATTTTATATTTTCCATCTAAATAAGTTGGAAAATCAATAAATACTTTTCCAGTTTTAGTTACTTCATCTAGGGTATGAAAGTTAAGCCATCTTCCTTCGGGCAAATAAATATCTCTGCGAATAGGATCTTCATACTGGAATACGGCACTGGCAAGTAAGAATTTTCCGATCATTTTCTCACTGCTTATCTTTCGAACATTTTTATCATGTTGATAAAAAGTTATAAGTGGAGGAGTTACTGCTTCACCAAATAAATGAGCGCGATAAAATAGAGAGTAGTAATATGGTGCTAGAGCATAGCGTTGCAAAAGATTTTCTCTATTTGAAGTTATATCACCGATGAGAGAGGGAGATGTCTCTGAATTATTAGTTTCACCAACGACAGTATGGGGACGCACCGGAAAGTCGAAGGCAGTGGCATTGGCAAACCACATTGTGTAAAGTCGACCAATATCTTTCCCATCAAATACGTTGCGATGAAATCCACCTGTATCAGCGGAATAAAAATCAATACCACTTAAAGAAACATTCATCTGTGTATTGATATGCGCTTTGAGTCCACCTAAATTGGAGCCAATATCTCCGGACCACATTCCAGCACCATAGCGTTGCATACCTGGAGATCCTGCCCGACTCATATAATAGGGGCGATAGGAAAATTCTAATTGGTTTTTGTTTAATTCATAGCCTTTATCTAAACTTTCAATCCATTTTAGGGCATACAAATTAGCAATATCTGCGTGTCTGTTTTTAAGAACACCATTGATTTTTATTCCAGCATAATATGCATTTGGATCATACATTTCTGGCTCATTTAAATCTAACCAAAAATTGGTAATCCCTAATTTCACAAGGGGAACCTGCTTTTTTTGATACCAATAAGCCGATGCATCCTCATTGCTCCAATCAAGCATCCCCCCGCTCCCCCACCAATAGTTTTTAAAATAACTTGGGGCGCAGCCTTGAGCATATTTTCTCACAAGGTAACAACGGGAAACGAGGTCAGTAAAATCATTTATATTTGAATTTGGTATTAGTGCTGACTCAGAAATATAGGGCTCTTGAATAGGAATAAATTCTATGCCTTTTTTCTTATAATTTTTTATATTTTCTTTTGGATTTGGAAAGTTATTTTCATCAAATATTAAACTTCCCATTCCTTTTGTTCCACCAAACCAATAAAGATCAAGAGCAAAGCCATCAACAGGAAAATGATTCATTCTTAAACTTGTTAATTTATTGTCTATTTCATTCCAATTTTTGAAGCCATATTCACTGACCCAGAGACCAAGAAGTTTTTTTGGAGGAACTGTGGGATTGCCAACAAGTGAGATATATTTTGCTCTAAGATCTTCTATATTTTCGCCTGCAATTACGAAGTAGCGAATTTGTTTTTCCCAAAGATTCACATTCCAGTAATCTGTACGGGTAAAGTCCCAAGCCATTTTATATGTACTATCAATAAAAAGAGCATAGTTTTGTTTTTCATTACCAAGAGCATATAAAATTGGAAATTGTACTTTTGAGTTAGCTCCACCTGCGAATCCGACAAATGCATTGCCAAACTCACCGGGCTCCCATTTTCGACCTATCCAGTCTCCATCTGCAAAATTGGGATCATAAAAATATTGTCCCAAACCATAAGCATTTTTATTTTGATTAGAAATAATTTTAAGTGAATTATTATCTTTCTCGTTAAATGTGGGACAGAGTGTAGTTAAATCATAGCCAAGTTTTTTATTGAAAAATGATATGCATAATGATTCCTTGTCTACATTGATCGAGAGACTTTTTGTTTCAATTTTATTTTCTGATTTTTGGAATTCTGTTGCTCCATTATAGGGAAGATTTTTTGAAATCATAGGTGAACTATAAATGGGCTGGGGAGTATTTGGCAGAGTTCCTTGGGCCGTTTCAATATGAATAATATCATCAGATAGAGCTTCCAATAATATGTATTTATCATTTGCTGAAATGTGGGTTTTTGGAATTAAGTAATTGGGATTTTGATTTGCATAAATTCCTATCTTTCCCAAAAGAGAGAATGAAGAAATGAAACAGACTTTAATTATAAATGAATTGTTAACTCTTGTCATTTTTACCTTTCTATCATAATAAAATTATTAAAAATAATTTCGAAAAACATCAATAATTAATAGCGCAAAAATGAAAAGCTGTAAATTTTAAAATTAAAAAAGATATAAAATTGTTTAAATGCTCTTGGATAAAATTTTGCATAATTTCCTTCTAAGTCTTTTTCGCATAATTTACAAATTATCGAAAAATATGGAACAAAAAATATTTTAATAGATGATATTTAAATAATAAACTCAGAAGAAATAATATTGATTTTTATATCATCTATTTCATAAATTTTAACAAAAATAAAGTGGCCAAACGGAATTTCCGCAGTCAAATAGTCATGATAACTGATTCAATGTTCCCTCTGTATTGGCTTGGAGTGGCTGCAAAGCGAAGTTATGTCGTATCAATATTAAATAATGAAATTTCCGCTTAAAATAAAAACAAAGCACTGCAAATAGTATATATTTTCTGACTTAAACTCAAAATAAATATTGAAATTATAGTTAAAAATATTCCTAAGAAAATAGAGTTGTGTATACCGATTATTTTTTTTAAATTCTTTATTATCACAAAACTATTGAGGAGTATGCAAGCACCAATAGATGCTTCAAGTAAAGCAACATAATAAGCTTGTAACAAGGTGTCCTTTATGATTTGTATAGGCAAACAAATACCAAGAAAAATAAAGGAGATAAATTCTTAAGAATAGTGTAAAGAAAAAGTCTATGCCAAAATTGAAGTTTTTTTAAAAAAATACTTTTTAGCTTAACTTGTTACAATTTTTGTATATTTCTGGAGATTGTATGTAAAAATAAGTTTTATAAATTTAATAGCAAAATTTTATTTATTGTTATTGCTAAATTCAAAAGTCAAGTTAGCCATCATAACCTGAATTGTGATGCGTTGAGAGACTCCTTGCCAACTTAAAATGGAATTGAAAAAGGCAATGAGATTTTAAATGATTTGTATTTGTCGTAGAAATGTAAAGATAAGAGCCGTGATGGCAGAAATATTTGAACTGTTTTCAACAAGAAAAATTCGGTTACCGACCGATATTACAATTAAGGCAATTGTCTCTGTCACTCCACTCACTGTCATGCGGGTTATGTCATAAGTAATGGCAGAGCGAGTTGTAAGATTAAGCATGTTTGTGAATTTTCGCTCCCAGAAATTAATATTATAGCGATTGCCGATAAAGATATTTTCCCATGCACTGAGCATAAGTTGGGTAAGATTTTTCTTTGCGTGCATGAGTTTGATAAATGTTTTGTTAATTTTTTCTTTAAAAAAGAATGAGAAAATAATAATACAATGCTTGCCAGGAAATAGCAATAAAGAATTCTCAAAACTAAAGCAACGGCAATAATAATATTAAAAAAAGAAAACAACAGAATGGAATAGAGTTCATAAAGTAACTGATTCGCAGAATCAATAATATGATTACCTTCATTTGTCAACCAAGACTCGTGTTTGGCTTTGTCTCGGGGTTGTGCCCAAGTTGTCTTTCCGTAATTTATTTTTTTAAAATTTTGAATATATAGCGCAAGCGATTGTAAATGCCATTTTTGCAAATAAATAAGTGAAAGTGTGCTTGGAAAATAAATGACTATAAAACTGATGACAAATACGCAAATATTGATAATTGCTTCCTGCGGATTGCTTGAAGTTGCGTAGCGCATGCCTTTAGTAATAAACAAAGTCGACGCAGCTACTGTGAGCTGATGAATAGATGCCCAAAATAGGCAATAAAAACCATCCTTATTGCAAAGGTACGACATTGATTCAAGCATATAAATACTCACTTTAATAATGAAGTTGTTAAAATTATTAAGTTGTTATTTAATGGCTTGATCAGAACGGTATAAACAGAATCTTCATTGCTTTAAGAAAGTTTAATTGATATTTTTTATATGATCTTTTTAATTTTAGCAATTTTAGAACAAATAAAAAGGCAAAAGAATGTTTAAAGCAATTTTATCTTTTATAACTTCGCTCATGATAAGAATCAAATAAAAATAATTTCTACAAATTAAATCTTTAATCACTTTTTCAAAATCTGCACATCTTCAACTCACATCCTCTATGACTTTCTCAATTTCGTTGCATAATTCTTGAATCATTTTTTCACTGAAATCAAAATTAAGTCCTGAGGAAGTGAATAAATCCTGCAGCGAGCATTGGGCGCCTAAGCTGAGGCCAGAAATATAATTATGCACTGCTTGAGAGTAATTTTCTCTACTTTGTTTCCACAATTGTAGAGCTCCGACTTGAGCAATTCCATAGTCGATATAATAAAAAGGTGAGGTAAAAATATGTGGACGACTCATCCAGCCCAATTCTTCAAATTCTTCACAACCACTCCAATCCACTTGGGGGCGATATTTTTTAGAAATGTTGAGCCAGGCTTTGTTACGTTGTTTTGCATCACCTGTTTCTTTACCAGAATAAATAACATGCTGCCATTCATCCATCATGGCCATAAAGGGCCAAAAATGCAGCATATGAAACAGTTGAAAAGCGAGAGCTTTTTTTGCGTCACTTTTATTGTTCCACCATGCGGTAAAAAATGGACTGGCCAAAAGTTCTAGACCTATGCTTGCAACTTCACAGAATTCAAATCCAGGGTGACGTAAAAGAATATTATTGATATTTGAAACGGCATATCCATGCAAAGCATGGCCAAATTCATGGACAAAAGTAATTGCATCCCTAAAATGACCGCTGAAATTTGCAAAAATAAAGGGAACTTTACTCTCTTGAAAGGTAACGCAAAACGCTCCAGCAGCTTTATTTGCTCTTGGCGAGATGTCTATTAAACTATTTGCTTTCATTTCATGAAAGAGTTTTCCAAAGCTTGGGTGAATTTTGGATGTTATATTTTGCATACTTAAAACAAGTTTATCTAAATCTCCATTTACTGGATTTTTCTCAGGCATTAATTTAGGATAAATAGATATATCCCAAGGCTTAATTGAATCTGATTGTAAAGATTCTTTTTGTCCTAGTGCTAATTTATGTATGAGTGGCAAAGAAGCTCTATGAATAGAGTCTCTTAATTCTTTACATTCTTTTTCTCCATAATCAATTCTACCTAATTCAGAGAATGCGACTTCTATGTAATTTTTAGCTTGCACAACTTGTGCTTGTTTGCATCTATTTTCTAATAGAGCTGTGAAATTATCTTGATAAAAATTTTCATTTTCTTTCACAAATTTCCAATATGATAAAAATGCGGATTTACGAAGTTTGGGATCATTGTCATTTAGCTTACCAACTACAACAGAGATTGGAAGTATTCTATCATCAAATTTAGTTTTGGCAGAATTTACAAATTTTTTATATTCACGGATATGTTGATTCTCTTCGATTTGTAACAGTGATATTTTTTGATTTGTATATTTTCTGCGAATTTTAAAATCATTAAAAATTCTACCATTGTCATACGTGTGCATTGCATTTCGCCATGGTGAGGACATATAAATATCCATTAATTCACTGCGTGCAATCAAGAGCGGGGAAAGAATATTTTCTTCAAATTCATTTAATTTTGCCTCTGCCTCTGTATTTTTAGTATCAAAATAGAGATCAAGTTCTAAAATAGTCTGGGCTTCGGAAATAGCGCAAGAAGCTTCATGAAAAAGTCCATACCAATTTCCCGCACTTTTAAAACTATTTGGAAATTCAGCACTAAGTTTAGCAATCACTTCTTTCACATCATTTTTATTGAGCGGGTCAAAATTTTCGCTCAAATAGTTGCGTTTTGGTTTGTTTGGCAAAATATAAAATTGCGACATTTTTACCTTTCTTTAGGAACACTCGTCAGAGAATTGGCGTGGGGTATCACTTACTAAAATTAAGCGCTTATTAAACCTTTCCGATATTTGACAGAGATAGAGAGGGTTATAAATGCCAATTTGGAATCGGAAAATTAAAAATAACTTAAATACGTTGATAATATATATATCTGTACTTTTGCTCTTAAATGCTTGTAATACCGTACCTGTTGTCGTGAGAGGCCCTCCTCCCCAACCAGTTACTTTACCCTTTTTGAGATTAGAACAAGCTGGAGAATGCTACTATATTGATGATTTTCTGCCAACACCAGATTCATTGGTAAATGGAAAAACCTCAAATTTATATTTAAGATATTATACTTATTGGAATGCTCGCTATAAATATTGGTCAGAAGTTGGAATTATGTTGGCATTTTATAGCAAAGATTTAAGATGTTGGGCGCTTTTTGAAGAGTATGCTTTGCCAAGAATTGAAGAAAAGTAAGTTTATTTTTTTGGAGGCAACCCATTTTTGTCTGTATTTATTCTTTCTGGAAAAAGATATGGCTAAATTATTTATTGCAGAATCATCAAAAAAGTCAATAGAGAATTTAGAACATTTTTTACGTGCAGATGGGCATGATCCTTTTTTTTGGGATCATGCTGAGCCATTAGAAAAAATAATGAGTGAAAATAAATTTGATTTATCTATTATTGATCTTAATTTTAAGCAAATGCCAAGTTCAGAAATAATTAATTTAATCCTTAAAAACCCTGATTTTTCAAATTCACAAATCATCGTGACTACATCTTCTCCCAATAAAGATGCTTTAACAAAATATAGCTCACTTGGAGTTAATTTTATCTTTGTTAAACCATATAGATATAAACTTTTGGCAGATAAAATTAAATATATTATGAATCCAATAAGGGGTGATCACGGCGCTTTTGAGCCTGATATTTTAAAAATATTTTTGGAATCAACGATTCATATTTTTGAATCCGTTTCTGGAATTTCTGTCGAAGCGTCCAAACCATTTTTGAAGTCAGGCAATAAAAGTCTGAGTGAAGTCAGTGCTGTTATAGGCCTTTCTAGCCCACAGGTTAAAGGGTCGCTCTCAATCAATGTGACAAAAGAAGTTCTAACTCGCTGTCTTTTAAAGATTCTGGGTGCTGATATGGACGCCAGTCATGCCGATGATGCAGCTTTAAGTGATATGTGCGGTGAGCTCTGTAACCAAGTCATGGGAAGAGCAAAGCAGCAGTTTTTAAAGAAGAAAAGTATGAGTTTTGAAATCAGCGTGCCCACAGTATTGTCCGATCCGAATCATATTTTGGATTATAAAAGCTCGTCTCCAGTCCTTGTGATCCCTTTTAAAATTGAAAAAATTGAAGCGATATTTGTTGAATTTTGCCTTGAACTCAATGATACTTACGAACCCGTTGCCCCTGACAAACTTCAAGTTGTTGTTGAAGAAGGTGAGCTTATTCTTTTTTAGACTGCATTCCACAGGAAAAATAAATG
This sequence comes from Fluviispira sanaruensis, assembly GCF_004295685.1. Lineage (NCBI taxonomy): Bacteria > Pseudomonadati > Bdellovibrionota > Oligoflexia > Silvanigrellales > Silvanigrellaceae > Fluviispira > Fluviispira sanaruensis. The sequence goes on from NZ_AP019368.1 coordinate 434,649, forward strand.
GATTCAATGTTCAAAAATCGTCTCGAAAAAAACTTTAATTTTCATAAAAAATGGGCAAAACGAGATAATGTAACAGCATTTCGTATTTATGATAAAGATATTCCTGAATATTCTTATTCAATTGATTATTATGATGGTTCAATTATAGTTTATGAATATGAAAGAGGAAAAGCGGCCTTGCGTTATACTGAAGAGTATATGAAGGCGGATAAAGAACAACTTGAAGAAGTTATTTTATCAATCAAAAATTTATTTGCTATAGATGACAGCAAGCTCTTTTTAAAGCTTAGAAAAAGGCAAAAAGGATTGTTTCAGTATGAGAGACAGGATGAAAAGGAAATTACAAAAATAGTCTCTGAAGGCGAAATGAAATTCAAAGTCAATCTGTCAGATTATTTAGACAGTGGGCTTTTTTTAGATCATAGAAAGACAAGACAAATTATAAAAAAAAGTGTTGTGGGTAAAAATGTTTTAAATTTATTTGCTTATACAGGATCTGTAAGTGTTGCGGCTGCATATGGGCAAGCAGAGAGAATTACAACTGTTGATATGAGCAATACTTATTTAAAATGGGCAGAAGAAAATTTTAAAATAAATAAAATTTCTCTTGAGCAGCATGAATTCATTCGTGCAGATATCATGACTTGGCTTCCTACAGTTTCTTATCGGGCAAAAAAGTATGATTTTATTTTTTTAGATCCCCCCTCATTTTCAAATTCTAAAAAAATGCATGAAAGTTTTGATCTACAAAAGGATTATTTATTCTTATTAAATCAATGTGAAAAACTTTTAACATCAAATGGAAGTATCTTGTTTTCTTGTAATTTGCGTTCCTTTAAGTTTGCAAAAGAATTATTTGAAGATAAATTTGTTATTGAAGATTTAACTAAAAAAACCATCCCTAAAGATTTTCGCAATGAGAGAATTCATCATGCGTGGCTTCTTACTAAAAAAGCTTAATTTATTTTTGGAGGCAAGAAAACTTTGCTTCCTTTCCACCCATATAAATACTACGAATTCTGTAGATATCATTTTTGGATAAGCAACGTACAGTGCTGGGACTATCGATTGAGTCGGGTCCTGTATTAATAAATGGGTACATTACGCTGCTGCTTTCATTTAACATATGTCCTAATCCCAAAACATGTCCAAGTTCATGTAAAGCAATGCTTTCCATATCAACCAAAATCTGTTTTTCGTAGCTTTGATCTGTTTTTGTATTGCCGAAAATATAATTGTCTCGATTAAAACGAATTGCAGCTTTAATAATAATATTTTTATTAGAGCTAAAAATAGTGCTGGCAAGAATATTTCGATTTTTTCCTGTTCTTTCTTGCCAGCCATTGCTGTTGTCCTTTTTTCTATCAAAATATATTGCGGTATTTTTATAATTGAGAGGTGCATATAAACTTAAGAAATTATTTTCGGAATGTATTTTATCTACAAATTTAAGTGTTAAAATTTTTCTGCCGATTGCATTGTTCCATGTATTCATTGCATTTTGGATTTGTTTACTTATATTATTATTTTCTTGAATTATTTCTTTGCTTAAATGAACGATTATTGGATATTTATAGTGAATCCCCCATCCTTCTGAGTATATAATCTCTTGATTTTCATTATTTTCTTCATTGAGAGAAAATGAATTGACTTGTGAACCGCAACTTACCAGAAAAATAAAGCTGCAAATGTAAAATATAATTTTTTTAATGAAATTTTTAAAATTATTTTGAGTCAATAAATAAGTGATGGACATAAAAGCCTCAATGCCGAGATGAGGATTTATCGGCTATAAGGCGGCAAAAATAACACTGTGTCAAAATTTTGCTAAAACAGCTTTAAAAGCTATTCAAAACGACACCCGGTTTGTTTTTGTCTGAAAAATAAATATTTATTTTCTTAATAATAAATTCATTTTTGTCAATATTAATATTGAATTCCGATGGCCTAAGACGACTAAATTTGACTAAGTTTCCAGGACCACAAGTAAATGGGACTTGCTCTGTACTCAGTTCGAGATGATTAGGGATTTTGAATATTTTATTTTCCCCTTGGGGAGATGATCCAATTATAACTAAACAAATATTCCCTGAAATTGTTTTCACTGTACCTGTATTCAAAAGTGAAAAAGTTATTTTAGTTGAACTGTCAGATTGGACGAATTTTGGATTTTCAATTTTAATTCCACTATCTTCAAGTATAATAGCTTTTTTTTCATGTAAAACTACTGGTGGAATAATCGTATCACTTGGGTTCTTAGGTTTGGCAGTTTCTTGAGCAATATTATTAATTGGAGGATTGACGGGAGCGGTTGGAATGGTATTTTCAATTGCTTGTGTAGCGTTTAAATTTTTGTTTTCTATTTTTACTTCACTTTTTACAATGGAAGGGCTGGTAGTCATATTTTCTTTTTTAATTTCGTTTTCAATCATGGAAGCAATATTTTCGTGTTCCTTTTTTCTTTCATCTTTTAGATATGTTTTTTCAAAGTAATAATTTAATATATCTTTTTTGAAATTTACAATGTATTTTTCTTGGTTAGTGCTATTTTTTATCATAGAATAGCTTATATAAATAAGTATAAATGATGAAGTATTTAATAGGACAAAAAGTGTTATAACAATTTTTATAAATGTCAAATTGAATTTGTAATGGTGGGTTTTATTTGAATCAGTGAAATATATAATGTTAAATTTACGTGTTTGCTTTTTACTATTGTTTTGTATTGAATTCATTTTTTTGCCTAACTAAAGCATTTATATGTTCATTTTTTGTTGGTTCATTGAACCATTTTTCTGAAACAATTTTATACTTTGAATTCTCAAGTTGTAGATATAAAAATTTTCTCCCAAAATCTTCTTTTCCTTGAGCTTGATATTTTTGATAAAAAGAAACTAAAACTTGATTTTCAAAGGCAAGGATTTTGGGTTCACTGATTTCAATATTTATATTGCCATTGCGTATTGAGCTCAAACTCTTCTTCATATCGAGCCATTTCTTTTTATTTTTACCTTGTGCGTTAAAAGAATCAGAATAGAAATGATCATAACTATTTATATCTGAATTTTTCCATGATGTTCTCCAATCTGCAACAAATTCCATGATTTTTTCTTTTTCATCATCAAGATCTTGCTTAGAAATTGCTAAATTCATTTCTTTGGTGATTATAACTGGGGTTTCGAGTGGAAAAATATATTTTTCTAACTCGAGCCAGTCTTGATTTTTTAGAGCAATGCACCCATCCGTATCGAAGGGTTTGTCAGTTCGCGCGTCATCTTCAACACCATGGATCCAAATGCCGTAGCCAGTTTTGCTTGATCTTTGGTCAAAAATATTGGGATAATCTAAGACAAATGCTCCTGGACCGTATTTAGGGGGAAGCTTATTTCCATCTATTCTTCCTGTGATAAAGTAAATTCCTTCAGGTGTGCGTTTATCGCCTGTGTATTTTTTATCTCCTTGCTTTTTTCCTGTAATGGCTCGATATGTCTTAATCAGTTCATAATCGCCGCTTGAATTCGATTTGTACACTGTAAGTCTGTGTTGAAGTTTTTCCACAATAAGGGCATAGGCAGAAGGTTCATTGCCTAGGCTTATCAATGCTTTTGGTATTTGAATGGAATGGACGCTTAAAGATTCTTCGTTTAAAAGAATATTTGAACTTGGGACTTCTATCGGATGAACTTCTTGTTCTAAGCTTTCAAGCGAGAAAATAGCATAGGAATAAGATAAGCTCATGACTTGAATAGTGAGAAGTGCAATTGATTTGAAAATTGGATGATATCGCTCTGGCATGTTCTGCACTCCATATAAATACTTAATTGATTATATAGTTTAAGAGTAATTTGGCTTTATTTCTAGATCGTCAAACTCTCGTCAGTTTAAGTTGTTTTTGTGAAATGAGAAGTTTAGGTGCAAATGTTTCGTTTTTAGAGGTTTGAAAAATTTTTTATTGAAAGAGTTGTTAAATGATAAATGCAAGTTCAAGAGAGCAAATATTAAAAGGACTTGTTTATAACCTTAATGAATTAATAAAAAAAGTTAAAAAAGCAGGAACTTCAATCAACGCTAATTTTATTGAAGAGCTTATATCTCAGGCTCCTTGTCGGAATGAGTCTGCAAATCAAAATAAGTGTGAAGGCTTTCGACTTGAGTTTAATTTGCAAAAAAAAGAGTCTCCTTATCAATTTGACTGTATTTGCACACGTTTAAATAAGAAATTTAAAGCAAATATTTCGGCAAATTATTTGAAACGGCTGGAATCTCATTGGCCCTTAAAAAAAGGCATGGTTGATTCTAAATCTATAGCATGGCAAAAAGTAAATAGTGCATATGAAACGGTGCAAATTTCGATTGCTTTTATGATTAAATGTACTTCTGTTGAAAATTATAGAGAAAGTAATGAAGAAAATAAAAAACAATTAACTCAAGAAAGTTACTTTAAAAACTATGAAAATATGAATAGTTACTTCAGTTTTCTAATAGCATACGAAAAGGTTTTTATACATTCTTCAATTAAACTTTTTTTCTGGAGTGATATTAAATTAATGTATCACTCCTATTTTATAAAAGAAGATTTAAAAAAAGACGATAGAGTTCAATTTGTGAATTATATTCTGCCCAAAAAAACTGCAATCGTTTTATGCTTAGAAGACACACTGTTTCGCTTGCGTTCGGGTATAAATTTTGAATTACATGCCTTTGAGCTGTTTATAAATGATATGGTTTATGCTGACAATTCTTTAATCATTTTTTCTACACAGAATTTCATCCAAGAAAGTGATAAAAGTAAAAGTTATTTTCAAGATTATTCAGTGAGCTTTAAAAGAAATCTCGATGAAACTAAAATATCATTGCAACAAGCAATGGAACCTGACTATAAGATAGCTCAAGATGATAGATTTAATGAGCCTAATAAAACCGGATCATTTGATAAAATTGTTGAACTTCTTGCAAAAGGGCAGAAATATATTGAAGCCATTGAGAAGGACATTGTACAATGGAAAACAAAATTCGAGAATTGAGTAAAGAATATTATAAAAGAAAACATCATCTATTAAAAAAAAGAATTATTTTTATTTTTATTCTCACTTTTTCGGTGTCGTTTCTTTTGCTCTTAAGTATATCTGAAAGTTGGGCGTTGAAAATTTTTATTTCTAAAAGTTTTTCAATTTCTGATATGTTTGTTGTTTTATTCTTTACTTCACTTTATCTTTTTATCTATAATATTTTATTGTCAAGAATAACTTTACATATATGTTATCATTTTGAAAGCAAAAAAATTCCTTCCTTTATTATTCTGTTTCTATTTATTATAGTTTATACAATTATTTCATATAATGCCCCTGAATTTAAGAATATACTTTCTTTAGGTTTGAGTAAAATTTGTATTATTTCTCTTTATTTTCGTTTTTGGGTTTCTCGACTTTCTGAGACGCGTTTAAAATTAAGAATTACTAAAGCGCCATCCATTTATCTTGTCTCTTGGCGAGCTTTTTTTGTTTGTAGATGGGTATTAGTAGCATGTTGGTTGTTGAGCAGCTTAGGGTTTGCTCTCGCTCTTGTTGTTTCTCATCCTATTATAAATCTTGAAGGTTGGGAAGGAGTCCTTTTAATGTTAACTTATTATTTTTTATTTAGCTTTTTTGTTCGCAACCCAAATGCGCACACTCATTCATAAATAGGAACTTTTATGTTGATAGATTTTCATGTTCATTTAGCTGGATCTGGATGTGCACAATCAGGAATAATTTTAGGAAAATCTTTTGAAAAAAGGCCTACTTTTCGGTATTTAAAATACTCGCAAAAAATATCGAATGAGCAAATGTTAACAGATATTGACTTAATTTGGATTAAGCGAATTTCAGATCTTATCAAAAATTCAGGCTGTATTAGCAGAGCTGCGGTGCTTTGCTTTGATTCTGTTTATTTGGAAAATGGTGAGCAAAAACTTGAACTAAGTCAGCTTTATGTACCAAATAGCTGGGGCTTTTTTGCCGCACAAAAATTTAGTGAATCTTTTTTATTGGGAGCATCTATTCATCCTTATCGCAAGGATTTCTTAAATGAATTGGAAAAGTGCATAGAAAATAATGTGTTTTTGCTCAAGTGGCTTCCTTCTGTCATGGGTATAGATCCTGAAAATAAAAAATGTCTGGCTTTTTATGATTCTTTGCGTGCGGCAAAAATCCCTTTGCTTTCTCACGTTGATCGGGAGTTTACTTTTGCTGAGCCCGTATCGGGGTGGCTAAAATTCAATCATCTCAAAAAATTAAAAACAGCACTTGATATGGGAGTGACTGTTATAGCAGCGCATGCTGGAACACCTTCACAAATCGAGCTTGCAGAAGAATACGCAAGAAAATATGAAAATTTCTATTTGGACACATCGGGGCTTTTTAACCCAACACGGGTGCGCTCAGCAATCCGCTTATTTCGTTTAGCGCAAAAAAGTGTGCTAAAAGAGCGCCTTTTGTTTGGTACAGATTGGCCTGTGCCGGCTTTTCCTCTTCTGTTGATCGATAAAACGGGGATCGCTCTTTATAAAGAGATCTCGAAAATTGCAAATCCATTTCTACGTGATCTGCGCGTAAAAGAATTTTTTGGCTTTAATATCGATGAGTTCAAAAAAAATCAAGAAAGGCTGTTGACATTGCTTGATAGGTCGCATACTGAAGAAGTCCTAACTTGAATGTTCTGCACGGGTGCTTAGCTCAGTTGGTTAGAGCGTCGCCCTTACAAGGCGAGGGTCTGGGGTTCGAGTCCCTAAGCACCCACCATTTTTTAATGGGTTCCGTGGCAGATATTTTTCTTCTTAGAGCTAAGAAGTTTATCAAGTTTGGGTGCTTAGCTCAGTTGGTTAGAGCGTCGCCCTTACAAGGCGAGGGTCTGGGGTTCGAGTCCCTAAGCACCCACCATTTTTTACTTCCGAATCTATCTGCAAATAATTCCGTAACTTAAAACAAAAAATTCAACATATATATCGACTTAAAATATAATGTTTTTCTCATAGCTGGCGATAGTAATTTTTAGACTGCTGCATTATGAAGAAATGGTCCCAATCGTGCGGGGAAGATTAAATTTGCAAAAAAATAAAAAAAATTTGCAAAACGGAAAAGATGAAGGAAGCGGTATGTCTGTTGAACAGCTTTTTAGGATTAATGGCGGGAGAAAACTTTCTGGTGGAAAGGTTTCTATTGCAGGAAGTAGCAATCAAGTCACTAAATGCATTATCGCAGCTCTTCTAACGAACGAACATATTCTTATTAAAAATGCGCCAGCAGTGAACGAACGTAAAATTGCAGAAGAGTTATTCGCATTTTTGGGTGGGAGAGTTGAATATCTCGATGAGCATACCATTCGACTTTGTGCAAATGAAGTCATGAAAAATTCAATATCTAGGAAAATATGCCAAAAAAATCGAATTTCTATTTTAGCTGTGGGCCCACTTCTTCATCGCTTTGGCAAAGCATATATTTATGCTGCTTTAGGTGGTGATAAAATCGGTAAAAGACCCGTTGATTTTCACATCAATGGACTGATTGAAATGGGTGCTCATGTTGAGTTAGACGACAATCTTTATCATATCTCTGTAGATGAAAATGGTTTGCGGGGTGCTCACATCGTCTTGCCTTTTCCGAGCGTCATGACGACTGAAAATTTAATTATTGCTGCGACCCTCGCAAAAGGCAGAACAGTCATAGAAAATGCGGCCATTGAACCTGAGGTGATTGAACTCGTAAAAATGCTGCAAAAAATGGGTGCAGACATTACGATGAATGCAAATAGAACTTATATTATTCAAGGGGTAGATAAACTAAAAGGCTGTGAATTGCGCATTATGCCGGATCGCAATCAAGCCGTGAGTTTTGCCTGTGCTGCTTTGGCAACAGGCGGGAATGTTTTATTGGAAAAAATTCCCCACGATCCACTCTACAGTTTTTTAAATTATATACAGAGGATGGGAGCTGAATTTAGAGTGAATTCGGAAGGGATTTTTGTCTCCAGTCCGAAAGGAAAAAGGCTCAAACAGAGTCATATAGAAGTTGAAGTTCATCCTGGCTTTATGACGGATTGGCAACAACCTTTCATGGTTTTATTTACGCAAGCAGATGGCATAAGTATTTTACACGAAACAATCTTTGAAGATCGCTTGGGATATACTCATTTTCTCAATAGTATGGGAGCGAATATCAATCTTTTTTCGACTTGTTTAGGTGAAGCTCCCTGTCGATTTAAACATAAAAACCATACTCATTCGGCTATTATTCACGGACCGACTCCTCTAAAAGGCGGTAATTTTAGAATGCCTACAGATATTCGGGCGGGAATGTGTCTCGTCATTGCTGGCCTTGTTGGCAGCGGACCGACTATTTTGTCAAATATACAAGAATTACAAAGAAAATATGATAATATTGTTGAAAAATTAAATCAAATGGGAGCTGATGTCTCAATTATTCAAGGCACACTCACATCTGTTTAATTCTTATTTATTCTTGTCTTTGTCTGCCGCTCTCTTAATGATTCTGACACCTTTTTTTTCAGGTTTTGTCTTTATTTCATTTTCAGGAGAGTTTTGTAACAGTTCTTTTGCAACACTCGTCGAATTGACTGTGCTTTGAGCGGCAGCGTTGGTCTCTTGTTTAATTTTTTGATAAACTTCTTCTCTATGAACAACAGTTGACCTGTCCGCTTCTATGCCCAGGCGAACTTGTTTCCCTTTAATGGCCATAACGATAATTTTAATATTATCTCCAATGGCTATGACGTCTCCAACCTTCCGAGTCAATACCAGCACGATGCAGACCCTCCATGGCCAGCCAAGCTCTCTTATTGCGAGTCTTGTATGTTTTATTAAAGCTATTATAACGTATCCGATCTTTCTAGGGATGTCGAAATGTGAGGTATGTGCTATTCTTTTGTCGCAAGATCGGCAAAAAAGGGAGAAAGCATTGCTTTATGCTGGTGCTTACAATTTCTTTTATCTGTGTTAGTGAGTAGAGATAAGATAATGTTTGTGAGGGATCTCTCCAAACTGATTTCTAATTTTGTCTGATTTAGGGAGTCGAACGTGATCCGTCTATTACGCAATACTTTTCAGAATAATGAACCTTCTAAAACAGAAATAATCAATCCTAAAAGAAGTTCAGCAAATAGTCTTTTTGAAGAGACTTCTTATCGTGCGATACGGGTGGCACAAAGAAGAAAATGGACTTTAATAGGTTCTATTTTATTTGTATTTATAGCTGGTATTACTTTTTTAGTTTATAATAATATAGTAAAAAATAGAGAAGGTAAGCTCGCTGCTGAATTCGCCTCGATTGATTCCATTTATAATCTAGAAAATATGGCTTTTCAGAAACTTGCCAATGCTGCAAAAGAACATTTACCAAAAGATCAAATGCCTGATAACACAAATAGTATGAATTTATTTGCACAATTTGCCAAAGATCATCCAACAGAACCGAGTGGGTGGCAAGCTGCTGTGCGCGCTGCAAGTTATTTTATTACTAAGGGACAAAATAATAAAGCAAAAGAAGTGCTAGAGCCAATTGAAAATAATTTAAATAAATATCCTTTAGTCGAAATTCGTGTGCGCACTGCTTTGGCCACTATTTATGCAGCCGAACAAAATAATTCAAAAGCGCTCGAAGAATTAAAATTAGTTGAAGACATTCCTGCAAATCCAATGCCAAATCAAGCACGTTTTTTGCAAGGACAAATCTTATTTTTAGCTGGAAATAAGCAAGAAGCTCAAAAAATATTTAGTCAAATTATATCTACTAAAAGTGAAACAACTCCTCCAGAAATGTCTACTCAAGCATCCCAGATACAACAGCAAGCAAGAATTTGGTTGAATTATTTAGATATTTAACCAAATTGTAGTAGGATTTTTTAATGAAATTTTTTAATATTTGTTACTTAAGTGTGTTTTGGGGTGTGAGTGCAAGTGCCATTCAATTTCCTGAAATCAAGATTGTAAAATCTCGTCCAGAAATTTTCGAAGTGATTGGTGCTTATCCTCCAGGACAATGGAACTCTCCATCGGTTTTATCTACTGTGGTTATGCCGAATAAAAGAACTTTTTCTCAATTTGGCGGATTGACTCCTGAAAATACTTTTTCTTTAGAAAACCAATTGGAGTTAAGAAAAAAAGCGAATCAATCTTTTTTAGGAATCGTAAATAAAACGGTTCCGCTTATCCCCCGTCCTGTTTGCGGAGCTTCGCCAGAAACCAATACTTTAAATTGTTTTGATTTAAATAAATATGGCCATTATATGGCAAGTTTTCCTATACCTGGAGCACTTTCTACGACTCCTATTTTTTATGACAATGCCTGGCTATTCGGAACGGCAAAAGGATTTCTTTTTAAAGTCGAAGCAGATCCTAGCAATGCGTATCTACCAAAGCTTGGTAAAGACAATATTTACTTTTGGGGAACGTATGCGAGAAAAATAATGTCCGAGTTTAGACCTAAACCTGTCTATACAGAAGATGGAAAGATCACTGGTGCTAAACCAAATAAAATAGCTGCTTTGCCACAAGGTATGAAATGGGTTTTCCCTTATTCTTCCGAATCGGTTGGAACTCCTGTCGTTAAAAATGGTTATGTTTATGCATTTTCCGCTTCGGAATATTTACAAGCGATTGATTGGCAAACTGGAAAGTTAGCATGGGCGACTCGTCTCGCTCCCGATTCGAATTTACGTATGAGCAGCAATTCTCTTTTAGTCACATCGTCCGAAGTAATTGTGGGGACAGAGCTTGGGACAGTTTTATTTTTAAATCCAAAATCAGGTTCTATTTATTGGTCTTGGAAAATTCCATCTGCAAACGAAGAGCAAAGAGCTTTGACTCAATTGCCTGCTGGACCTGATCGCTTTTCTGCTGTCGTTGCTTTGCCACTTCTTTATAAAAGAAATGTCATCGTATCGAATGCAGAAAGTATGACGCAAAATCTCTCACTCGATTCTCGGGCTGCTATTTGGAGTTATCCTGTGGGGGCTGTCGCACAAGCTAAACTTTATGCGGACAATGTCATTATTGGTTCGTCTTCAGGTAAAGTGATTAGCTTAAATACAACTTCAGGTAAGGAAAACTGGACAACTCAACTTTTAAAAGATGCGTCGCCCATTGCAAGCATTTTTTTGAGCCGTTCTGGAGCGCTTTTCGCGGCCTCTTATAAGGGACAAGTTTTTATGCTTGACCCCAAAACTGGAAAGATACTTGCCGAAAATTTACCTATTGGTGATGTAAATGGAGAGTTTTTTGCTGGGTATGACAATGCCGAAGCCTGTTTGAGTTTTGCTCAAGAGGGATTTCGTTGCTTTTATGCTAAGATATCCAAGGATCAACTTTCTGGTTCATAAATTTTAGATAGTGAAAAAAATGCATAAAATAAAAAAGCTTAAATTTTCTACAAATATTATTTTTTCTACAAAAAAATTTAAGAAAATATTAAAGTCCCGTGATGGCAAGTATCTTGAACAAAAAGAAGTCGTTAAAATATCTGTGGATATGAATGATATTAAGCATAGACTAAAATTTATTCTCTCTCTTCTTTGTGACTTTTCCACTGAAGTGTCTATTCGTTTTTGTGACAGTGAAGAAATGTTATCGATTAACTCCCAATTTAGAGGAAAGCTTTACCCGACAGATGTCTTAAGTTTTCCTGCTCTAGATTCTGATCCAGCTTCGGGCTTTGACTATTTAGGTGATATTCTTATTTGTCTACCTGTTTGCTTTAATCAGGCAAAACGTGCACGTATGACTCTTTCTGAAGAATTAGAAAGAATGATAATTCATGGTATTATTCATTTAAAGGGATTTGATCATGAACGGAATGAACATGCTTGGAAAGTTATGTCGCATGTAGAAAAAATTATAAAAAAGGAAGTTATTTTAGCAATGGGAAAAGCAAACTGGTGTCATGCTGATCTTATAAAATAAAAGGAGACCCTGAATTGGAATCATTGTTGATTGGTCTCTTGATTGTATTTATCAGTTTAAGTCTTTCTGCATTCTTTTCTATGACAGAAACTGCTGCTACAAGTATTTCTAACTTAAAAGCAAAGCATATGTATGAGTCTGGGCAGAAATCATCTCAGATTTTAAAACTATGGTTGAACACACCAAATCGGGTCTTAGCTGCTCTTTTAATCGGAAACAATCTCGCAAATATTTTTGCCTCCGTTTTTGTTGATGATATTATCCGTAAACATTTTGGCTCATCTTCTATTTTTGTAGTCACTGCAGTCATGACAATAATCATTGTTTTATTTGCAGAAATTATTCCTAAAACATTTGCAAAAGCCAATGCGGTAAAAATAGTCGTTCCAGCTTTAAAAGTATTTAAAATATTTTATCTTATATTACTTCCTGTAACTTTATTGATGACTTTTGTAAGCAATTATATTGGATCATTATTTTCACGAAAAAATAAATTGTCGAATGATCCTCAAATCACCGAAGAAGAACTCGAATTTTTAATAAATGTAGGTGAAAAAGAAGGAGTCATTGCTGAACAAAAACATGATATGCTTTCTGGTATTTTTGAATTAGGTGACACAGTGGTGCGTGAGATTATGGTTCATAGAATCGATTTAACCGCAGTCTCTCAATCCATGAAAATTGTCGATGTGATCGATAAATTTAAAGAAACGGGTCTATCACGCATACCTGTATATGAAGATAAAATTGACAATATTATTGGAACAATTCATGCAAAAGATGCGCTTTTTTTCTTAAAAAAGCATCAACATGAATCTTCACGACTCGATGCAAATGTGTCTGAAATTCGACGTGAAGTGATGTTTATACCTGAAACAAAAGCAGTCGATCATCTTTTTCAAGAGATGAAAAGACATAAACAACATATGGCTATTGTACTAGATGAATATGGTGGAACGAGCGGTATTGTTACAATGGAAGATATTTTTGAAGAAATATTCGGTGAAGTGCGAGATGAATTTGACAACGAAGAAGATGCAATTAGGCCTACACAAGTTGCCAATCAATTTTTAGTAGAATGTAAAATACATATTGATGACTTCTGTGACTTTTTCGATATAAAAGTTGCAGACTTAATAAAGGGAAATGATAACCAAGAATTTGATACTTTAGCAGGACTTATCTTACATCATTTTGGACAAATTCCAAAATCAGGGGATAAATTAACAATCAACAATGTGATAATGGAAGTTGTTGAGGTCAGCAAAAGAAGAGTTCGCCGAGTCGTTGTGCGATTGAGCAATGCTTAAAAAACTCTTTGCAAAAGAATTTAAGAATCACTCATCCTCATCTTCATCTAAATCATCGTCGTCTTCGTCATCGAGATCATCGTCATCGTAAAAGTCGTCGTCTTCATCATCTAAATCATCGTCATCTTCGTCTTCATCATCATAATATTCATCATCTTCGTCTTCATCATCATAATAATCGTCATCGTCATCGTCGCCGTAGTCATCATCATCGTCATCGAAATCATCGTCATCATCTTCGTCATCATCGTCTTCGTCATAGAAATCGTCATCATCTTCTTCGTCTTCGTCGTCAGATTTTGCCATTTCGATTGATTGATTTACTTGATGAAGTAATTTTTCATCAATAGTGTCAGCATTTAGAACCATCAGAACCTCCAGAAATAAACCTTAATTTAGCGGAACTTATATATACTTCTTTTTAAAAATCGGTAATGAGATTGCCTCTGTCATATACCAGTAAAAAATGTAACCAAATCTTTTTTCTGAGTGCAAGAACAGAATTGACTTTTGTGCTCTTTTTTTAAAAAATTGCACAAATTTAATCGAGTGAAGTGATTTGAATCTCCGTTGCGAGTTTTTTAAGTTGTTGAATATGTTCTTTTTCAAGAATAGCTCTCTCTCTTTGTTGAAAATCTTGGCTTTTTTCATGGGTTTTAATTTCTGAGAGAGATATAGCCTTCTTTGTTGGTTGTTTACTTTCTGTTTTTGCATTTATACTTATATTTTCATTATATTTTTGAAAATGTTGAGCAACGCTTTGTTGGTTTTTGGGGGTCTTGAGTGAATGAGTTTGTCTGTCTGATGGATTTTTTGAATTATCATGCAGGGGTCGCTGTTCTTTGATTGATATTTTTCTTGTTTGCGGAGCCTTAGGTGTAAATGATCCTTTAAATTCAGCATCTTGAAAACCAATTTCCCGTATGCTTTCCCAAAAGTGAATTAAATCAGATTCATTAAAGGAAAGATAGGTTGAGTTTTCTGGCGAATCTGAAAATTGGACTGTTTTGGCAGTAAAAATATCGATTTTTGCAAATCCCAACCGTGTAGCTAATGTTTTGCTTCTTTTTTCGGCATGCATTACGAGATTTTTAAATGCGTCTAAATCAATAGAATTTGCTTTTACATTGCCAGGATTTTGTAGAGGAGGTGCTGTTACTCTTAGTTCTTCTTTTGTCAGTGTCTTTTCCTGACTTGCTGTATTGGTTTTTTGTGCTGCACTGCGCAGTGGAGGAGCACTCTGTCCTCCTCCACTGCGCATGAGTGACATGATTTCCGCCGCTGAGAGCCATTCTGCTCGGGCAATACAATCTGTGATTATAATTTCAGCCCACGCAAGGCCTGCATTGCTTCGAGCAATTTCTTTTACAGAACTTGAAAGCAGTCTAAATATTTCACTTAAACTTGCTATGGATAGCTTGTCTGCGGTCATTTTTAAAGAATCATATTCTTTTGGTAAGAGCTGAGTGAGACGAATGGTTCTTTCTTTATCATTTAGGCTCTTGATAAGCATACTATTGCGGAAGAGCTGTGCTGTGTTTTCTATCAGAGTTGCGATATCAAGGCTTGCGGTATCTGCTTGCTGCAAGAGTTCAAGTGCTTGGCCTATGTCTTGAGTGCAAATAGCAGAGAATATTCTTTCAGCTATTTCTTCTCCCTGTAAGCAAAGTCCTTTTTTTGTTTGTTCAGTTGAAATAAATGTGTGATCACAAATTGCAATGATCTGTTCGAGAAGACTGAGAGAATCTCTTAGAGAGCCTTTTGCTTCGCGCGCAATCATTTTCAGGGCATCGTCTTCAAATTGAATATTTTCTTTGTGCAAAATACCTTTTAAATGTTCCGTGATCACCGCAGGGTCTATTTTTTTAAAGGAAAAGATCATGCAGCGAGAGCGCACGGTGATAGGAACTTTGTGCAGCTCTGTCGTGGCTAAGATAAATACAACTTGCGGAGGTGGCTCTTCAAGGGTTTTCAATAAGGCGTTGAATGCACCCGTGCTGAGCATATGCACTTCGTCAATGATAAAAACTTTATAACGAGCCGAATTTGGATAAAAACGAGTTGCTTCCCGTAATTCCCTGATATTGTCAATGCCTGTGTTTGAAGCTCCGTCGATTTCAAGGACGTCATCGTGGGCGCACGCAGTGATTTGTGTGCAATGGACGCAAGTTTGACAAGGGGAATGGGTCGGACCTTTTTCGCAGCAGAGAGATTTTGCCAGGATACGTGCACTGGAGGTTTTTCCTGTTCCTCTTGTGCCTGTAAAAAGAAAAGCGTGGGGAACTTTTTTATTGGAAAGCATTCCTTCGATGGCTTTGGAGACATCTTCTTGGCCCACAAGCTCTGAAAAACTTTGTGGGCGTGTGCGTCGTGCCAAAACAATATAATTTTTATCCTCATGGAGAGGGGTAATATGGTTTTGGGAGTTGTTGTCTAAGCGCATAGTTGGGTTACCGAATAAAAATTTAAAAATAAGAGTTAATATTGATTTATCACATAATTAGAGATTATCAATCCTTGCAAAAAACAAGAATGATAACTTTCAATTAGAAATAGTATGTGTTCAGGAAAAACAAAAATCAAGAAAGTTCAAGGGAAGTACATAATTTTAACATGAACAAGTAAAATAAAAAAAACAACCATGAGGGGTGGCTGCAAGCTGGTCTTACCTGTCATCCTAAACACCGTTGCTGCCTTCCGACTCTGGCGGGTTCATTAGAAAAACACTAAGGGCCTACAACCACCTCTCATGGTTGCTTTGTATGTTTTTTAGGCATACTTACAATCCCGAGGGATTGAGCGTTTGAGGGTTTTATTCCTCAACCTAAATTGGTGTTACATCTTATTTCAGAATAAGTCAATGGGGAAAAGCCATACTTGTCGAGTGAGTGTATATAACTTTTGAGAAGCTTTAAAAGTTATTAAATATCTATTAGATAATGATAAAAAAGAATAATGAAAAATTATAAATTTAATTGATGCTAAAACTTAAAATTTATATCCTTTAAAAGAAGTGCAAAAAAGTATTAAGTTCCTTTAAACATAGCAACCAGCATTACGAACTTTTAAAAAAAATAATATATGTTTGACATAGTAACAATATTAGGATATTCAAAATACTGAGCCTTTTAATAAAGCTTTATTGCAATTTAATAGGATATAACAAACAATGGTAAACTTAGTAAATAAAAATTTGACAACTCAATGGTGGTGCTGGCGTTAATTCGTTTGTATGCGTTACTTTGTCAATTTTTAGTTTGTGGTTTATAAAATGTTACCTCTTGTTTTAGAATCCTCATTTCAAATATCCCCTATTTTTTTTATACTATGGCCTTTCGGCCTATCATATTATAATAGTTACTTATCAGTAACTGACCTTCATTAAAATTTATATTAATTACCTTTATCTATAAAAAATTAAATGTTGACATGGAGAATATATGAAAAAAACTCCCTACTTTATTGCTGTCTTTATTATTCTTATAATAGCACTCATTCTTTATAATAAAAAGACAAACAATGAGCTGCCAGTTATCGCTATAGCTAATTATGGCTCACACGCTTCACTTGATGCTGCCATACTTGGTTTCAAAGAGCAGATGAGAGTCGAAGGATTTATAGAAAATCAAAGTATACACTACGAAACTGCAGATGCTGGATTCGATCCAAGCTTGATCCCTCAAATGCTTATCAGCCTTAAAGCTAAAAACCCAAAAGCCATGCTGGTTTTAACCACCCCAATTGCGCAGGCAGCCAAAGGTAAGATTCATGATATTCCTTTAATTTATACAGTCATTACAGATCCTGTTGAAGCTGGATTGATTAAAGAGAAATATAAAGCTGAGGCAAATATTACAGGGAGTTCCGATATGCAAGATTTAGGGGCATTTCTGAAATTTGCTAAATCAATTTTACCAGAAGCAAGGAGAGTTGGACTATTGTATGCAACTTCAGAAGCGAACGATATTGCACTCGTTCATATGATGAAAGCAAGTGCATTAGAGTTTGATATTTCTGTTATCGCAATACCAGTGGAACAAGCTCGTGATGTCCAAATTAGAATGCAAGAATTTAAAAGCAAAGTAGATTTTATCTATGTTGGTACGAGTGGACCAATCCAACCAACATTACCAGTTATTAGCGCCGAAGCCCGTAAATTTCATATTCCTGTATTTAACGTAGAAGCACAAGCCGTGAAAGATGGATTAGCTCTTGCAAGTTATGGAGTTGATTATACTGCTGTTGGTAGAAATGCAGCGAAACTCACAGCAGAGGTTATGCGAGGACAAAATATCAGTGATTTAAATCCATTTTATCCAACTGCTGAGGAACATCATGGCGTGATTAATAAAAAGCTTGCAATAGAGCTAGGTCTTAGCTTTCCTTCCAATATAGAAATTATTGAGTGACTTATGATTCATATTGAAAAAGTGACCAAGTCATTTCATGGCCTTTTTAGGCCTGTGATAAATGAAGTGAGTTTATCGGTAGAAAAAGGAGATTTCTGCATTCTAATTGGAGCCAATGGATGTGGTAAATCTACGTTACTTAAGTTAATTAGCAATGAATATAAAGCGGATTCTGGCACGATAAAACTAAAAGGTGCTGTGGCCCAAGTTGTACAAGATGTAAACTTGGGTACAGTTCCTGAAATGACTCTACTTGAGAATATTGCCTTAAATGAAATAAATTCACCAAAATTACTATTTTATAGAAGGTATCGAAATCAAGTTATTCAAAAGCTAAAAGAATTAGATATTGGCTTAGAGGAATATATAGATCAGCCACTGAAAATGATATCTGGTGGGCAAAGACAAATGATTGCAACCCTAATGGCGATTCATTCTGGAAGACAAATTTTATTATTAGACGAACATACTTCGGCGCTTGATCCAAAAATGCAGACTCTGCTTATGGAATATACTCACAAGCAAACCAAGAATCTTGAACTCACTGCTATAATGATTACGCATAAAATGGATGATGCTATTAAATATGGTAATCGCTTAATTATGCTTCACCAAGGAAAAGTAGCGCTGGACTTTCAAGGGAAGCAAAAGAAGGCTTTGGCAGTGCATGATTTACTTGCAATGTTTCATCAGTATGAAGATCAACTCTTAGTATCCGGAGGTGAAAGTGGCAACTGAGCTTTTTCATACTGGGATATTGCAGGGTTTATTACTAGCCATGATTGCTTTTGGCATTATGATTCCATTCCGTTTCCTCAACTTCCCTGATTTGACAGCAGAAGGGGCTTATCCACTTGGAGGTGCAGTGTGTGCAAGCCTAATTGTTGCTGGTATTCCACAAATATTTTCTATTGTTGGTGGTGTGTTGGCGGGAGGATTGCTCGCAGTGGGGACATCGCAAGTAGCTTTGCGACTTAAAGTCAATAGTCTTCTAGCAGGGATAATACTTAGTACTATGGCTTATAGTGTTAACCTTAGGATTATGGGTAAACCAAATATAGCTTTGTTCGAGATGAGTGGCATAAAAATTGATCTTATATTGCTAATTATTGTTTGTGTACTTTGCATTATACCTTTCGCCTTGTTTTTGCAAACTGATTTTGGTTTGCAATTGCGAACTATTGGCAATAATCCTAAGTTTGCTATGAACCATGGGATCAGCGTAAACAAGTATACCAGCTTGGGATTATTCATTGCAGGTTCTATGTTTGGTCTTGCAGGCAGTTTAATAGTGCAAATGCAGAATTTCATGGATGTAGGCATTGGTGTAGGTATAGTAATTCATGGATTGGCAAGCCTTATGATTGGTGAAGCAATCATAGGAAATAAAACAATAACAAAACAACTCGCAGCCCCTTTTATTGGTGCACTTATCTATCAACAAATTCAGGGAATAGCCTTATCTTTTGGCCTAGCGCCATCAGACTTAAGATTTTTTACCGGAAGTATTGTGTTGATTGTGCTCGCAATACAAAAAGGAGGTAAAGATATGAATTGATAAATTGATCTCTCCTGAAGACAAAGTTTATTTGTATTGCCACTCTGTAGAGCCTAGAATTCAAATAACTTAAGAGGCAGTTAGTATGATTTGCCAAATATTTTAGACGCAAAAATAACTATACATCTGCCAGTGATTCTATAATTCTTAATACAACTTTACGTGTAGTTTTTTAGTGCAGTCTAAAAATCTTAAAAGATGCTAATAGAGTTTTGTATAATTTCTATTTCTTTAATTTTTCTCTGAAAGGTACGAAGTCATGTCCATTAATCAACTTGAAATTGAAAATATAAACTCAAATGCTATTTTATCGATGACCACGACATCTCGTAATAAAACTTGGGCCGCTATTGAAGCAATTAAACAGCAAATTTATCCAGGAATGACAGAGCTTGAAGCTATAAAAATGGCAAATCAATATTTTGCGGATTGTGGTGTTCGAAAGTTTTGGCATAAGACGCATATCCGCTTTGGTGAATCAACCATTTTAAGTTTTGATGATACCTATAGAGAGAATGTTACTTTAAAAGAGAATGATATTTTTTATATCGATGTGGGCCCTGTATGGGATGGTATTGAAGGTGACTGTGGCAATACTTTTGTTATAGGTGATGCGCAGCAATTTTTGCAAATTAAGAATGATATAAAAGAACTTTTTGACGACGTTCAACAACATTGGCGAAATACTCAGGCAACGGGCCAGAAAATATGTGAATACACGCGTTGGCAAGTCGAAAAAATGGGTTATGTACTGTTACCTGAATGTGTAAAAGGGCATCGGCTGTCGGAATTCTCGCACTCAAAATATTCAAATGCATGCTTATTTGACCTCGATTTTATTCCGTCTGCAGAAAGATGGATTTTGGAATTACAAATATGTCACCCAAGTATGAAGTTTGGTGCTTTCTATGAAGATCTTTTGTTGTGAAAAATTTATATCTTTACGATCTTTTTTAAATTTGTCATGAGAATAAAAGCTGTAAATAATAAAATAGGAGTAATATTCTTATTTCTTTTAGATTCAAAACTACAGACTAAATAAATTGAATAAAAAATAAAACGATTTTTTTAATTGATTTATAATTTTTCTTAGTTAAAAAAATAATTACTTTTATTTTCTTATTTTTATTTCCAATAAATGAAATCACTCAATCATAATTTTTTGTGAGTGACATCTTTAAATTAATGAAAAGTAAATATGCTTGAGTTTCATAAAGTATTTTTTTTATTTACAGCAAGTCTAAAAGGAAATTAAATTTTTCTAATAGATGGGCATTGATCTTGCTTAAAAAGGTTTCATTGCTAAGTCAAATCTCATATGATTACCTTTGATAATATCGTTCCAACAATGGTAGCTATTACTATATAGATCAGGCACGGTAAAAGAAGTTTTGATAGTATCTCAGCTTCTTTACCTGAGGATTCAACTGTGGATTGAACTGCTAAAATATTTTGTAAAGCTATCATATTTCCTGCACCTGCACCCACCAACTGGAACGCAAGAATCCATCCTTCGGAATAAAATATTTGCTGAGCAATTTGTGATTGAATTGGTGCGAACACTAAATTCGAAACGGTTGCACTTCCTGATAAAAAGGCCCCAAATGCGCCAATTAAAATTGAAAAATATGGAAAATAATTTGACTTTAAAAAAATGACAATTTCTTCAAACATGCCTGGTAAGGGGGTTATTCCTTTCCCCGTAGCGATCATAATCTGAACCAAAGAGCAAACAGAAAAAATTGCAATTGCAGTTTTAAATAAGGGCTTAATAGATGCATTTAAGCATAGTTTAAATTGTTGATTATTTATCCGTTTAAAAAATAAAGTAATTAAAATGGTCATTAAAAAAACTATACCTGGATTAAATAATTGAAGGGAATAGGACAAGTCAGCAGGTAAGCTGACTGAGAATATTTTTGAATTTTGAAAAAAGAATTTACCAATTAATAATAAAAATAATAAAATAATATATGGATAAATTCCATTAAAAATCGAGGATTTTTTCTGTTCATTATTAAGTATTACTTCATCAGAAAATTTAAAAATATTTTTAGGAACAAATATTTTAAACTTAGTGATAATTGTCATTAAGAGCAAACCGATTGTTGAACCTAAAATAGATGATAACTCAGGAGCATATAATGACGTAATAAAATAAGGTACGAGAAAACAGATTCCTGAGAATAATGCAAAAGGTAAGCATTCTATAAAGTTTTTCATGCGATCTTTTTTATGTGTCATAATAACAAAAAATAATATCATACATGGAACTATCATTCCTGTTATTAAATTGATAAAAGCAGCATAAAAGGAAACATCTGCGGTTTTTAATCCTTCAAAACCAATTCGTACTGGAGTTCCAATTGCGCCAAATGCAACTGAAGCATTGTTTGCAGTTAATGCAACTATTATTGCTAGAAAAGGCGTAAATCCAATTGCCACTAAAAATGGAGCTACGATTGCTGCGGGTGTTCCAAAACCGGCTGTGCCTTCAATAAATGCACCAAAGAGCCAAGAGATAAGAAGTGCCTGAATTCTCCTATCTGGCGATAATGCTTTAAGATGCAACTCGATAACTTGTATTGTTCCAGCTTGCGTAAGGTATTTTAAAAAGAAAATTGCGCCAAATATGATTAAAATAATATCTAAGGAAATAAATGCACCTTTGAGCAGGGAGCTTAAAGTATAGATTTGAGGTAAGGACCAAAAAATTGAACTTATTAATATCGTATATATTAGAGAAATAATGCCAGACATAGCTAATGATAATCTAAATACAAATAAAACAAATATTAAAATAATAATGGGAGAAATAGATAATAATAGTGTCATATAATTCACTCTTAAAATGAGGCTTAAATGTTATTTTATTATTTGTAAAGAAATAATAAAATAACATTTAAATATTAAAAATTTAAAATAAAATATACAAAATATATAATATTAATAAAAAATGTATACTATACCATATAATTGGATCATACTAATTCATTTTTAAGGATTTTAAAAGTCTCTTTTGAAAAAATAAATAATCTATTTCTTTGAATCGGGAGATGGAAAGGTGAAGTCTTTAAAGACTTATTTGAAATTGCAGAAATTAACCTATTATTGTTAAGGTATTTCAATTGTAAATTTATATGAATTAATTGCATTATAGCATATAATTTTTTTCTATAAAAAATCTTGACATACATTATATGCAATGCAATATTTATGTTGAAATGCGATATTTTTTGGCCATTTTATGGGGATATAAGTATGACAAATAAGAATTTAGATATGGCACTTAATTATTATTCATTTATTGTTCAAAAAAAAATAAATGAAATTGAAAAATTATTACATCCTGATGTAGAGTTTATAAGCCCAATCAAAGCGTTAAATGGTAAAGAAAATGTAACTCCGTGGATTGCCGATTATTGTAATTTTGCGCAGGAGATAGAGGTAAGAGCAAAGTTTAGTCATGATGATCAAGTGATGCTTGCATTTGATTTAACAAGCGTAGCTGGGAAATCTAGAGCTGCTGTGCTCATGACTTTTTTGAATCAATCCATTAAAAAAATAGAACTCTTTTTTGATGCATCGCCTTTTTTAAATAAATAGCAATGCGAGTAGAAAATATAAAAAAACAGTTTGTCCGGCAAGATTCCCGTATTGATAAAATAAATACTACTGATTAGTAGGTATTTAAATTTTTTGGCCTGTCGTTTTTGCTTTAGATTAAATGCACAACAATGCGCGGGCGATTTCTGTTAAGGTACTGTATAAACAGCCATATAGAATGGCGGAGAGAGAGGGATTCGAACCCTCGTTACGGTATTAGCGCAAACACGATTTCCAATCGTGCTCCTTCAGCCACTCGGACATCTCTCCACTGAGATTCAAATCCCTACCTGACCGTTTCAGAAATTGCAAGCATCTTCCTAAGAAAAAATAAACTTCTTGACCTAGCTGGAAAATTGCACTATGAGCTAGCTTCCGACTCTTGTTGAGCCGTATTTATGGCGTGGTAGCGCTTACCTAAAAACCATATGTTAGCACAAAGTTAACATAAAAAGCGTATAAGGAATTCTATTGTGAGCAGTAAGACAAATTACGCAGTCGTTAATATCTTTGGTCGTCAGTACAAAGTTGCTGAAGGCGATAAAATCAAAGCAAGCTATATTGAAGCAGATGTAGGCACAACATTGCCTTTCTCTGAAGTTTTAATGATCAATAAAGCTGGAGAGTTAAAAGTTGGAGCGCCAACTATCAGCGGTGCAAAAGTAACTGCTCAGGTTGTTGCTCACGGTCGCGAAGACAAAGTTCTTGTTTTTAAATATCTTCGTAAAAACAAATCCAAGAAAATGCACGGCCACCGCCAACCATTTACAACTTTGTCCATCACTCACATTGAAGGTTAATTCTTTCTTTGTTGTTTAAGATAAAGAAATTATTGAATTTTTGAGTGTTTTTTTAAATTAAATCTCCCATGTATCTTATGGGATACCAAATAAGGATCTCGTACAATGGCAAGTAAAAAAGCCGGTGGTTCGACCAAAAACGGACGCGATAGCAATCCAAAATACCGTGGTGTAAAAACTTACGGTGGTGAAACTGTAAGAGCTGGCAATATCATCATTCGCCAAGTTGGAACAAAAATTCACCCAGGCACAAACGTAGGTATGGGTAAAGACTTTACTTTATTTGCAAAAATTGACGGTGAAGTTAAATTTGAGCACGTAACTCGTGAACGTCAATGCGTTAGCGTTTATCCAGTAGACGCAAAAGCTTAAGAGTTACAGTTCTGAATTTGTAGCTTCAATCTTTTTACTAAAAGCCAAGGTGCGTTTATAGTCTTTATGCGCATCTTGGCTTTTTGTTTTGTCTCCTCCTTTGATATAAGTAAGTTATTTTTATTATTAGCTTTTTTATATAAATGGGGGTATCGGGTTTGTAGAAAATCCTGAATTTATTCTCAGCTTTTACTCATTATTCAATTCCTTATGGTGGCTTTTTTTATGAAATTTATTGATACAGCAGAGATTAAAGTAAAAGCCGGCGATGGTGGGCTTGGTATGTCACACTTTCGTCGAGAAAAATACGTTCCAGCGGGAGGCCCAGATGGAGGCAACGGCGGCAATGGAGGAGATGTTTATCTCTATGCAACCGAAGGTTTGTCTACACTTCTTGACTTTCGTTACCAACGTTTTCACGAAGCAGAAGCGGGCGGAAAAGGTGGAACAAACAATCGTCAAGGCCGTTGCGGTGATGATCTTATTTTAAAAGTACCCTGTGGGACTGTGGCATTTGACTCCGAGAGTGGCGAAATAATTGGAGAAGTTCTCTATGAAGGACATAAACTTCTCGTTGCAAAAGGTGGAAAAGGAGGAATTGGCAACACCGTTTTTACTACGGCGCGGAACCAAGCTCCGACAAAGACCATTGCCCCCATAGTGGGTGAAAGCAAATCATTGCGCCTTGAGCTAAAAATGATTGCAGATGTTGGTATCATTGGCAGCCCCAATGCTGGAAAAAGCACGTTGATCACTGTAATTTCTGCTGCACGTCCTAAAGTCGCAGATTATCCGTTTACAACTCTTGTTCCAACGCTAGGAGTTGTAAGTCACAAAGAATCCAATCCATTTGTCGTGGCCGATGTGCCAGGCCTTATTCCTGGAGCAAGTCAAGGAAAAGGTTTGGGACACGATTTTTTACGCCATATAGAAAGAACTCGTGTACTTGTTCACCTAATTGATGGTAGTCAAGAAACTGCTGAAGCCATGATTTCAGACTTTGATGGTATTTTAGAAGAATTACGTCTTTACGATAAAGCTTTATTAGATCGTCCTAGAATCACAGTGGTGTCTAAGGTTGACTCTTTATCAAATGAGGAAACTGAAGAACCTCTTAATAATATCGAGGCCTTAAATGGCTTTCGCAATTATTTAAAATTAAAGAAAACGCCCTATCTTGAAATCAGCTCTGCCTATCGCATTGGTATAACTGAAATGCTTGATAAACTTATAGAAGTTCTTGGGCAAAAATAACATTGGAGAGTTTTGATGTCAGATTATAGTACAAGCATGTCGATTGGTGACAGAGTTTTTAGTCACGAAGAAATAGCAATGTTAGCCATTGCTGCGGCTGAAGAGAAAAAAGCAGTTCGCCCTGTTATTATGGATTTGAGAAGTCAAGGTGCATTCACAGAGCTTTTTGCAATTGTGAGTGCTTCCAATACGCGTCAAGTGTATGCAGCAGCTGAATCAGTCCGTCACTTTTTTAAGAAAAACTTTGGAATGTCGCCTGTAACAGTGGATGGAATGGAAAATAGCACTTGGGTTTTAATCGACTACGGCTTTTTATTTGTCCATATTTTTCAAGAGCCAACCCGTGAGCTTTATCAATTAGAACAGCTTTGGAGCAAGGCACACATGCTTCCCGTGAGTGAAGAGAAATGCCAAGAACTTTATCAAGAAGTTTTAGGCTTGACAAAAGCAATGTCTGCCAGTGAAGAAGATGTTGCACAAGAGGCAGCTCTTTAAACCTTATGCGTTATATTTTTATAACCCCATGGAAAATTCCCAAAAATTCTCTCCTGTATGATTTCATACAGGAGTTTTTCTCTCGGATCTCTAAGCACACGCCAGTGCAACATATTTTTCCATCTTCGCAACTCAATCCTAATGAAGTCTTAGCTTTTTATACAAAAGAAATTAAAAAATTTTCTGTAGAAAATCCTTTGTGTATCGCATTAGATGAAAATGGTGAAAACCTAAGTAGCAGTGGACTGGCAAAAAATCTTGAGCAGTACGAAGTGAAAGGGGAAAAAATTGTCCTTTTTTGTTTAGGGGGAGCCTATGGCCTCCCTGAAGAATTAAAATCAATAGTAAAGATCGACCTTATTTCCCTTTCACGCATGACTTTTCCACATGAAATGGCGCTTGCTGTTTTAGTGGAACAAGTTTATCGCGCTCGTTGTATTCTTTCGAATCACCCTTATCACCATGGTGATAAATCCCCACTTGCGTTGAGTTTGCAAAAATATAAGAAAAAATAATTGCTCGTAAAAGAAAAAATAAATATTCAAAAATTGGAGATAAACTTTGCTGTTCAATTTTTCAAGATGTTATCTTTGTCGTGAAAAAATTTTAAAGCTAGCCAAAATTATTTGCCCTGAATGCTATGATAATGCACAAAAACTTGTATTTTTATTTTGCCTGCGCTGTGGATTGTCTCAGTGTGTCGGCTGTGATAATCTCCCTGATTTTTCTCGAGTCATAAGTTTATATCCTTATTGTCCCCAGTTCTCAAAAATCTTAGTTTTAGCTAAAGACAATAACGATTATAATGCGCAGCAAATATTCTATGAGTTATTTTATGCATCGACGAAAAATTTTTTAGAATATTACATAATTCAGAATGAAATTGAATGTATTATCTTATCTCCTCTGCGAAAAGATAGAATTGTAAATTCAGCTTGGCATACAAATATTTTTTTTCATGAAATAATAAATAGTATTAAAAAAGATTTTTCTAAAATATATTATAAACTCTCTGTTTTTTATCCACATATTATAAATTATACAGACAAAATCTCGGTGCAAAATAAAATTGAAAGAATAAATTCAACAAAAAAATTAAAAAATTTAAATATAAATTGGTTTTGTTTAAGTGAAAATAAAAAATTTAACTATCGTGACTTTAAAAAAATTCTTTTTATTGATGATGTTTTAACCACGGGGAATACGATGAAAAATTTCATAAATTCTTTGCCAGATAAAAAAATGGAGAGTTCTTGGGAACTTTTTACCTTATTCAGATCTCCACAAGGAGACTAAAAGGAAACGCTTAATTAAAAGGCTTATTTTTGCTTAAAAATTAAGAAAAAATAACATAAATGTTATTAAAACATTTAAAATGAAGCTCGTGGTGTCAAAAATGTAACTAAAATAAGCAAAAATGAGAGGGTGCGAGAAATAATTTTGCCTATTTTTTAATCATATAATAATTAAAAAAAATAATTATAATAATAATTTTTATAGCGTCTCTAAATGAAATGCAATTTTATTTTTTTTAATTTTTTGTGTCAAGTTAATTGTGAGACCTTTTTACTTCTTTCTCGCAGATTATTCTTTTGCTAGCCTGAAATAGAATGCTGTTTATAGTCTCTCATGTAATAGATAGTGTAATTATTTATTTTAGGTGCAAAATATTTGGGAATATCAATGAGATTATTAAATATTATTTTTTTATTTATCGTTTTACATTTCTTTGTAAGTGCATGCACTACAACTAAAAAGGAATGGGGAAGCAAAGAAGAAAAGAATAGTTTTGAACATACATTTGTTGAAAGTGGATTCGCTTCTTTTTATGGGAAAGGTTTTGCAGGTAGACCAACTGCAAGTGGGAAAATATATGATCCAGGTTTACTTACTGCTGCTAGTAAAACTTTACCTCTTCACTCTCGTGTTATGGTAAAAGATGTTAAAACAGGCCGCTTCGTTGTCGTAACTATCAATGATAGAGGTCCTTATGTTTCTGGGCGTGTGATTGATTTAAGCGTTGCTGCGGCAAAAAAACTTGGAATTATGCGGAAAGGTGTTACCAAAGTTGAGGTTTTCTTGGTTAAAAATTAATTAAAAAGTAAAATTTTCGCCTAGGTAAACTTGCCTTACTTTTTCGTTCGATGCGACATCTTCAGGTAATCCTTCAGCAAGAATTTTTCCAGCCGCTAATACATAAGCACGATCGCATAAAGAAAGTGTCTCGCGCACATTGTGATCTGTTATCAGCACTCCTAAATTTTCTTCATGCACAAGTTTTTTAATAAGATCTTGAATTTCAGCAACTGTGACAGGGTCAATCCCTGCAAATGGTTCATCTAGTAATAAAAAGCGGGGAGAAATAACTAAAGTTCTTGCTATTTCTAGACGTCTTCTTTCGCCGCCAGAAAGACTTAAGCCCATGCTTTTTCTTATATGCCCTATGCCAAATTGTTCAATCAATTTTTCTAGAAGAGCTGATCGTTGTTTTCTGGGTACGCCCCAAACTTCCATGATGGCTTTTAAATTATCTTCGACTGTAAGCTTACGAAAAACACTGGAGTTTTGAGGTAAATAACCAATGCCAAGGCGTGCTCTTTTGTGAATAGGCAATTCAGTGATATTATCTTTATCGATTTGCACATTGCCTGAACTTGGTTTTAACAAACCAACTGTCATATAAAAACTTGTGGTTTTTCCTGCACCATTAGGTCCTAACAATCCGACCACTTCCCCACTATTCACATGGAAACTCACATCATCGACAACTGTGCGTGAACCAAACTTTCGGATTAAATGAGACGATTTGAGTTGGTTGTGCATTAATAATACCTTTATAATTTATTTTTTTTTTCGTTTTCTTTACTATTTAAACTATTGGTTGATTTTGGATCAATAGTGCCATGGGGGTCTTTTAAACTGATGTCCCCAGTTTTTAAATTCAAAGAGATTATTTCAGCATTGACAAACTCTTTATTTCGCCAAACTTTCGCCTTTCCTTTTAAAACCATAGTTTTTTCTGGGACGAGAAATACTATTTCATTGGCATTTGCTCTGATTTCTGGAGAATTTTCTGTCGATTTTTTAAAAATATTTACATTGCCTGTTGCTATCGCTTTTTGAATAGAAGTTGATCCCGAACCCGAAGTTGTGCCTGGTGAACTTATTATTTGTGCTTTATCTGAGGTTAATTTCAAATCATCTTGAATGATAACTACATTGCCAATTAAATTCAAAATCCCTGTTTTTCTTGAGCCTTCTGCTTTATTTCCTTCAAAATACACGGGGGAGTTTTGATTGTGATTTGCAAAATCATTATTTAAATCACTCTCACTTTTTTTCGCCTTCACTTTGCTTTTTGGAGTGATTTCAGGTGTTTTATTTTCTAAAACTTTATTGTCATCGATTTTATTTGTTTCGTAATCATAATTATCTGGTAAGATATTTTTGAAATCAGCTTTGGCATTGCATGCAGTTAAAATACATAAAACTAATAAAGATTTTAAAAAATTAAAATATAACATTTTCTTCTTTCTTAATTCAATTTATTATTGGTATTTGGGATAATCACTTTTCCATCAACTTGTGAATTAATTTTAAATTCCTCATTTTTAATAGAATAAGAAAATCCTTTTCCTTTCAGAGATCCTTGCGGACCATTTGATTCTATAGCACTATTGGAATGGATTTCTTCGTTGATCATGTCAATATATATATTGCGAGTCTTCCCAATATTTTTATTAAAATCAAACATGACTTCCTCAGGAAGTTGAGCATTTCTTATACGACTATTTGCCCCCATTGACAATGCAGTTTGTCCTTCTTTTTCATTAATTATTTCCATTTGTCCTGTTGCTTTCGACGTTTTAATGACGGCAGTTTCTTTTTCATTCAAGTCATAGGTTCTATATACTAAATTACCCGATGCTTCAAAATGATTGTCGGTAAAATATATAATTTCATCACCTGAAAATGAATATTTTAAATATCCATTTTCGAAAGATTTTGTGTGGAATTGATGAACACTGCTTGTGGGCAACACTATGTTATCTGAATTGAGCTGTGCTTGAAAAATTTCACTTGATTTATCTAGGTAGTTTTTTTGATACCATAATAAAATTAAAATTGTGAGTATAAATGAAATTGCATATATGCGGCCTAGCATTGCACAGTCCCTAGAAAAGCATTTAAAAAAGATTCCCCGCCAGGGCTCGCAAAGCTTTCTGGGTGGAATTGCACTCCAAAACGTCGATGAAGTTTGTGTTCAGCAATTAAGCTAAAGCCGTTTTCTTCTGCAAGGGATACCACATTTTTTGTAAAAACAGGATCGGAAGACTTACAGGCAAGAGAATTATACAAAACAACAGTTCCTTTAGGGGAATTTTTTTTAAAATGTGAGGATCGACAAGAGTCAATTATTTCGACTTGTCGGCCATGAATTGGTATTTTGCACATCTGTTCAATTTTTCCACCTTCAGCCAATAAAAAAATTTGGTGTCCTAAACAGACGCCTAAAAATGGGATCTGTGCAGGAATTTTTTTGTACAACTCAATAGATTCTATATATTCGCTCGGATGTCCTGGACCAGGAGAAAAAATAATAGCATCATATTCGCTTATGTCAGCTATAGTATGAATGTCTTTATAAGATAATATTTTTAAGTCAATACCTTTAGCAACAAACCAATTGGTTAAATTGTATGAAAAAGAGTCAAAGTGATCTATAAAAAGAAATGTCATAGAGAGCTTTCGATAGAATGTAAAAAAGAATTTAATTTAATAAGAAATTCTTCGTATTCATTAACTGCATTGGAAAGAGTTGTTATCCCTGCGCCAACACCGCAATAAACTCCTCTTTTGCCCTTATATACACTGCGAATTAGAATAGTAGAATCAAAATCTCCATTCTTTTCAAGTACGCCGCAAACTCCTGTATAATACCCTCTTGTTATATTTTCTAATTTAGTAATAATTTCGCAAACACGTTTTTTTGGCGTGCCACTGATGGAGCCAGCAGGAAGCATTTTTTCTAAACAACTCCCTAGGTTTTCGTTTTCCTTTAGGATACCTAAGACCGAGCTTTGCATTTGGACCAATTGACCAGCTTTTCTGGCATAAAAAGGGCGATAGACTTCAACGCTGCCTGCTTTGCAGACGAGATTAAGATCATTGCGCATAAGATCAACAACTAATGTGTGCTCATATATTTCTTTTTTATCAGCCCAAATCGTCAAAGCATCTTCGTAAGTAGGACTTTCTGCTTGACTCTTTAAAGTTCCTTTGATGGGCTCTGTGGTAATCACTCTTTGTTTTGAATAAATAAATCTTTCAGGAGAAAAGCAAGCTAAACCTACATTTTCATCGGCATAATAAATCCCATAACGGGATTTTATTTTCAACCATGCCAGCAAAAAATTTGGAATACTTTTAAAAGGTGAGCTGTTTGTCAGCTCTTTGGTTGAGGTGAGGTTGGCGAGATAGCAGTCCCCTTTATTCATAAAATTTTTTGCTTTTTCAATAACATCAACGATATCTTTTTTTAAAAGATCTTCTTTTAAAGCTATATTATTATTTGCCCGCAGATGCTTTGTTTGTGGAATAAAGGAATGGTTTTGGTTAGATATATGTTCTATTTTTTCCCATAATTCATTTATAATATCAAATTCTTCAGAATGATTCAGAATGCTTAAACTCATTTCTCTGTGAGTAATATGAATTTTTATTTCAAATTTTGCATGCAAAACATATGAATCTTCTTCCTTTTTTGAATTCTCATAAGGGGTGACAAAAAATAATGGGCTTTCTGGGTTTTCTTTTAGGTGCACATAAAACTCATTGAGATTCTCTCTATATGAGTGTTTTTGTGTGTTACAAAAAAAACGGAGATTAACAGTATCATTTTCATCAGAATATATATTATAGTACTTATCAGGAATTGAATTTGTTGCAATAAAATTCTGATTGATATTAAATTCGTAGCCATTGCAAGACAGCAATTGAAAATGACAAGCAATATTATGATTAAAATATTCTTCTAAAATTGAGCTTAATGATGAAATATATTGAGAAAAATAATCTAAATTTTCAATGGAAGACTTATTTTCATAAGAGATTTTCAGGTTGTTCGTCATTTTTACGACCCTTTAAATATGATGGAAAATCACTTTTTTTATTCCTCAGAGCGTGATCAAGGTATTGCTTACTGAGCTAAAAAGCGTATAGAATAAAAATGAAGTTTTGAGGAGTTTTTTATGAAGACAAAAGCGGAAATTTGTAAAAATTGGCTACCCCGTTATACCGGAACAAAAATAGATGACTTTGCAGATTATATTTTGCTTACGAATTTTCAGACTTATGTCAATCGTTTTGCTGAAATGACAGGAACAACTGTCGCAGGTCTTGACCGTGCGATGCCAAATGCAACCTGTAAAAAATCAAATGTTTCTATTATCAATTTCGGCATGGGTTCTGCCAACGCTGCAACAATAATGGATCTTTTGGGTGCTCGTTCTCCCAAAGCTGTTTTATTTTTAGGAAAATGTGGCGGTTTAAAACATTCAACCGAAATAGGTCATTTTATTTTACCAATTGCGGCTATCCGTGGCGATGGTACATCGAATGACTATTTTCCACCTGAAGTACCTGCTATGCCGTCGTTTAAGCTTCACAAATTTGTTTCACAGAAAATTGTGGAAGCCGGCTATGATTATCGGACGGGTGTTGTGTACACAACCAATCGAAGAGTTTGGGAGCATGATCAAGCTTTTCTTAAGCGCCTTCACAACATGAAATGTATTGCAATCGACATGGAAACTGCCACAGTCTTGATGGTTGGTTTGTACAACGAAATTGCCCGTGGAGCGCTCTTAGTTGTGTCTGACGTGCCAATCACTCCTGAAGGAGTGAAAACCGAAGCTGGGGACAAAAATGTGTCTGCTAAGTGGACCGATGCACATATTCAGCTTGGAATAGACAGTCTAAAAGACTTAGAGTCCAAAGGAGAACCTATTAAACATTTTAAATATTAATTATTTAAAATGTTTAATTTGTGATCGTAGCCTCCATTTCAAGTTGCCACATGATTAATGTGAATTTTGAGACTGCATTGGACTCATCATTGCTGCTCCTGATTGAAATGCGTAATGATTATAATCGTAAAACCATTTTTCTAAATGCTCTCATACAGCGTCAACTTGAAATGGGGGTTACGATCAGTAGTAAAGGTGCTAAAGTAATAAAGAGTCGTAGGGAGTAATTTTAAAAAAATCTAGAGTGAATCAACTTTAAAAGTAACAAACCAATGTTTTGTAGCTCCTAATTATTTGCTAAACAACCTAAATTAAAATGCCAATGAATAAGGTTATTGAGGCTAGCTATTTGCTACTTCTTTCCAATAATTAAACGAATCTCTAATGAATGGGGCTTCCCTGTAATTATTTTCATCATAGTATAAAGGTAAAGCTAATAGAACTAAAAAATATTTATATTTTAAGGTAGTTTCATTATTAATCAAAGCTTTAATCATATGAGAGCTTATTGGATTTCTTTTTTCAAAATAAACTACCATAAATTTAGAATCTGGCAAAAATAAAACTTCATCTTCATAAGTGAAAGAAGTACTAGCTTTAATATTTTTAGCAAAATGATCCTGAAAAATAGGATCAGTAATTATAGTTATTAATAAACTTCTATCAAATGGTACTGATGATGAAGTACTCAAAAATGCTTTATGAGTATAAATACAATTTTTCATATCTCCAAATTTAAAATTTCTGTATAACTTTTGAAATAGTTCTATTTTTTTTGAAGTTGTACCTATTTGATCACCTCTTAATAAAAACCTCTGCTCACTATAATTATCATATTTAAAGAGTTCTCCTATCATTTCTTCAATATCTTTCAGTTTTGTCTTTTCATGAATTATACCATTTATAATTTCTTCATAATTGGAATTATATTCTGGATAATTTTTAATAAATTCTTTATGATCTTTTACTTCTGCTTTTAAAGCATTGGAAATATTATCAGCATATTCTTTAGAAAGAACAGGGTTCATAATTTGATAATCACGTTTAGCATAACCTTGAATTTTGGGATAAATTATACTATTTTTTTTTCTAATATTATCATAATATTTATTTTTATATTCACTTTTTGTAAGAATTGATTTTACCACTAAATGTTTCATATGATCTAATATTTTTTTAGGGTAAATATTATGATCAAAAAATTTATCTCGCAATATAATCATCCTATTAAGAATAGGAAAACAAATATGATTATTTCCACTTGAGAAATCAATTTTACTATTGCAATATCTACAAATCATTAGAATTAACTCCTTAAATTTATATTTTTTATATATATTTTTCTCTCAATCAGATGTCTATTCTGAAAGTAATTTAAATAAAATTTTTAACTATTGTAGTTATAAATGGAAAAATTATATTTAACTATCCATAACAAAATAATTATTAATATATTTTAATTTGTAGTTCAAATTAAAATATAAGACTTTTGCACAGAATGTTCAAATTTGAGTAGGGATATCTGTAAGTGATCGTTTTTATTAGAGGGTCGAGATCGCAATTATATGATATACTGGCTCAAATATAATGCGAATTTAAAATTCTTTAGGCTTAAATAAAGTGCAAATAAAAGTGAACAATAAATTTTAATATTTGTAAATGGTTATGATAATTTTAATTAAATATAACTATATTTTGCTAAGTTTAAGAAAATAATTTTTTAAAATTTTTAAGAAGATAATTAAATTTATATTCCTATAAGTTTGAGCATTGTTTAGAAATAGCTTCTTCTAAGAAAAATTTTCCTTTAAAATTGTATCACTTTATTTATCCGCATTCTAAAAGAGATTTGCTCCTATAATTAATTTGAAAGTATAATGTTTTTTTGAATTTTAATAGTTAAAAATTTTTAAATAATGCTAATTTTATTAGCATTTATATTGAAAATAGATAATTTTAATTAAAATTATAATAACAAATACATAATTTATAATATTGACTTAATAATATTTTTAAATGAATATATTATATATAATTATTATTTATTTTTGTAATTATTATAAATGCAGTTAATTATATTCTAGGAGAATTATTTTGAATTTATTAAAAATACTTAAGTTTTCTGCAAAAATTTTAGCTTTTACTCAGTTTTCAGTATATGCTGACACTTCAGAATCTTATCAAAATAGTAAATATGAATTTATAGAAGTTAACAATCATTCAGAGAATAAAAGAAGCAAAAGAGCCTTGCTGTTAAAGAAATTCTGGGATGGAGGAAAAGTCTACTTTTTCTTTGATAGTCAAGGCAATCCTCATAGTGAAGATGAAAAAAATAGAATCCGTTTAATAATGAGGGAGCTTGAAGGTGAAGCAAATATTTCTTTTGAGGAAATAAATGACCAAATTGACAATCTTTCAAACTATAAAGCCTATATCAGAATAACCAATATGATTGGAAATTCAGATGAGGATGTATATGCAGGTTGTTATGTGACTCATGTAGGCGTGCCTGAAGGAGAAGGGAAACTTAATTTAAGTACAAGATATACTTTAGATGGAGATCAATTTTCCTGTTTTAAATCTGATGAAGGTTTATATTCCAATGCAGCAATTCGACATGAATTGTTACATATTTTGGGTTTTGAACATGAGCACATACGACCTGAACAAAGAGAAAAAATAAATTATAATTATAATAGTCTTAGAAAAATATATAAAAAACCTGGGGTAATTAGAGCAAACCTAGACCCATTGTCTTCACCATTGCCAGCAAATTATTTAATATTTGGTGATTATGACTATGACTCTATAATGCATTATGATTCCTATGCTGGTGCAAGTAATGATGCAAAATTAAATAAAAAGCCATTTGTAACTAAAATTAATGGAGAACTTATTTCATATAATGAATTTTTGAGTCCAAGCGATAAATTCGCGCTCAGGAAAATATATGGTTCTGTTCCAAGTGAAATCTTACAGGATAGTGAAGGAAACAACATGCAATTCTGTAAATTATATAAAATTGATTATATTATGATTCCAGAAAAGGGGGATTGGAAATATTTAATAAGTGCAGCACAATCAAATTTAAGAGATTTAAATCCACATGAAAATCAAAATTCATTTTTTGGTATATTCGAGCCAGCCAATGACCAGAAACTCTGTTCAGAGACACTACCAAGTCTTAAAACACAAAATATCAAAATTCATTTAGAAATTGTGCAGAATGATAACTTAAAATTTAATACTCAAGAATATATTGCTAGCAATTAAAAATATCAAGTTTTAATTGTTAGCAAATCATTATTTTATAACGAATGCATTATTCTGGCTGTACATGAAAATGACATGCCAGTTTAAGTCTATCGTCACTGTGATGGGAAAAACATCCTGCCCTTTTTCCCAATTCTGAATTAGAGGTTGTCCAGTTATTATTTTCAGTGGCGAGAGAGTATTTTTTATTTGTAGGAGATACTAATTTAATAAAATTACTATTTTCTATATTATAAATGCAGATCATTTTGTTATATACATCCAAATGACTGTGATTTGCTGCAATAACATAAAATTCATAAATTGGATGCTCTATAACTCCATTGTGCGACTTATACGTTTGTTCGTCTTCTATTTGCAACCATAATCCTTCACTTGTTTGTGCATAATGCGAGCCATCCGATTGAACTTTAACTTCTGTACTCTGAGGACAATTTGCGAAGGTGGAAAAAGACAACGCGAGTCCTAAAAAACCTAGACAAGACTTAATTATTTTTACTTGAGTCATTTATAAAAACCTCCCTGTTTTTAAAAAGAATAATAAATTTTGTCAACATTTAATAAATGTAATTAGTTTTTTTATTTTTTCAAGTTTTTTTTAAAATATTTTAAAATATAAAGAGATTTTCTAAACGCCGCGTAAATTACCAAACAACAAAACATGCAAGCGAGGTGCATAGCGAAATCCATGTTTTAAACATTCATCGTGCAGCCAAATATTTTCAATCTGTGACTGGATCGTCGTTCCTTCAGGCATCAATAAAACTTTATTTGCTGAAATTTTATGTTGGTTAATAATACTTATAATCTCTTGCATGTCTGCATTTAAATAGTCTTTTCTGATGACAAATTTAAAATACACATGGGCATGATTTTTAGCTAGTTCAGCCCAATGTGCGAGTGCTTCTGGCACTAAATTTTCCCCTGCATTGGAAAATTTTGGAGATATATTCCATTGCATTAAATTATAATCTGTTACTAAAAAATTGGGTATCTGTTTATGCGGAATTCTCGTTCCATTGCTTTCAACTTCAGCAGAGTATTCATCCCCTAAAGTGCGCATGAGCAATCCTAGATTGTGTAAAGTGGGTTCTCCGCCAGAAAGAATGAGGTGCTTTTGGGGGAATTCTTTTAATCTTTTTACAAGCTCTGCCAAGGAAAAACGGACAAACTTTTGCTTGCCACTGGGATTCTTTTTATCGACAGGATCGCTTTTAAAGGTGTGAGTGTAAGGAGTATCACACCAAGTGCAGCGTAAATTACAGATATGAAAACGCACAAGGAGGGAGGGAGAGCCGGTATTGACTCCTTCTCCTTGCAAGCAGGGATATATTTCATTTATTAAAAAGCTCATATTATCCTTCAGATGCAAATTGAACCCTTAGCTAAACCTTCATAAGCGCGGACTTCGATATCTGTATCGTCAACAAATTGATTTCTTATATATTCAGCTAAATTTTCCACAGTGCTTTCACAGTCAAGTGCAAGTGTATTTATTTTGGGCATAATAACGGCAACTTCACCTTGTGTGCCTTTATATTGTGCTGCAATAAGCTCAGACTTGAAATCAGAAATTTCTGGGCAATGCTCTACAAGTTCAGTGATAAGACGAGAGTCCCATTTTTCTGCTAAATAATTCCTAGAAATAATATACGAGTTATTCAGTTTCTTTGCTGCTTTTGCACTTCGAGCTAGATCAAATTTTCCTTTATGGAAAATCTCGATTATATTGCTGTGGCCATGGAAACGTTGGCAATTGCCATAATGATGACATAAACTGTGTGTGTAGTTAAAATAGTTTTCTTTTTTCTTTTTCTCATCTTCACGTAAAGTAACTTTTACATTTTTTACGTTACTGGGAGAATTTCTTAAAATCGCATTGGCAATTTCTTTTTCAAGTTCCGAAACGTCATCAGACTCAAGAGCTTTCAGAGTTTCTCTTGCGATTTTTTTTACCGAGTTATTATAAGTATTAATGGCAAAAAGAGATTCTTTTGTGTCGGACTTATTGTTACCGATAACAATGATTTGTGAGTTTGACTGAAAGCGAATGTGACTTGCCGTAACAAGAAGTTTATGGTCAAACTCATGGTCAATTGTGCTTTTAGCGGATTTTTTTGCCAAGCTAAAATCGAATAATACACCTGTCGCGTCTTTTTCGCCTTCCCACACAATGTCAACATACCAGCTTTTCCCCTTAGGTCCTTTTTCTGGAATAAAGAGAGCGCAGTCTAATAGTGTGACATTTTGGATAAATATCTTAGTTAAATTTCGATTTTTTATTTGCATAAATAAAGAAAGCCTTTAAAAACACAGAATCAGAAAATGATTCCATCGGGGTGTCTTATCTAAAGACTTCATATGAATCAACCTAAAAGCTTCAGTGCCATTTCAGGAATTTGATTTGCTTGGCTCAGAACAGCAACTCCGGCTTTTTGTAAGATTCCTTGCTGTACAACTTGTGAGCTTTCGTCTGCATAATCTGCATCTTTAATACGAGATTTTGCTGCTTCTTGATTTTCAATCATCGTCGCCGTGTTAGCGACAGCATAACCCATTCTATTTTGTATTGCGCCTAAAATAGCTCTGTATTCGTTTACTTTATCAATGGCTTCATCGATTTTATTGATCGTCTGTTGAGCATATATTTTCTTATCGAGGCGAGTGCCTTCTTCATCAGAAACGTTGCCGAGGCCAAGTGAACCTTCACCGCCTGTCATCGCGTTGATTTTTTCTAGATTTATTCTAATAATATGAACAGGATTACGTACTTCCTCCAAACCATCGACGGCTTGATACCAGGAGGGACCCACCTGAATTTCAAGAGGAGGACGGTTGCTATTTTTAAGTAAATCTTCAGGGATTTCAGCTTTACCTGTTAATAAGCGGGTGCCATTAAATTCCGTCGCAAGCGCGATGCGATCGATTTCATCTTTTAAAGCAACAAATTCCTTTTGAATATGTCCACGTTCATTATCACCAATCGTGTCGCTGGCGGCTTGGATAGAGAGTTCTTTAAGACGAATGAGCATGTTTGATATTTCATGCAAACCACCTTCCGCTGTTTGGATAAGACTAATACCATCTGAGGTGTTCCGTTTTGCTTGAGCCATACCACGGATATTTGATTTGAGCTTTTCAGATATTGCAAGTCCAGCAGCATCGTCAGCAGCATGATTTATTCTATACCCACTCGATATTCTTTCAGTATGTTTAGCAAGTGCAAGAGTAGACACAGATAAATTCCTTTGTGCATTGATAGAACTTATATTCGTCTGAATTCTCATGCCCATAGCTAATAAGTCTCCATGGGTGAGTCATAATTTTTTTGCGGGACGAAAGTCTCTAAACTTCTCCCAATTGTAAGACATGTTGAAATAATTTTGTAGGCTTGTTTGCGCATGCTTTCAATTTCATCACGGGCTTCCCAAGTGAGGCCTTCATGCACAGCTCGATTGCGACTGTCTTGTAATGAGTGAACAAGTTTAATAAATTCAAAAAGTTCATTATCTGCAGCAAAACCCAAATTCATCATTTGATTTAAGTGAAATTGACACTCATTGCGGGCTGCTACTAAAAGAAGCAGTGCGAACGCCTTTGGGCCATCGAGGGTGAAGCGCTTTCCAGGGCGATAAAGACAGATAGCTCTCAACATTTTTCTTAATTTAAATTTGCTAAAATAAGGTATGCTACGAATAACAGGTAAATTAGCAATATAATCTTCAAAGGTATTCATTTTTTCAATTATGCCTTTACCATATCCTATTATTTCGAGTTTTTTAGAGAGTTCTCCTTTTCGGACAAGGGAATCTGTATAGGCTTCAAAAGTATCGCGCATAGTGAGTTCAACAGCTTTACAGTGCATATTTACGATTGGACTTAAATCGACGGCTTCATTGCCCCAATCGATGGACTGAATGAGAATCATTTCAGCTGTTCTTAAGGCACTTTTTGAATCGATTGATAAATAACTTGCATAAGGTATCAGGGATTTAATTATGAGATCGATGTCCTGTGAAGATATTTTTGTATCGCTTTCACTTTTTGGCTTTTGCGGCTGAGTGACTTTAAGCGAGACGCGGGCAATAGCTTCTTGAATTTCTTTATCAATAGATTCTGGCAATCTTAAGAGTTGCAAAGTTTTTAATTCTTGTAATATTTCTTCAGGATTATCAAGAGAAATTTCTCGTATTATCTTTATTTTGATTGCAAGAGAAATATTTTGTTTTGAAATAGCACGAATAAGGGCCTGTTGAGAGCGCGTATGTTTTGAACGTAACAGTTCTACGATTGTGTGCTCAACGAAATCGATATCGATATGCTGAAGTGCTTGATAAAGAATTGCTTTAATTGCATCATCTGTGTCGAGTTTAACAAGTGCACGCACAATCCATCTTTTTTCTACATGTGGAGCAATACGTAACCCTTCTCTTAAAAAGAGTTCATAATAGTCTTTTTCTTCACTCGATAATTGTGTATTTAAACAAACTTGTAAAATGGCTTCCCAGAGTAGAATAGGGCGATCGATAACTGTGTTTCCACTCCAATCGGCCACTTCAATTTCACTTTCATCATCATGTGGTTTATGTTCTTCTGTTTCATCAAGAATATTTTGAATAAGTGAAGAAATCTCTTTTAAAGTGACTAAAGTGGGTTGGTTGACTTGCAGTTTAAATCTATCTGCACCGACTAATATGGATTGAAAACGGGAGGTGACTTCAAGAATATACTCTTCCTTTTGCATATTCCCGTGCAAAAGTGTTTGTTTAATGATTTCAAGTTCTCTGTGAATAGCAACACTGAGAGTATAAATATCGAGGCGGGGTGCCGTGAGTGCAATCGCAGTGAAAGCCCAGCTTGTGCCAGAAAAAGGCATTATTTTATAAACTTCTCTTAAAAAACTTGCAGAAGTGTTTCCGCCTATAATAGCGGCGTAAACTTTTTCAACAAAAGATTCGAACTCATTCGATGATTTTTGCGATAAAAACTTTACATACTTTTTAATATTATCGATTACTTTATATTCTTGGCGAATAAGAAGCTTAGATGTATTTTCTGGACAACTCTTATTTCCAATTGCGACAATTTGATAAAGTAAAATATTATAATCATAACTTTTTTCAAATTTTTCTTGCCAGGGTTGACTTAATAATATTTCGGCATTTAAATAAATAAAGCCAATATCTTTCGAAATGTTTTGCCAAAGACGGTAATATTTTGGATTTTGCACAGATTGAATAAATTTTTGATTGTTTATTGGAATAAAATTTAGCCAAATTTGGGCAAGATATTCATTTTTTCCGTTCTCAATACTTTCAATGCCAAGTTGCGCACTATTTGCAAGAATATCAGTGCATTTTTTATTTTTGAGTTTTAAAACCGTACGAACAAGTTCTTCAGGTTTTTTATTATAAAGATCTTTAATTAAAGATTCGAGAGCAATTTCAAGATTTTTTTGGCTGAACATTCCATAACCAATAAAACTTGGATTTTTTTCATGCAAAGAACTTTCAAAAAAACATTCACAGGCTTTTATACCAAAATTTTTATCTTCAAACTTGGATATTTGAGAATTTAATATTTCATAGATACGCACTGTTTCAGGGTTTTTAATATTTGCAATGATGTTTTGAATTGATTTCCACTCATCTTTATTACTGGCAAAGCCTAAATATATAAGAGCCGAAGGTAAAGATGATTTAATAAGATCTTCTGAAGTATTAGCCTGTAAAATATTAAGAGCTATGTTCTTGCATTTATTATCTATAATTCCAAGTCGAATAAGTGCATTAAAGCCTTTTGCTAAAACAATTTCAGGTAAATCAGCAGAAAAAAGAGTTAATAATTTATCAGCAAGTTTTTCATTGCCCGTTTCTTCGGCAAAAGTAAATAAAGAATAAATAATTTTATTTGTGAGTTCTAAACGATCAAATGCATGTAAAATACGATAAATAAGTGAATTACATTTAGAGTGAGCTAAAGTTGAAATGCAACTGCTAATAACATTTTCATCGTTTTCTTTGAGTAAAAGATGGGAGACAATGGCCCATTCACTGCTAGGCATATTTGGAATGTTGAGAGACTGTGCAAGTTTTGCTTTCTCGACGACTGTTGGAATAAGTGCCATTATTTGCCAAGTTAGCAAACTCCCTTGCCAAGAAAAAGAATTTTTTGCAAGCTTTTCTATTGCCACAGAGCGCTCATGCTCATTTTCAGAGCGGACAAATTGTTTGAGATCCTGAAATATTGGCATGAACACTCTCCTGCTCGTAACAATTTTATCTTTTATAGCTAGGTGTTACGGGTGAATTATTGCCTTGTAAGTCAATCAAGCTTTTACGATATAATCCGAAGGATTGATGTAATTGGTATCCATTTGAGCAAGCTGTAATTTCCCACTCATATCCCAATTCACAGATTGCCATTTTGTAAATTGATCTACAACCCAAATTCCAGATTGTCTGCTACCATTTCCACTTTTTCCATTTCCACCAAAAGGAAGATGTGCTTCTGCACCCGTAGTGCTGTTATTGATACTTGTCATACCGGCAGAAATCTCTGTTCTAAACCGATATGCTGATTCAATATCTGTGGTATAAATTGCTGAACTTAAACCATAGCCAGTTTTATTTGATAAATGTATTGCTTCATCGATGTCATTAAAACTTAAAATATTAAATAAAGGTCCGAAAGTTTCTGTAGAATAAATTTCATCATTTTCTGTTACGTTATCAACGATGCTTGGAAATGCATAAAACCCGCACTGCGCATTACCATGGAAATTATTATCTTTATTTTGCTCAGTAATTGTTCCATGTTTTGTTGTTAGAAGTCTATGATGTGTTTTGACAAGATTGCTTAAATTTTCATTGTGCTTTTTTAGAAACCGCTCTCCTATCATTGGTCCATAAAAATTATTCTCGTTGGTTGGATCTCCAATTTGTAGATTTGTAACTTTATCCAATATTTTTTTAATAAGTGTTTCTTTAATTGATTTATGGACAATTAAATTACCTAGAGATGTACAACGCTGTCCCACAGTGCCAAATCCGGACCAAATGACTCCATTGGTGACAAGATCGAGATTTGCATCGGGCATAACAACCAGTGGATTTTTACCACCTAATTCTAAGCAAGGTGTTTGTAAGTTTCTTCCACAAATTTCGCCAATTTTCTTTCCTACTTCTGTACTTCCAGTAAATCCAACTTTGTCGATCAGCCCTTCGTCTACTAAGGATACCAAATGAGCGCCTGTTTCAGGTCCTTTACCAAAGACAACATGGAAAACATCTTTGGGGACTCCTGCGGCGTATAATAATTCAGCAAAAATGTAAGAGAGATAGGGAGTGTCTTCTGAAGGTTTCCAAACACATGTGTTGCCACAAACAAGGGCCGGGATAAAATACCAACTCGGTACCGCAAATGGAAAATTACCTGCAGTTATACATGCAAATACCCCAATAGGTCTTCTATAAGTATAGAGCTCTTTATTTTGCATTTCACTTGGAACTGTTTGACCATAGAGTCTACGTCCTTCAGAAACAAAAAAATTACAGGTGTCAATTGCTTCTTGCACATCTCCTCGTGCCTCTTTAATGGGTTTGCCCATTTCACGCGTGAGAATTTT
The DNA here is from genome assembly GCF_004295685.1 of Fluviispira sanaruensis. Lineage (NCBI taxonomy): Bacteria > Pseudomonadati > Bdellovibrionota > Oligoflexia > Silvanigrellales > Silvanigrellaceae > Fluviispira > Fluviispira sanaruensis. The sequence goes on from NZ_AP019368.1 coordinate 478,331, forward strand.
TGCTAATGCTTCTTTATTTTTTTGAATCAACTTCCCAAAGTTGGCAATAATTTCTGCTCTCACGGGAGCAGGAGTTCTTTTCCATTGCTCAAGCCCTTTGCGTGCACTGAGACATGCTTCTTTGCACTCCTCTAATGTTGCGCTGGCAAATGTGCCTAAAATGTCTTCTCTATTTGCAGGATTTATTGAAACAAAATGGGATGAACCTTGATTTTTTTTTCCAGAAATTATGGAAGAAATTGTATTCATAAGAACTCCTTGTGAGCCATTTGTAAAATTAAGTCAACAAATGGGAAGGTTTAGTTTTTGAGAAATCCAATATTTCTGTAGCATAATCTCGTATCGCAGGTCTATGAGCAACAACGAAAGTAATGGAATTGGAGACGTGTCTTTTTAAATTTTCGATAAGTTTTAATTCATTTGCTATATCAATGGCGCTCGTTCCTTCATCAATCACAATGAAGCTTGGATTTTTGAAAAAGATACGGGCAAACATTAATCTTTGTTTTTCTCCGCCTGAGAGCCCTTCAATCTTGTCATCCAGATTTTTATCGAGGAGAGAGAGTTCAAGTGCTTTATTTGCTTTTTGTATATCTTCTGCGCTTGGATTTTCAATCTGTAATGGATATGTTACGTTTTCGAATATTGTACCTGAGAATAAAAATGGTTCTTGTGGAATAAAACAAATATCTTTTGCATATTTTTCAAATGTTTTATCTGAGGCAATTTCTCCATTTATAAGAAAATAACCTTGTAAAGAAGGTTGAACACCTAAGATTGTTCTTATAAAAGTACTTTTCCCAATTCCTGAAGGGCCAATAATGGCAAGTAATGTTCCTGAATCAAGTTGCATATTAAAATTTTCAAGTAAAATATTTTTAGCATCATTGCCTATTGATATATTCTCAAATTGAATAGATTTAACTTTATTGAAAGAAATATTGTCTTTTTGTATATGATGGATTTCAGATCTTCTATCTAAATCACTTAATAAAAAATTATTTACTCGATGAAGAGCATCTGTTCCTTTACGAGTTGAGTTCAGTTGATTTGTCATTCTATTCACTTTATCGGACAAAAATGCAACTGTTACCATAAAGCTTGTTAAAATATTGCTCTCAAGAGCACCGTCAGAAATTCTTCTCAACGCCGCTACAATTATAAACGCGCCTGCTATAATTCCAAACCATTCAACAAGAGGACTTCCCAATGATTTTGCCCGAGTCGCTCTTCTCCATACGTGATATATTTTATTATTAATTTTATTAAAATTTTTAATTTCAAAATCGATCGCTTTATGGACTTGTATTGTTTGCCAGCCTCTCATTCTTTCAAGAATTCCGCTTAATAATTCACTTTCAAATTGGAGTCCTTGGCGTGATAACTTTTTTAAGGTTTTACTTGTGACTCTCAATACGATTGCCGCAGGAATTAATACGGTCAAGAATAGAATAAAAAGTTGAGGATCTAAAATAATAAGCCATGCAATAAAAATGAGTGAAGAAACTCCATCCTTTAATAAACTACTTATAAGCCTTGTAAATGTTTGTTGAATTTCGCGCATATCTTCACCAACTATGGAAGCGAGTAAACCAACATCAATAGAATTTGCTGCATTATAGCTTAAAGATAAGTATTTTTTTATAATATCTGAGCGAAGCTTATGCGCTAACTTTTCGCCTAAATCTCTTAATAAATAGTCACTATAGAAATTAAAAAAACCATAGACTCCTGCTACAGCTATTAAAAAAACTGCAAACCAATTCTTTTGAAAAGCAAGCGGTATCTTGCTTTCAAAAGGAGTGCCTTCCACCAACGGAGAAATCCAAAGAGAAAGCTGATCGCCTAACAGCTTTTGCCAAGTAACATCTGCTGGAATTGAGTTGATTGTCTGTACTATATAAGGAATAATTATAAGTAAACAGAGTGAGAGAGGGATCATAATTATAATGCTTATAATAACCAATGAGAACTGGGAAGGCCACAATTTTATTTGCTGCATCCAAAGTCTAAAAGAGGAATTATTTTTTTTGGAATTAAATGTCATCGATTCTGTTTACCTTAATTTTCTTCATAGATATAATTTAGTTTTGATTAATCAAAAGTTCTAAACCTTATGAGTTTCTTTTCATTTTGTTTGAGTGTCACAGTGAATGTGATGGGCTGAGAATTTTCAGGTTTGATCACGATACTTGTTTCTTTATTAGGTTTAATGGTAGCACGAAAGATCTGAATTGTGTCTGGTAAAGAAGTCCAACCCCTGGTATCAGCAACTTCTGTTGCTAGATTAAATCCCATCGCCGCCAATCCTGCAAGTGGATTTTCATCGTTCAATTTTTTTGCTGCAATTTCTTTTGCAATTACTCTTGCTGCGAGTTTTACTATATCTCGCAATCGGCGATCGGTGAGAGCTTGTTCAGCCATTTTACCGATGTCTTCCATTACTATTGTACGCCCAATGTTTTTATCATTAATAAAAATGTCAGCATAATGAGATCTATATGAGAGAGACTTATATTCAGGAAAAGAAACACGAGCAACAGAACCACCCGTTGGAATGAAAAAATCTTTTGGAACTTTAATCGGGGATTTTCCTGATTCATAAACAATATATATTTCGCCATTTGCTAAGATATTATTATGTTTTTCCCATGTTAAGTTCGGATCTTTCTTTTTAAGATCGGTTATTATATCATTTCTTCTGCGAAATTCTGCAAGTCTTCCCAAATCTTTTAAAATCTGTATTTCGGCATTTTTAAAATTTCCTGAGGCGGATTGATTGCTATCACCTCGGATATTTTTTAATGCAGTTCGGTACTCAACGATGGCATTGTCCCAATCACCTTTGCTTTCATAAACCATAGCTGAAAAATAATGAGAGAAAGCATCGTATTTAAAAGAATTTTTCCCTTCATTTTCAGAGCTTAAATATTTCTTAATATCATATGATCTTCGTATCATAACTAGAGAATTATTTTGATCATTATTTGCAAAAAATGCAAGTGACGAGAAAATGGGTAGCAAGAGTCTTTCGTGTGCTTCACCTGAGTAATCGGACATGGAATCATTTACAATAAAACTAGCAGCTGTTTTTGATATACTTGTTGTATATAGATCATCAATTTTTCGGTCAGCTTGTGTCCATTGTGTGATAGCAGGAGTATAGTCACCCTGTAAATAAAGTAACATTCCCTTTTCCATACGATAAAGAGCATAATTTCTGCCCTGCGTGGCGATATCGCTTTTATCTATAAGTTCTGTTGCTTCTTTATATTTCCCAGCATACATTTCTTTACGAATTGCAGCGTTTGAGTCTGTATAAGATTGACAACTATGAATTAAAGCTGCGATTATAGGAAAAAATAAAAAAGTTTTTAATTTCATATAATAATCCATTTACAATTTTGAGGAGATACTCTCACGAGCTTTCTGCATAACTTCTTGAGCAGTCATCTCTGTTGTTTGGATTTTAGGATGTATTGTAATTGTCACTTTGGCAAGTTTTGGCAGTAAAGATCCTTTGGGCAGTAAGTTTGCACAACCATTTAGAGTTATGGGTACTACAGGAACGTGCAAAGCTTTCGCTAATCGAAATGCTCCCGATTTAAATTCTTTTATTTTTCCATCTTCACTGCGAGTTCCTTCGGGGAAAAAAACCATTGGTGTGCCCCTGCGTAAATGACGGGAAGATGCTTTCATGCTTTTTTCTCCACTTTTTTTACTGGCTCTATTCACAGGGACATATCCTGCAGCTCGCATGCCCCATCCAAAAAATGGAATATTAAATAAAGATTCTTTAGCAAGCCAACGGAATCGAGTAGATAAAATGAACAATGCTAATATATCTGCCTGACTTTGATGATTTGAAACATAAACGACAGCTTCACCTTTTTTTGCTAAATTCTCTGCACCTTCAATTGAAAATTGCCACCAAGGATTGGCAAGCTGAATGGATTTCCCCCAAAGGTTTGCAAGATGATGCAATAAATGACGCTCTTTATCAACAAAATAAACAAATGGAAATAAAATTAATATAAGACTTGAATAAAATACTGTAAAAATAACGACATTAAACCAAGTAAACAATCCTCGCAGAATATCCTTTATCTCGCTTTCTTTTACTACGTTACCGATTTTTTCTGATACTGACATGATGATTTTTCCTAACTTTTTAAGATAAAACACTTGAGTATTACCTTATGCTTTCTGTTTCTTTAGTTTTCGATTTTCCAAGAAATTTATAAAACTAAAATAAAACTGCAATGCCATTTCTTTTTTTCCATTTACACTCGTTTCTTTTTTATTTCCATCGTCTATGTGAATAAAAACACCTGAGTGTTCCGCTTTTTTATCCCACGCCGTATTCGAACTACTCCAAAGGAGTGCGTCCAGATTTTTTTTACGTATCAACTCATAACTCACCTTGAGACCATCTTCTTGATCTCCTGAGGTGAGCTTTGCCCCTGCCTTATAAGGTATTTTTGCGAGATTTTCCAAGTCTATTATCTTCTCAGCTTTGACAAGATCAATTCTAAGGGTTTCATTTTTGCTTGAAATCTTAGAATGTGAAAGTGATTTTGGAATAAAATCAGACCCAGCAACAAGATGTATAATTCCATTGTATTTATTTTCATTTATTTCTTTTAGATATTCGAACATATCCGAATAATTTGGTAAATTAATACATTGAATGTTTTCGTATTTTGGCACGTCTTTAGTTGTACTTGCAGTGAGTAATGTGAGATCGATCCCCATCGCATAAAAAACTTTCGCAACCTCAATACCGAGATTGCCTGTTGAGAGATTTGTAATACAACGTACGGGATCGAGTAAAGCCCTTGTCCCGCCAAGAGTGATAAGAACTTTTTTAGAATTGTCAGGGAAAAGTTTTCTCTTATTGATAATATGAGCGATATTTATTGCTAAGATATCAGGAGCAGGAAGCTTATCCTTACCTTCTTCCTGACGTGGCGCTGTAAAATAGACTCCTTCAATATTTTTTAATTTTTCTTTGTTTTCATCAACAAAGGGAGAGTTGGATAAGCTCTCATGCATTGTCGGACAAAAAATAATTGTTTTCTTTTGACCTAATGCACTTTGTAAAAGAGTGGTAGCTCCATCGGAACAAATCCCATTGCTTGCTTTGGCAATTAAATCGGCGGTTGCTGGAGAAACAACAATTGCATCCGAAGTGCAAATATGCTCTGCAAGTCCTGACGGATTGATAATGACTTCATTTCGGCTCGCCCAGCGTAAGCTTTCTATCCCAATAAATTTCAAGCAATTCTCAGTTATACAGAATTGAATTTCTGCCCCATTTCTTCTTAATTCACGAGCTAAACGTGGAAGCTCAATTGCAGCAATTCCTCCGCCTCCAATAATTGTTATTTTTGTTTTAGCGAGAAACTGTGAATTGATAGTGACAGACGTATCTTCCATAATATCTTTACTCATTTTTTTTACCGATTTTTTATTTTCAAAATTTTTTGCTGTTGCAATTTTTTTTGCTAATTTGCCTTGGTTCATTTGATATGGACTCATTGCTTTTGTAGTGCTAATTATTAGAGCAAAGGGTTTGTAAGACTCTTCTCTCCTCATTATCAAAAGGAAATATAAATGTTTTCAAAAAAAATACCATACGCTCTTGGAGCTGATTCTGACAACGCTTCTCCTTCCCTTGATCTTTGGTACCAAGAACGCCACAACGATGAAATCTCTTTTGGCCTTCATGTTAAAAAAACATTGCACACCGTGCAAAGTCCTTTTCAGCGAGTAGATGTATTTGAATCTACAGGTTTTGGAAGAGTTCTTACTTTAGATGGACTCATGATGTGCTCCGATCGTGATGAATTTGTTTATCATGAAATGATTTCGCACGTGCCTCTCTTGGTTCACCCAAATCCACGTCGCGTACTTGTCATCGGTGGGGGTGATGGAGGTACACTTCGTGAAGTCTTAAGACATGACTGCGTGGAAGAAGCTGTGTTGTGTGAAATCGATGGAGAAGTTGTCGAAGCCGCTCGTCAATTTTTTCCTGCCCTTGCAGTCGGCCTCAATCACCCGAGAGCAAAAATTCACATCGGTGATGGCGTTGAGTTTGTTAAAAACAGTCCCAAAGGCGAGTTTGATGTCGTTATCGTTGACTCAACTGATCCGATCGGCCCTGGAGTGGGGCTTTTTTCTGGAGAATTCTATAATGAAGTCAAAAGAATTTTAACTCCAGGTGGAATCGTGATGGCTCAGTGTGAATCGCCTTGGGAGAATAAATTTGATCTTGCTAAAGTTTACGGAAACTTAAAGCATGCTTTCTCGTCTGTATATTCCATGGTTGGAACCATTCCTTCTTACCCCTACGGATATTGGTCCTGGGGATTTGCGAGCGACTCACAACATCCCTTCGAAAAAATTGACCTGGATCGCGCGAAAGCAATCGAAAAAGCTTCTAAATACTATAACATAGATATCCATCGCAGTGCTTTTGCCCTCCCCAACTTCTTACGTCAGAAGCTGGTAAATGTGGTGAAGAACGCTTAAGATGTTCTTTGTTCTAAACACATATTTTGCTTTTGGATTATTTGAGTTCTGAAAAAAGCCTTCATGAAAAATGAAGGCTTTTTTTTGTCTTTGAATTTAAAAGTGATTCATTCTTTTTATAATTGGATTAAAACTGTTTCTTTTTTTATTTATTAAAAAAAGTTGGAAGTTGCTTGACAGTCCCTGCTTCGACATGTAGAACCCCATTCATCACTGATGACGACGCGGGGTGGAGAAGTTGGTATCTCGTCGGGCTCATAACCCGAAGGCCGCAGGTTCAAGTCCTGTCCCCGCCACCAATCATTAGTAGAAAGTTATTTGACAAGAGAAGAGAGCAGAAACAGAGTGCGGGTCCTTAGAGGCTTTGACTCAATCGGCGCAAGTCGAGAGAGAAGGAAGCTTCGGGGCTCGAGATAAAAGACGAGCCGTCAAAAGAAAAAAAATCTTCATAACGCGAGTTATGGAGTAAGTAATTAGAGCTAAGAGTTTGATCCTGGCTCAGAACGAACGCTGGCGGCGTGCCTAACACATGCAAGTCGAACGGAGGTAGCAATACCTTAGTGGCGCACGGGTGAGTAATGCATGGGAATCTGCCCTATGGTGTGGGATAACTACGGGAAACTGTAGCTAATACCGCATAAGCAAAAGCCGAAAGGTTTTTGGAAAAGCCGGGACCGCAAGGCCGGTTGCCAAAGGATGAGCCCATGTCCCATTAGCTTGTTGGCGGGGTAACGGCCCACCAAGGCGAAGATGGGTAGCTGGTCTGAGAGGACGATCAGCCACACTGGAACTGAGACACGGTCCAGACTCCTACGGGAGGCAGCAGTGGGGAATATTGCGCAATGGGGGAAACCCTGACGCAGCAACGCCGCGTGAGTGATGAAGGCCTTCGGGTTGTAAAGCTCTTTCGGCTGGGAAGAAGGGTGTGGGAGTTAATAAGTCTCACATTTGATGGTACCAGAGTAAGAAGCACCGGCTAACTTCGTGCCAGCAGCCGCGGTAATACGAAGGGTGCAAGCGTTGTTCGGAATTACTGGGCGTAAAGGGTTCGTAGGCGGGAAGACAAGTCAAGTGTGAAATCCCCAGGCTCAACCTGGGACGTGCATTTGAGACTGTTTTTCTTGAGTTTTAGAGAGGGTGGTGGAATTGCTGGTGTAGGAGTGACATCCGTAGAGATCAGCAGGAACACCGGAGGCGAAGGCGACCACCTGGCTAAATACTGACGCTGAGGAACGAAAGCGTGGGGAGCAAACAGGATTAGATACCCTGGTAGTCCACGCCGTAAACGATGATAACTAGGTGTTGGGGGAGTTGACCCCCTCAGTACCGTAGCTCACGCGCTAAGTTATCCGCCTGGGGAGTACGGCCGCAAGGCTAAAACTCAAAGGAATTGACGGGGACCCGCACAAGAGGTGGAGTATGTGGTTTAATTCGAAGCAACGCGAAGAACCTTACCTGGGTTTGACATACCGTGAAAAGCGCAGAGATGCGTAATAGTAGCAATACACACGGATACAGGTGCTGCATGGCTGTCGTCAGCTCGTGTCGTGAGATGTTGGGTTAAGTCCCGCAACGAGCGCAACCCTTTCCCTTATTTGGCATCATTAAGTTGGCAACTATAGGGGTACTGCCGGTGATAAACCGGAGGAAGGTGGGGATGACGTCAAGTCCTCATGGCCCTTACATCCAGGGCTACACACGTACTACAATGGCCAAGACAAAGCGAAGCGAGACCGAGAGGTGGAGCCAAACGCAAAAACATGGTCTCAGTTCGGATTGTGGTCTGCAACTCGACCACATGAAGTTGGAATCTCTAGTAATCGCAGATCAGCAGGCTGCGGTGAATACGTTCCCGGGTCTTGTACACACCGCCCGTCAAACCACGAAAGTTGTATAAGCCAGAAGCATGTGGGTTAACCGCAAGGAGACAGCATGCCAAGGCTTGTGCGATGATTGGGGTTAAGTCGTAACAAGGTAGCCGTAGGGGAACCTGCGGCTGGATCACCTCCTTTCTAGGAATTTAGACAACTCATACTTTCGGGTACTGAGTGTCCATTCTAGGTCAAAGGACCCGCACTCTGTTTCTGCAATCTTTTCGAAGTCAGTAAAAACGGCTCAATTAAGAGAAGTTCAAATGAAGAGCAAAAGCTCAACATAAGAGTTCTTTGAATTGAGGCGTTTTTGCCTTAAGGGCGCTTAGCTCAGTTGGGAGAGCACCAGATTTGCATTCTGGGGGTCAGGAGTTCGACCCTCCTAGCGTCCACCAGATTTCTGTTTTTTGACAAGAGAATAAGAAGAAGAAAGAAAAGTTTTCAACTCCTGGACAGGAGGGGAAAGCAAATAAGCTGAGTGATATTTTTACTCAAGCGATTAAGGGCGTACGGAGGATGCCTAGGTATCGAGAAGCGACGAAGGACGTGTCAGGCTGCGAAAAGCATCGGCGAGCTGCCAAGAAAGCTTTGACCCGGTGATGTCCGAATGGGGGAACCCAGTCCGCAAGGATTATCCTGTACTGAATAAATAGGTGCAGCGAGGCGAACGAAGGGAATTGAAACATCTTAGTACCTTTAGGAAGAGAAAACAAATAAGTGATTCTGCGAGTAGCGGCGAGCGAAAGTGGAAGAGGCCAAACCATG
>NZ_AP019368.1:2677500-2862500 GCF_004295685.1 Fluviispira sanaruensis
AGCCTTTTGCGTTTCAGAGTTATTCTTTTCTGTCGATTTATCAATATGTGACATTGCCGATGCAACTTGCGAAATACCTATTTTCTGTTCTTTTGTTGCCTCTTTTATATTTTCTGTTCTACTTTGCAGCTCATTAATTTCATGAGAAATCTCATGAAATATTTTCTGAGCAACATCACTTGCTGCTTGTCCTACTTCGAGGCGATTTTTTGTTGCTGAAATAATTTCGTTTACTTGCTTTTTTCCGGATTCTATTAGCATTCGTATTTCACTCGCCGTTTTCCCACTTGTTTTCGCCAATTGCCCAACTTCTTCTGCAACAACAGCAAAACCTTTTCCTTGTTCCCCAGCCCGAGCTGCTTCAATTGAAGCATTTAATGAAAGCAATTCCGTTTTGGAAACAATTTCATTGATCACATTTGTTTTTGTACTTATTTGATCGATCATTTCAGATATTTGCATGAGTTCTTTATTTGTCTCTCGAATTTCAGCAACGGCATTGGCAAGCTTTTCCATAATCATATTACCTTCTGAAATTTCTTTTTTGACATGAGTTGAAATATTGCTACATTCATTTGCATTATCAGTGGTCTGCGAAATCATGCTTGTAAGTGCTTTCATTATTTGATTGGTATCGGTTATAGATTTTGTTTGATTTTGCACAGTCTCTGCTACGAGAGTAAAAGATTTTTTTAAATTCTGACTTGTCTCTTCGCTTTGTATAGAAGATTTTCTTAATTTATCTGAAAGGAAATTAAAATTCTTTGTTAACGAAGCTGTAAATTTTAAGACTATTATAACAGCAACTAAGAGAAGTATACTAATTATAACATAGGAAATAAAAGCAAATCTATTAATTTTCATAAAAACATCATCTGCGGGATCCATCGTTATTATTCCCCAATTTAAACTTCTTAAAAATCTATTAGAATTTATAGGAGAATAGGAAACCAACATAATTTTTTTATTTTTTTCTGAATAATATTCACCATCTCCAGTTTTTCCTTCCAAAATCTGTTTCACTGGTTCAAACTTTTCTAATAATAGATTTTGTTTTAATATAACTTCCATATCTCTTATATAATTATTATCTTTATCTATAGTTTTAATATTTAAATTAACAATCGTTTTACCTTTTGAGTTGACTAGAATAATTTCTGGAGAATGAGCCCCGCTTTTCTCAAGCGAACGAAAGGTCCCTTTTAATTCATTTTCTAACCATAAAACAGCAGTTCGTGTAGTAATAACTCCCAAAATATTTCCAAATTTATCTTTAACTGCCGCTGTAAACGCTAAGGTCACTTTGTCTTTACCATAAAGCTCTGTGGTTAACGGGTCAATTTGAAAATCATTAGAGTATGTCCCGATCAATCCGTTCGTAATATCTTCCGTAAAATTTCCTTTCACAACATTCTTAAACCAATCTCTATTTGAAAAATTTTTCCCCCGAATTAGATTTAAATCAGCTTTTGTCCCATCGCTTAATTCCGTACTCGAAGCGATATATTTGCCGTTTCTATCCACATAGAGAATCAATTCGCTTTGTGTTGCTTTTCTATATCTTTCAAGTAAAATTGTTATTTGTGTAGGATTATTTATTTGCTGTAAAGTCGAATCAAGAGCAATTGCTTGAATAGTGGTATAACGGCCAACATATCTCCCACCAATAATATTATTAATTGAGTCTAAAGCAACAGAATAACGATCAAATGCACGTTCTTTTTGAATTTCTTTATCTTTATAGATTAAATAAAGTGAAAAAAGAGCAAGGACCAAGTATGCCATTAAACTTGGAAATAATATCATTGCTCTAAATGATAATTTTCTCCATAATTTTGTGAATAAATAAAACATTTTTTACAATCCAAATTAAAAAATATAAAAATCTTTTAGAATTAAAACAATATCGGATTTCTTATTTAAAAATAAAATCTAGGAAAGTTTAGGATCAAACGCATCGCGCAAAGATTGCCCAATCAGACTGATTGAAATAAGGAGAAGAAGAATAACGACTATAGGTGAAAGCAAAATCCAAGGTGCATTTTGAATATTATCGCGTCCCTGTGCCATCAATTCGCCGATACTGGGTGTAGGTGGTGGCAAGCCAAATCCTAAATAATCCAAAGCAGCCAACAACGATATGCCTAACTCTATGGCAAATGGGCTTAAGGTCACAATGATTGTTATAATATTTGGAAATATGTGCTTCAGCAAAATACGCGAATGTGTTCCACCTAAGGCAAGACTTGCTTCACAAAACTCACGTTGCCGTAAAGTTAAAACATTTGCACGAATTTGACTTGCTATACCCATCCAACCAAAAATCAAAACTAAGGAAAGTATCATCCAAAAAGATTGATTTTTAGTTATAGCTGAAACTAAAACAATCATAGTAAGCATGGGAATAATGGCCGCAAGTTCTTTCATGCGCTCAAGAAGAAAATCAAAATATCCCAAAAAATATCCTTGCATTGCTCCTAAAATCGTTCCAATTGCATAGGAACAGATCCAAAGAATAAGAGCGAAACATAAAGAAATCCTCGTGCCAAAAAGCAGGCGGGCAAAAATGTCCCTGCCAAGATTATCTGTGCCAAGCCAGTGCATTTTTGAAGGAGGAGATAAAACATGTTCTGTCTGTTCTTCAGGATCCCATTGATTCATGGAAAAAATTGCAAATGATTTTATATTTTTATTTTTATCATTTTCTAGCAAATTTTTGTAATTGACAATAAAAGAATCTGCGATTGAAAATTCTTCTGGATTATAATTTTTAATAATTGGAAAATAAAAATTCTTGGAAGTTATATTTAATTGTTTTCCTTCATTATCATGATTTATTTCTCTATATAAAAAAAGAGGTTTACTACTTGACCAAATATTTGCAGACATAGAAAATATAAATAAAGTAAAAAAAACAAATAAACCAAATTTTGCTCTCTTTTGATTTAAAAATACTTTCCATCTTCTTTTCGTCAGCGGTGACATATTCATGCCTCTATTTATTTATATTCAATTCTAGGATCCACAATAACATATACAATATCATTTAATATCTGACCCAATAATATGGCGAGTGACTGCAAAACAACAATAGCCATAATCACATTAAAGTCGCGAGCAGCCAGCGACTGCAAACTCAGAACTCCAATCCCAGGGAGACCAAATATAGGTTCTATAATAATTGAGCCACCTAAAAAAGTTCCTAATAGAGCGCCAAATCCCACCATCAAAGGTAAAAGAGCATTGCGTAAAGCGTGTTTAAAAATCACGGCATTTTCTGATAATCCCTTAGCTCGTGCCGTTCTGATATAATCAGCGCGAATAACTTCAAGCATACTATTTTTTTGTAATAGTGTGTATACCGTAAAGTTACCAATAATCGATGCCAAAACTGGTAAAAATAAGTGTCGACCTAAATCAAATAATTTTGCAACACTACTTAAACTCTCATAATTATCGGAGCGAAAACCACCTAAAGGAAACCAAGCACCACCGGGCAAAACTCTGTCTGTGCAAAAAATTAATAAGAAAATAACTGCAAAAACAATAGATGGAATACTATAAATTACAAATAGTAAAAATGAAGAAATAGCATCAAATCGAGAACCATCACGCAAAGCCATCATGACGCCGAGTGGAATTGCAATTAAATATGTTAAGAAAAACCCAGGAATGCCAAAGGATAAAGAAATAGGTAATCTTTCTATAATCTGATCAATTGCTGGTGAACGTGTCGTTATGGAATCACCAAAATTTAAGGTTAAAATATTTTTTAACCAAATGAAGTAGCGAGTGACTGCTGGCTTATCTAATCCATATTCGACTTCGAGTTCATGGGTTAATTTTTGTAAATCTTCCGCATTTAAAGTTCTTGATGTTCCACCATCCCCGCCCATACCTTTTAAGCGTGCAATTGCTTCTTGAACAGGTCCTCCTGGAAGATAATTTTGAATACAAAAATAAGTTGTCGTCATGAGAAAAAACATAGGAATGATAGCTAAAAAACGACGAATAAAGTAATTTCTCATTTTTTACCTTTTTATTTCAAGATAAAACATTATTATGAAAGTATATTTTTTATTTAACAAGATAAAATAAATCATTTGCAGCAGCTGTTTCATAGTTTGCCACCCACCTTTCAGAACTTATTTTTGAACTCAGACCTTCTAAAATATAATTCATTTCTGCAATAAAAGTGTATGGCTGATCTTCATAAATTATTCTATTTATTTCTTGCATTATAGTATTTCTCTTTTTAGGATCAAACTCTGAATTTGCTCTATGAATAAGATCATCAATTTTTGGATTATTATAACTTATAAAGTTTGAACCTTGATTTTTTTCTGAACTGGAGTGCCAGATTTGTTTTGGATTTGGAAATATAGTTCCTGTCCAAGCTAAAATAACAGCATCAAAACGCCTATTATCAACATCATCAAGAAAAGTATTCCACTCTGCCGTTTTTATATTTACTTTAATTCCTGCTGATTTAAAATCTTCTTTTATAATTTCTGCTATTTTCATTCGAGCAGGATTTCCAGTGTTTGTTTCAAGAGTAAATTCAAATGGAATTTTTTTACCATTTACCTCTTTGATAAGTGTTTGCGAGCCATCATTTTTCCAACCACTTTCTTTGAGAAGTTTTACTGCTTTTGCGCGGTCATACGAAATAATATTGTTTTTCTGTCTTAACTCAGGCGCTGTATTGAGTGTAAAAGTCCCGAAGGGGGAAACACATTGAGTAAATAAATTAAAGTAAACTTTCTCAATTATTTTCTTATAATCAACCAAATATGAAAGAGCTTTTCTTGTTTTAACATCTTGAAATAGAGGGTTCTTAAAATTCCACCCTATATATGTATAAGGCTTAGCTGATTTGTTTTGCGTTTTTAAAGCCCAAATATTTTTTTCTTTAGGTGAACTGCCATATTTATCTTTATCAATCCCAATTACTTTTGTATTCCATTGTTCAGCAGTAAACGACATGTGATCGATATCACCTTTCACAAATTTCTCGTAAGATAAATTTGGTTCAGGAATAATATCGAGAATGATTTCATCTACATTAAATCTGTTTTTAAACTGTGAAAGCTCATAACCCCACCAATTTTTATTTCTTATAAATGTAATATTCTGTCCACGCTTATATTTATCCATAATATATGGACCATTGCTGATTGGGTTCATAATGCCTTTATCTTTATTGAAGTCTTTAGAACTCTCAAATTGCTTTTTTTGAATAGGCACATATCTTGAAAGAAAGTCAAATGTGTCGAATTTTGGTTCCAATACAGTAAAAGTAATTTGATATTTATTATCTATTTTTAATGTTATTCCATCATAATAACTTCTCAAAGCGGCTGAATGAATTTTTGGATTCATCATGGTATCAAATGTAAATTTATAATCCTCAGCGGTGACAGGACTTCCATCCTGCCACTTTGCCTTTTCATATAAAACAAATGTATAGTTTTTTTTATCTGCAGAAATTGTATAACTTTTTGCAAGTGCGGGAATATAATCAAGTGTCTCTGGATCTAAAAAAAAAGGACTCATCCATAAAAATTGCTCAATTGAACTTGATTCCGTATCTGAGCTCAATATAGGATTCATCACTTTCGGATCATTGCCTAAGGGAAAATGGAGAGAGCCGCCTTTTTTAGTATTAAGCATTTTATCATAAAAGCTTGGTTTACGGATATATTTAATATCCTGTGTTTTTTCATCAATGGCAAAAGAATTAGAAGTAAAGCTATTAAATAGTAGCAAGCCTACAAAAAATAATTTTTTAATTTTCATTTAAATTCCCCTCTAAAATAGAAACGATAAAGAGTAAATTAGCCATTATAATGTGTTTATTGATCCGTTTTTTTATTCTATATGGTTTTATTAAAAAGAAAATAGTTAAGATGTGATTTTATTTTACTTTTCTTTTTTCAGCTTGAGATGAAATATAGGCTATTTGTGCTAATTTAGTATAATAAGCAACTTGCTCATTATAGCTCGGAGTGCGCATACCGGCACGCATTTTGCCATTTGGCGGAGTGGGTAAGTAAAGAAGTGGGTTCTTAGCGACCCCAGCAATTCGCGTTTCAAAATGCAGATTGGCGCCGGTTACCCGACCTGTTTTTCCAACATAGCCAATGATTTGATCACGCCTCACAAATTGTCCTGCCCGCACGGCAATTGTTTTCATATGTGCATAAAGGGTTTCGTGAGATGAATCATGGCCAATAATAACAGAATAACCATATCCTCTTTTTGCTCCAGAAAATAGCACTTGCCCGTCAGCTGCAGCTCGGATCTGTGTTCCTACAGGAGCTCCAATATCAATCCCATGATGAGGACGTGTGCGTTTCATAAGACGTCGTATACCAAATGGACTTGTAAATATTCCGTTGACTGGCCATAAAAGTGGATGGCCGAAGCCACCAAGTTGCCCGTAATTTGGCTCGTTTCGCGCAAGTTGTTTTTGCGAGTCAATAGAATCATCATTTTCTATAATTTCGCCAGCATATTCGTCTGCGTCAATCACCAATTCATCGTCCGTTGGATTTGTATTTACACTTGGAAAACCAAAAAAACTTTTTTCTGCTGTCTTTTGTCGAGCCAAGAAATTAGGATCAATAATAACCTTTTCTTGCATCTCTGCAGCGGAACCTTTTAAAACTAAATTTTGATTTGAATTATTACTATGATTAATACAAGCAGTTAGACTCAGCGTAAAGGGAATGACGAGAGCAAAAGATAGCTTCTGTTTAAATTTATTCAGTTTGAGCATCAATTCTCTCCGTTGGGGTCAAAAAAATACATCTTCTAGAGTATATGAAATGAGCCCTCCTGACAAGTTACTCGCCTCTTTGTATAATATCGTCCTTATTTGCAATAAATCAAAAACCCGTCAAAATCATGACCTTATTTATACTTTGCATCATTTCTTCTTTTGTAGGCATTTCCAAAATTTGTATAATTTCTCCTTCAGATCCAACAAGCCAAAGAGTGGGCACTCTCGGATTTTTCATCGCATCTAAAAAATTTCGGGAAGCAAAATCATTTATAAATTGTGGCATTATTTTTTTTCTCCATTTCGCAACAGATTCTTCCGTATCTTGAGAAAATAGAGCAATGACACCAATTTTTCTTGCGCTCAGTTGTTTGAAATTTTTATTTATTATCATAGAAATTTCTTCTGAACGTGGGTTCCACGAAGCGAGGACAGCGACATACCAAAAACGCATTGAAGAAAAATCAACCGATTTTTCACCCTCAACAGAAGGCTCTTTCCCATAACTCACTGTAGGCATAAGCTTATGCCGCGGCAAAGGCTTTATGACCGGCACCCCACCTTGCGCACCTCCCGCCATTGGATCTTTAGCTTTATCTTCAGCAGACTGAGCGGTAAGTGGAAATAGCAGAATAAAAAGGAAGGCAATATAAGTAAATATTTGATTTGATGCATTTGAGTCAAAAATATTTTTATGCATTCTCAATGCACCCCTCCTTTCCTTTTCTGTAAATTACTGCCAAATATAGAATAGTCATTTCAGACGAAAAGGGAAAATTGTCTGAATTTTGTCGGTAATGGGGGAGTGTCCTTGAAAGAAAGCCATCATAAGCATGTAAAAAGAGAGCTCGAAGGTAGTACACATAACTCAAATACGACTGCATGGAATATTCCATGGCAAGATTTTGAAGTGATTCTTGGCTTAAAAAACTCTTATTCACAGAGAAATTTAAATGTATTGAGTGAAAAACAAGCTAGAATTTTTTTAAAAAATTGTGGCTTCGATCTTTCTAATCAAATGCACATAAAACAATTTGAACAATTTTATGGAGAAGCTCTTTATTTTATAAGACATATTCTACTGACAAACGAAGAACGAACAAACTTTACCGTCCCATCTAGCCTTCTTTATCTTAAAAATCCTTGTCATCTGCTTTTATATGCGAGTACTAATCATCCACGTAAACGTTATTTAAGATTATGGAGCTGCTCAATTTTAAAAGTCATGTATGCAATATCAAATTTGCAATTCAGCGGTAGACTTCACATAATTGATGATGCACGTGAACAAATATTTAAACGCATTCGCAATCACATTCACCTCAATAAAGAGGATGAAATAGAATTTAATCATAACAATTTTTCTATTAATCTAAATAAAGTTGAATGGAAAGAAGCAAAAACGAGAACCAGCATTGTGTTAAAACTTTTACATAAGCCAGATAGTATCGTTGATGATGTTTTTGATTATTTAGGCGTTCGCTTTGTCGTAGAGAAATCAAGTGAAATTCCTTTACTGTTAAAACATTTAATTGAAACTGATATTATTATACCTCATCAGGTTGTTGGCTTACGCACAAGAAATTCACTCTTAAATGTCAAACATCCTAAAAAAATATTTTCATTTTTGAAAGAACTAAAATCATGCGGGACTTTAAATGATGATGAATTTAATAAAATGTGTGAAAATATAATTTGGTCGAATCAGACAAATGAAGAAATTTTAAAAAGAACCAATACTTTTACCAGCCAACATTATCGCTCATTACAGTTTACGGTCAGACATCTTGTGCGCACACCAAACCCTGCATTTCTTGTGCTTGAATCCATGACAAATCAATTGCGCAGATACACAGGAGTTCAACGCCAAGAGCCTTGGATGGAAACTGTCATTCCACAATATTTTGCTCACTACTTTCCCATCGAAATTCAAATGATGGATCAAGAGAGTTACGAAATGGCCAAATTTGGTCCAGCATCCCATGAGCAATATAAATCACAACAACATAAATCCGTTAGAGAAAGAGTTTTAGGAAATCTTTTAACATTTAAAAAAGAAAAGCTCGCTTCACAAGATTTTTAAAGGAGATAAAATGAATAATCAGGAACTTGATAACTGGCTTGATTTAGCTGGTCTCATGCCTCCTATGCCTAGCGATGCCGCGCAAAAACTTTATGCAAAACTTGGGGTAGACACTTCAGGCAAACATACTTTTTTACCAAGCCTCATCACTCGGAATGAATATTCACATTCAATATTACCGCTCATGAAGCAAGAGTTAAATTCAGATTTAGTCGATTTTATTCACAAAAGAGTTGAAAAAACATTTGAATTAAGAAATAAATTAAAAACCTTACAAAATAGAATTATCGACATAGTCGGAGCAGGAAATTTTTCTGCACTTTGGCTTGATCGCGAAGCCTTTTCAGCGGACAGTATGGAACACCGTGCTCTCATGACTGAAGCCGTTATTCATATATACTCAGTAGAAGCTTTACAAAAAATTGTTAGTTTATTTTATAAACACGAAATACCCATGATCCCTTATGGCGAAGGTGGCGGATACAATATGGGTGTGACCCCAATGGCCCCTGCTGTTACTATCAGTCTCCGCGGAATTGATCACATTTCTGAAATAAGAGCGAGTCGCAGAAGTGAAGGTAAATTTGAAATATCTGTTGGAGCAGGAGTTCCATTTAAAGATCTTGTTGCCTACCTTGCAAAACGTGGCTTCGTATTGCGTTGTGATCCCAACACACCACGCGCAGCCACCGGAGGAATTGCAGCCACAGGAAGCAACGGGGGACGCAAAGCCTTTGAAGTTATTTTACATGGCAGAGCAGTTACAGCTGATGGAACAGCTCTTTGTTTTGAAGCAGATAAGTACGAAACAGATTGCATAAATAACGAACCTTTTTTACTCGCACGGAAATTCTTTAGTATAGAAAATACCGTTGATTTCGAAAATAAATATTCAGAAATTAAAAAGAAAAGATTAAAAGCTTGCAGAACAGCAAACTCCACGGGTGTTATTATTCCACTGCAAGGAATGAAAGCCAATGCAAATATGCTTGCACAGCAAGCAGAACTTCAAGAAAAAGGACATGAAAATACCGACGGCATGCTTGATGCACCTACGTTGCCAATCTCG
This sequence comes from Fluviispira sanaruensis, assembly GCF_004295685.1. Taxonomy (NCBI): domain Bacteria; kingdom Pseudomonadati; phylum Bdellovibrionota; class Oligoflexia; order Silvanigrellales; family Silvanigrellaceae; genus Fluviispira; species Fluviispira sanaruensis. The sequence goes on from NZ_AP019368.1 coordinate 2,687,437, forward strand.
GCATTTGTGGGAGCAGAAGGCAGCACAGGATTTATATACGAAGTAACTTTTGAAATTGAAAAACCACTTGAATGGCTGCAGGCTTCACGCTGGCACTTCAACAATGTTGATGCAGCTATGTGTGCTACCCGCGCCATAAAAAAACTACCGAAACACGAGCAACCAGAATATTTTGAATTTATTTCTGGACAAAGTATCCGCCGTTTTCTGATTCAGGATTTTCCCACAGTTTTTTCGCAAAATGATGAAGCCGTTATTATTTTAGCTGTTGAAGGAAAATCAAAAGAAGACTGCGCATTACGCCATATGCTCAATGAAAAAGTTGCGCATGAAGCCATGTTAAATTCACAATATAAAGTAACAGATGTTTTAATCAAAATGGAAAAAACAAATGTTCTCTTACAAAGTGAAGGCATTGAACAGTTTGAAATTCTCCGTAAACCACGTGAAGAGCTACCAAAAAAATTGCGAACAAAATGCAAAACAGATATGGAAATTCGCACAGAATATTTAGGAGAAGTTTTAAAAATTGTTGCACGCACCAATCCACGTGAACGGGCAGAGCAAAAACAAGATGTCTTATTTGGACACCTCACCCCTAACCACACAGCTATTATTCACTGGAATATTGGTGGATTTGATCTATATGATGAAGAACAAGCCGACATTGCTTGGGACTATTTAGAAAATGTTATTGGCAAAGCACAGAGTTTAGCCCCTACAGACGATAAAAATGGCAGCGCGCGTTTCACAGGAGAGCATGGGGTTGCAGGTAAAGCGCCTTTTTTATGGCTCAATTATATTCCAGAAAAAGATTTCAAAAGAATGTGTTCTATAAAAGATATACTCGATCAAAAAGATCTCTTTAATCCAGACACATTATTTTTACGCACAAGCCATGCAAGAGCGCTTCGCGCACGTCTGTTAAATACAAGCGCAAAATTTATTCAAGAATCTTTAGAAAAAACTAAGAAGGCAGAAGCAAAAAAGTTAGTTCAAATAAATGATCCTGATTTTTTACTACTCGCTTCTGAAAATTACGCCGTTGCAGAAGGCCAACGTTGCACGCGTTGCAATAGTTGTAAAGTCTGTCCTGTAGTCGATGCAGAACATGAGTTGGAACGAGAAAAAAAACGTAAAAGCAAAACTTCTGTTTTACCAAGTAAACGGAATATTCTCATGTTTATGGAAAAGATTGCGCACATGCGTAGAGCATCTGAGCAAACTCAAGATAAAAATGCAGTCGATAAAATATTTAAAGTAACGGCGCAGATGATGAAAGAAAGTGCATCGCTTCTCTCAAAATGTTTTTATTGCAGAAAATGTGATAAAGCATGCCCTGTTGATATTGAAATACATCCTCTCATGCGCGCTTATCATAAAATGGGCAAACTTCCGTCAATGGGTTCCAAACTTTGGGGATTTATTTATGAAAGACTTATGGGTGAAGATTTCTTTAAATCAATTACCTATCGTCTGGTTGCATTCTTTATACTTCTTGGCGCTCCCTTTCTTTATTTTATGCGAAAACTTTCTTTCGTGCCCGACTGGTTAAAATCTTATACAGTGCCTCCAACCCTTGCTTTTGCCCATTATGAAGCAACAAGTGAAGGTAACAAAATTGAATCGACAGATAATTTTGTTATTATTGCCAATGACCTTGGCACTGATAACTTTATCGGCCACGAAAAATTTGCGAACGAAACAGTTTATATCCGTTACCGTGGTTGCATGGATACATTTGGCAAACCAGAAGCAACGACAAGTGTCGATGAGTATTTTAAAAATGTTTTGCATGCGCGAATTGTAGATCTTGAAAAGAAAATGTGTTGCGGTTTTCCATTTGAAGCAGATGGTTTGCATGAACGCGCAAAACAAAGTCAAATTTTAAGTCTCATAGAAATAGCAAAATGCATTTATCGACTTATGCAAGAATGCAGAGACTCACTGAATAAAATTCCCCAATTTATAGTGTTTTCCAATTGTCCAACCTGTTGTGAAGCCATTAAAGAAATGCGTACTCTTTTAAAAAGTGAAGATATTCGTGAACAAGTGCGCATACGGGCAAAATTACCAGAAGATTTTGATATGCTTTCTCTTGATTTTAGTATTCAAGACACAGCCGAGATCGCTATGAATTTAATCAAAAAAACACAGTCAGAAAATTTACCTGCTGACGAAAACACGTTATCACTCAATAAAGTAACTAAAACGGTTGGACTTAAAGTTCCTTGCCATAACACAAAGTCAGCTACCGATGCACAAATTGAACTGCTAAAAATGTATTACACAGGTGTTGCGGCCTACGATCGCTGTTGTGGTTTGTCAGGCACAGGACGCTTAAAACATCCTAAAATAGGAACAAAAATATCAGAAAAACTCTTCGAACAGATTCGCGAAGAACCACCCAGCGCCGTGGTCACGGGCTGTCCCAGCTGCCGCGATGGGGTAAAAATGCAACGAGATATCCTTGCTGCTAAAAAGGATTCCATTGCAGAATTCGAAGTCTCTGGCATATTTGAACAGATCTTAAAAGACTGCAAAAAAGTTGCTTCTTAATTTTTTTTGAGTTTGAGGATTTCAATGTTCCCCGAAATCCTCAAACTCAAAATTTTCGTTTTCTTGCTCTGTTTCTGATCCTCCATTTAAGAGTTCGATAAAAAGAGAAGCTTTTGCTCCAAGTTCACAATATAAATTAAGATCATTCATTCTTAAATCTGAACTATTTAAGCACTTGATCATATCTAAGACTTCTCTTTTCATAATTGCAAATTTTTCTTCTTTCATTTAAAACTCCAAAAAACAAATAGAAGATCCCAGGCCGTTCAATTGGCAAACAACGTTGAAAATATTTTAAGTTCTAAAATAGACACTAATTTGATTATTTGGTATTGTCAATTTTTAATACCAGATATTTAGGTATTGCTCACAATATGAATATGATCAGTATATTTACAATATATTAAATATACTAACTCTCTTTTTTATGTTATAAAAAAATCGTTTTTATTATAAGATTGAGAAAAAATATGGCGAATAAAATAAATGATCGAATTTCATTATTACGTAATCTTCTCAAACTATCTAGAGCAGATGTAGAAAGGAAATATCAACTCTCACAGGAGACTTTGAAAGCTTGGGAATATGGAAAAAATAACATTAACAATACAAATATTGATTTTCTTTTAAATATATATCGAAATGAAGGAGTCCTTGTTAGCAAAGAATGGTTAGTTAAGGGTACTGGAATATCTCCCACTTCAAGTGTAACTGCAAATAAAATAAATAATGAAGATTTTAATTTTTTAATGGATGAGCCTTTTCAAATGGAAAGAGAAATAAAATTTTTGCTCAATCTAAATCCTGATTATATTTCTTTTAGAGTAAATAACGATTCAATGACACCTAAATTCCAAAGTGATAGTATTGTAATAGGGAAAAAGCGATTTGCATCTGACATATCTAAAACAGTTGGAAAAGATTGTATAATTAAAATTAAAGGCAAAAAAGATATTCTCCTCCGTAGAATTGGCTTAACAGAAAAAAATAAATATATTCTTTCTGTTCTCAATCCAATAGATCTTGTTGAAGACCCAATAATTATTGCAAGTGAATTGGATTTTTCTGCTCCAGTAATTTTTGTTAGATACTGCGATTATTAAGGGTTTAAAATATGAATTTTAATGATAAAGTTGTAATGATTACAGGTGGAACTTCAGGAATAGGAAAAAAAGCTGCATTGGATTTTGCTGAACAGGGAGCAATCGTAAATATAATTGGTAGGAGATCACAAGAAGGAATGTCAGTTGAAAGAGAATTAAAATCTTTTAACAATAAAAATAGATTTTATGAAGGCGATATTACGAATGAAGAAAATATAAGACATATACTAAATTTGATTATATCAAATCATAAAAAACTTGATATCGCTATAAATAATGCCGGTATTGAGGGAATTTGGAGTGAAATTGAAACTATGAGTCTTAAAAATTTTGAAGAAGTCATACAGACAAATATTATTGGAACATTTAATTGCTTGAAGCATGAAATTATTCAAATGAAAAAACATCGGTCTGGTAATATTATAAACATATCATCTATAAGTGGACTCGTTGGTTTCCCAAACGGCTGCCATTATGTCGCAAGTAAGCATGCCATTTTAGGGCTGACTAAAAGTTTGGCTCTTGAAGTTGCACCCCATGGAATTCGAATAAATTCGGTTTGTCCTGGAGCAACTGGAACAGATATGCTTGATAGACTTTCTGATTCTGAAAAACAGTTAAAATTTGCAAAACGACATCCTTTAGGTAGAATTGCTTCCTCAACCGAGATTTCAAAAGTGATTATGTTTCTAGCAGGAGAAGACTCCTCTTTTATCACAGGACAAGGAATTGCTGTCGATGGTGGATATACTATAAATTAAAGGACTTGTTATGTTCAAATATGGGATTTTAGAAGAAAAAAATGCTCAAGATGAACTTTCTAATTTTCTTCATGAGTATAAATTTAAGTCGAAAAATTTAGCGTATTGTTCAATAGGCTTTACATATTATAAGGACAAAAAATCAAAAATTATTATGCAAAACAATGAGTGGATTAAGAGTATTCGGAAAAATGAAATCAATAAATATTGTCCAATTTTTAAAGCGTTTGATAGCACAAGAAATAATTAATTTTTCTCTCAAAATACAATTATATCACGCAAATTGAAAAGAAAATTTTGAATGAAAGAAAAAATTTTGAAAATACAAAAGGCATTTTTATCTTCTCACTGAACATTCTGAATCGAAGGATACTAAAAATGAATGAAAATATAATCGGAACATGGATACTCAAAAAGTTTACTTTTGAAAATGAAACGGGAAGCGTAAATAATTGGGATGAAAACGCAAAAGGTTTGCTAATTTATACAAGAAATGGCTTTATGAGTGCGAGCCTATGTGGCAAAAATGATTCGGAATTTTATTCTGGAAGGTATGAAATAAACGAAAATACCGTTATTCATAAAGTTGAAAACGCAACTGATAGGAAAAAGCTAAATAATAATTTACACAGAAATATAAAATTAAGTGATGATAAAAAAACACTCTTCATTACTGCTGAAGAGTTTTGCCCTGGGAAAGTTTCAAACTTAATTTGGGAAAAGTCGGAATAAAATTTAATTATAGAATAGCAACCTCTATTTTCTATTAAATATATATTATCACTCTAGCGAGGTTTAAATATGTTTAATATCAGTGGTAAAAAAATAGTTTTGTCGGGAGCAACTTCGGGTATCGGCAAAAGCTTCGCCCTTTTTCTTGCGGAGAATAAGTGCGAACTTATTCTTATTGCCAAAAATGAAATGAAAGCAAGTTCTTTAGAAAAAGAATTAATTAAGTTTAATACTAAATTTCATTTTGAAATGATGGATATTAAAAATCCAAAACCATTTCACACTGACAAAGTTGATATGCTTATAAATTGCGCAGGCATTGTGCCTAAATCCCCTTTGCAGGAAATTACAGACAGCTCTTTTAACGAAACAATGCAGACCAATGTCAATAGCATCATTAAATTGTCGAACTTGCTTGTCAATAAAATGCAAAACGGTTCTTGCATTGTGAATATCATTTCAGGAATGGCATATTTAACCAAAGAAAACTACGGAATGTATTCCATCTCGAAAGCGGCTGCGGAACACTTAACTCGCTTTCAAGCGCTCGAGTTTGGTAAACTTGGTATTCGTGTCAATGGAATTTCTCCTGGCTATATTTCAGTCGAACGCAACGCTGAGAACTATGCAAAAGCTAATAAAGAAATCATGTTTCACAATAGCATAATCAAGCGCCCTGGCACTCCGAACGAAATTTTAGGCGCACTGCAGTTTCTTATTTCCAATGCCTCCTCCTATATGACTGGATCCATTCTGAATGTGGATGGTGGTTTTGCTGCGAAAGTTATTTAGATTGTCTTTAATTTTCCCAACCCCCGGTCCGCCTGAAAAGACAATCTTTATCTCACTCTTTTTCAACCGTATTTTTCCTTTGACCCATTAATTTCTGCCATATGTCTTCACTTGGTAATAGCTGTGTTAAGTTATTTAAATGCAATCTAAATTTTGAAAGTTCTGAATAAACATACTTACGTACAAGATTAACTTCCCCCAAGGGTTTCAAATCTTCTGTGCCATGCCATGGCGTAAATGACATATCTTCACAGTATTGCATACTCAAATCACTGTTCGTCACTTGCCCTTTAGGTAACAACAATGTTGCTAGTTTAAAAATATTTTTTTGTCCATTCCATTGCGTTGGCCATTCTATAGTTGAATCCTCAATTGGCATGTTTTTTTTATCCCGCTGTGGAATGACAAAAAATTCATAACAAGCGTTTTCTTTTGCTAAATACTGAGCCAAGCCCTCTTTTAAATAATTGTCATTAACTGCATTTTTAAGGGGTAAGTCCGAAAAGTTTTGCTTTGCACAGGGCTTTGCGGTAAACTTCATCGCATTATTTGCACCGAGTTTATAAGGGGTCTGACTCCAAAACTGGGAACCCAAAGGACTGATTTTCATTTCTTTTAATGACTGGGTCAGTATAACCGCTTCATAGGGGTGAGACTTCATCCACTCTTTGAGTCCATCAGGCCCCCTTGCCGATGCTGTCATCACAGAAATATAGTCCTCAGCTTTGCGTAAAAAGAAAATAGGTGTGTCGATCATAATAAAATCTTGTGTATTTTTTTCACCATTTGCTTCATAGTCATCTAAAAGTTGAGCATTTATTCCAAGCAGTTTTATTGCCATGCCGTGTGAATCGGGAATGAGATCGGATTTTATCTCAGATGTTCCATTCGAAAAACGTACAAAGGCTTTGTATTCTATCTCACGAGCAAAAACACCCTTTCTAAAAACTTTTGGCAAACCTTTTTCGATAATAAATTTACCCACAGCACAGCCATGATGTTTTGCATGCGCACCTCGTTTAGCAGCTCTTGCTTCACCTGGGCGAGAGACTTGTCCTTTTTTTACGATGGATTGAAACATCTGCGCGACGATCTTTTCTAAATTCTCATCACTCTGTAAATATTCTAAGTCTTCAATATTTGGCAAAGAAAGATTTCTATCTAATGGAGATTCAGAGGCTGATATCAGTTCATCCTGCTTTTTTATAGGATTTTCACTTGCAATTGCAAAATTGATGTGTGCAAAAGTAAAAGAGCCTAAGACTATACTTATCGCATAATTAAAAATTTTTATTTTCATAAATTTTTACTTCTATCGTTTTGAAAGTTAGCAACCATGATTTATCTATATGTTAAAATTGAATATTTTTCAAGGTATATATATTTATAAATTAACAAAATAAATTTTTATATATTTTTCTAATTTAAAACATAACAATTCATTTTATAATTAAACAAATATTTTATCTGAAAATATAATATGATAAAATCATCTATATTTCTTAGATCATAATATGAAAGGATTTGTATGTGCAAAAAATTCTTTAAGTGTATTATTTTTCTTTTAATTTTAAAATGTTTGAATTCATACGCAAGTATCAAAGATTTAAGTGTGCGAGGAGATTATTGGTGTCCATATAATTGCAAACCCCAAGATACAAAACCAGGGTACCTTATAGAAATATTACAGAATACTTTTGGCAAAGACAGGATCAATTACGAAGTCATGAACTGGGCACGAGCCATTATTGAAACCCGCAAAGGTGAAAACGATGTTATTGTTGGAGCTGCAAAAGAAGATGCGCCAGACCTACTTTTTAGCACCTCTCTTGGTCTCAGCGACAATTGTTTTTATGCGCTAAAGAATTCAAAATTTGATTTTAAAGGCCTAGATTCTCTTAAAAATGTAACATTAGGAGTGATTAAAGATTATTCCTATTATAAAGACTTAAATGATTATATAAAAAAAAACTTATCCAATAAAAATAGAATTGCAGAACATTTTGGTGATAATATTCAAGAAAGAATGCTTGCAAAACTGATGCTAAAGCGTCTTGATGTCATAGTGGAAGACTCAAACGTCATCGATTATATAATAAAGAAAAAGCCCGAGATGAGTGAGATTGTCAAAATTAAATGTGTTGACGTTGGTAATATTTTTATAGCTTTTTCACCTAAAAAACCTGAGTCAGCCAAGCAGGTAAAAGTTTTAAATTCGCATGTGAAAGAAATGATTAAAAATGGAGAAATGATGAATATTTTAAAAAAATATTCTATCAAACCTTGGTTTAATTGATTATAAAAATACATTTCATAAAGTTAAAATATTTTCTTGAAGATCTTCCGCAAAAAATAGGCTTCTAGTTCTTTTTCATAACCTAATTTTGCATAAAATTGATGAGCATCTGCACGTTTGGTCTGAGTTGCTAAGAGCACAGATTGACAGCCCTTGGATCTTGCCCATTGTTCTGCTGTAAGCATAAGTCCTTTGCCCACACCCTGCTTTCTCCAATTGCCTTCCACAACCAGAGCTCCTATTTCTAAGGTTTTACAACTAAGAAGTGAAGGCGCTTCGAAAAAATGGATAAAACCAATTATATTTCCATCGCAAATGCTCTGGGCAACACGCACTTGGTGATGAGTAAACAAAATAAAATCCTGAAATCTTTTTTCGAATTCATTAGCACTACCAGCAAAACCCAAAACTTCGCAAAGAAAAGCAACTTCGAGTAAATCTTTTATTTCTAAGGATCTGATTGTAAATTCTTTCTTTTTGTACAATTTATTTTTCTCCTACATTAAATCATGCCTCTATATTTTTAATTACGCCCCTGCCAAAAATATCAGGCATTTCTATAACTATGTTTTCCCATGGGGCGGTATGATGAAAGCGCAAAGAAGTCACACCAATATCCATACAAGCTTCATCAATTATTTTATCTTTTTTCTGTTCCATTAAGGAATCATGGTGCGGACCATCCACAAAAACAAACACATTGTTTTGTCCATTGTATGTATATATGAAATCAGGTCTGGCATTTATTTCTGGAATAAATTTTTGCGCTTTATTTGGTAAATTAAAACCACCGTCATAAAGCCATTGAATAAATTTCTTTTCAAGTTCACTTTCACAGGCTTTTAATAGTTTATCGAGCTGAGTTTTTGCATCTTCTCCTGCGACAGTCAATGTTTCTTTATGTGACTTTGTCAGATCAAATAAATAACTGCGAATTAATTTTCGATTGAGTATCGCGTGATCTTGTTGATTGGAGTAACCCATAAGACATTTATAGCAAGCAGAAATACAATATCTACTGTCCATAGGATCCAATATATCTTCACCTGTATCAGGATCATAATGACACAGTTTTAATGCCTCTTTAGCAACCTGCTGCATGCGTCTTTCATCTAAAGAAATTTTACGTAAAGCTCCTGCACCACCCTCTGCAGCTTCATAGAAGAGAATACCCCGCGGCGCTGCTTGATTCGATAAAGTCTCCGCAGACAATTCACTCTCTGCCAACTGAGCAACAATTTGTATGGCCGTTTTTAAGGCTGCTTGAAATGATGCAATAAATTCTTTCGAATTATCTGGAAAGTTATCGAGAAAAAGAGCATTTTTTCTATCTTCAACGTAAGGTACGATGAGTTCTTTTGTTTCAAAATCACTTTCACTGCCTTCTCCAGGCGCTCTTTCCCAACGCCCCCTGTTTTTATCTAATAAAAATCCTCTGAGTGAGTCTTCATCACTCCGCTTTTTCAACCAACCCTCATTCATGCGCCAAAGCGTTGCTCCTGGCCCATAATGGCACGAAAAAAGTAACTCTTTTTGTTCATTTAAAATATTCATTTTTTCTACAATTTTTTCATGCCCTCTCTCAGCAAATCGAAATAGAGAACGTACTTTATAACCATAGCGCGTGCGCTCTTCCTCATCCGCTGAAATCCGATCCACTTTGTGGGTAGAAACATTTTGCATTTGAAAACAATGATCGATGGATTCCAAAGAGTTTGAATAACAATTTTCACAGATATCATAAGTTTTTTCATGTGAAACAATATGCAAATAACCACAATTGTTACAGCATAAGGATTTCTGCGTTAAAATATTGCCATCTACATTACGTTGTGGAAGGATCACTTTGCTTATTTTGTAACGTGATCCATTGTGATAAATCAACGACTGCGGACCAAACTCAGACAGCGCAATAAACCTTGGCCTAGCAAGATATTCTGGTTTTTCCTGATTGTGTCTTCTTTTAAAATAAGAAAATCCTTTTAAACCTGGAATAAATGCAGATAAAGGCAAGCGCGGAAAATTATAGCCAGGAAGAAATCCTTCGCTCGCTAAGTAACGGTAGGGATAAAAATCGGCCGATGTTTTTTCGCGATCATCGCCTCGTAAATATTCAATTTGTGCTTTTGCCTCTTCTATTTCTCTATCAGCCCGCATTCTATCTTCTTTACTGGCTGCATTAGAATTGCTTATTTTTTGCGCTTTATCTCTTTGATTTAAAGCTGATTTAAACAATAAGCGCCAGCGGTCAAAGGCTAAGTCAAATTGCATATAAGCATTTTTAATTATCTCATCGAGCCATTTAGGATTTTTTTTGTACCATTCAGCTTCTTGCAATTCAGGAATAGCATCCAAAACTTTGCGCGCAGCCAGCAGAGCTTTGTTATTAGTATTAATATCTTTCAGCTTTGTTACTTTATCTTCTTTTATAAAAGTATTATCGGGTTTTTCATCATTGAGATCGATCACATCTGTCATTTTCGAACCCAGGCGCACACCTGCGGAGGCAAGCCAAATAGCATGCACATGTGATCGGATTAAATCTTCGTTACTTAAATCAAGGGGTGGAGGTTTTACACTGCCAGCAACCATGTCTTGCGAGTTTCTAAAAAAATATTGATCATGACTGTTCCCAGATGAACAATAAGTATACACAAAAGCAGCTTGTCCTCCACGCCCAGCGCGGCCACTTCTCTGCGCATAATTCGCAGGTGTGGGTGGTACGTTACGCATATTAACCACATTTAATGAGCTAATATCCACACCCAATTCCATTGTCGGAGAACAACAAAGCAGTTGTAAATCACCATTCCTAAATAAACTTTCTCGCTCCTCGCGATCTAAATCGGGAACCTGCGCCGTGTGTTCTGCGGCCCTTATGTATTTTGTGAGCACAATGGGTTCTTGATATAAATCAACAAAAAAAGCCAGAGATATTTCATTTTCTTTTTTAGGTGTGATTTCTCCTTTTTTCCAACATATATCGGATAATTTAAGGCGAACTCCCAATGGAACACCCGGCTTTCTATGCGGTGGTAGCGCAATTCCACAAGCTATCAAGCAACCAAATAAATAAGGAATAAAAGCTTGAACTTTATTTCTTGTTACCTTTTCATCTGGATAAATTTTTATTAATTCATTGCGGATTTTTCTGCCAAAGACAGAATAAGCAGACAGTGAAATACGTGCCATAGACTCATCACTTAAGGGCCCAGGCCAAGCGTATTTACAGTGATCAACATTCTTCTTTCGATCTATTTGCCAGAGCTCTGACAATTCTTCTTCTATCCTACGTTCAATGTGAATTAATGATTCATCTTCCAAAAATTTACTTTCAATACATAAATTTTTCCTAAGTCTTGTCGCGAGATCTTCTAAAAATTCATACAATACTTTCTCATTTAATGAGATAAATATATTTTGTCCCCAAATTCGATCTTCTTCTTTTTTTACTAACTGCAAGACTTCTTCAAAATAATTCCGCGTCACTTCTAAAGTAGAATTTTTTACGCTCGCAAGCTCTTCTTTTTCTTTAAAGCACTCATCTAAAAGCGGAAAAGTGATTTTCAACATGTTTGTGCGGTCCAGACTTGGCAAAGTGATCCGCCAATCTTCTGCACTCAAATCAAGTAAAGCTCTATAAACAAGCAGTTCTTTCAGAGCATCTCTAGCCTTTCGTCTCTGAGCAAAACTTGGATTCTGTGAATTTTCTCGCATGTAGTCCTGCGGTTGCAATGCAGACATTTCAAATGCATTAAAGAGAGCTTCTGCTAAATTATCGAACTGTATACCCGAAGGAGGAGCAACTCTCAGCGCTTGCCACAAGGCACGGCGAATCTGCACAGTGTCGATAAAATCATTGAAATGCCCTGACTGCAAAGAAGCATCTTGGCGATTGTCAGTAAAGCTCATGAGTTTTTTTGCTTTATCATCAATCCCATCGCTTTCACGCAAAGAATTGATCACAGATAAAGCGAGGACAGTGGTCGAGGTGCTACGCCCTTCCGTGCCCAATGTCGCAAGCCGCCAAAAATCTTTTCCACGCGCATTGTCCGTAAAAAAATCGCATTCGAGACAGTAGCGGAAAGGACGGCAAAAATAGGCCGCTATATGAGAATGCTCTTGTTTATTTTCATAAATATCACCTTCATCACTTAAATAAATAATCCTTGGCACATGCTCTTTGTGCGACGTCCCTAATTTTATTTCGCCTTTGCTATTTTCTTCCCACCAGGCATCGGGTAAATTTTCATAGATAAAATTCTTAAATTCATCTTGTGAAATATTTTTATTTTTATGCATATAGACAAAACCCGATTCGCCATTTTTATCACTTTCATCAGAGAGATCGTGACGGGGTTCTAAGTGAGGAGTTGTTTTATGCAATGAATTAGCAAAACGTTTGACCGTGAAATAATCTGCGCCACATTGCCGACAAAAAGCTACGGGATATAATATTTTATTTTTTTTATTTCCATTTTCGTTTGGATCAAGCGGAGCATATCGGGTTATTTCTAAGCTAAAAAAGGATCTGTCTAAACTGGTATAAAGATTCCCACCACGCGTAATAAATTGATGCAATTTAAATGGAAACAAAGCACGATTGTTTTCCCCCGTTAAAGAAACAGCTCTTAAAATATTTTTTAAAGCTTTAATACATGTTTCTTCCGTTAAAGAACAAAGTTCTTTTAATTCCAAAGAAATGCCATTTTTTCCTTCTAAAGGTCTAGGTTTTGAGCGAATTAATTGATTAGATTTTTCATCATATTGAACTCCCAGTTTCGACTCAAGCCAAGAGCATAAGGGATCGGATTTTAAGGAATCTAGAGTATGATTATCAATATTCTTTGCCCATTTTTTTGTACTTTTTTGTAAGCTTAATTTTTCAGAATCACTGCTAAATTGCAATTCTTCAGTATGCCTTTCTAAGGTTTCTCCAATTACATTCTTTGGTAAAATATTGACTCCAAAAATTTTGGATGCACACTCAGCCACTTCTTTTTTAGGATCGCTGCTGTCTTCCGCTGCAATAGTTGCAGAAGTTCCCACGCAAATTATATTTTTAGATCCACTCCGTTCTTTGAGTCGGCGGATGAGCAAAGCAACATCGCTGCCTTGCCGTCCACGGTATGTGTGCAATTCATCGAAAACTAAATAATGCAGATCATGTGTTAAATCAAATATTTTTTGATCTTCAAGCCTTGTTAACATAAGTTCAAGCATCATATAATTTGTAATTAATATATGCGGAGGATCATTTCTTAATTTCTCTCTTTCTTCTTCTTTATCCTGTCCAGTGTAACGAGCGATTTGAATGGGCACATCTTCTTTTGCAAAACCGTAGTTAATATATTTTAATAATTCTTCTTGTTGACTGTTGGCGAGCGCATTCATCGGGTAAACAATAATAGCTTGTATACCCATACATGCTTTTTTTCTTTTTAAAATATCATTTACGATTGGAATAATAAAAGTTAAACTTTTTCCCGACCCCGTCCCTGTCGTAACAACATAATTTTCATTATTTAATGCGCAATCTAAAGCTTCTACCTGATGGGTATATAAATCCAACGGCTTACAGTTTAGTAAATTTAAGTCATCTTTTTGTTTATTGGCTAAAAATATTTTTTCACAGATTGGATGCAATTTATTTTGCTGAACAAGTTCAGTGATATTTGCTTTTCTTTTAAAACCTGGATTCAATTGCACCAATGGAGACGGCCAGAAAGCACCTTTTTGTAGTTCTTCTTTTACAAATAAATCCATCTGTTTATTTTTAATACCAAAAAAACTTGTAACTAAATTTTTATAATCACTGATAACCTTATCACGTAAAGAAAACACATCAAAAAATGACATAATATTTAGAACTCCAAATCAAAAACAGTCAGAGCTTCATCAAGCTCCTCAGCAATTATTTCAACCGGCTTAAATTCTTTTTGTGTAAAAAAACGCTCTACAGGTCGCCAAAATTCTTTTTCATTCAATACTTCAAGCAATGGTGTTGGCTGTCCCTCATAGAGAGCTAAAAAATTTTCTTGCGCACGGGTGATAGCAACATACATAAGCCGACGGTTGTCGATATCATCGGGCCAGTATTTATTATTTGCATCGGCTATAATAATAGAATCAAATTCAAGACCTTTTATCTGATGAATATTTGTGACAGTAACACCTTTGCGAAACTCAAAAGACTCACGTTCACTTTGTCGCACTTCAATTTTTTTAAATTTTAAGAGCGACTGAAGATCATTTTTTAAAGCTTCAATCATTTGCTTATCGTGTAAAACAACACAAATATGCGCATGGGGTGCTTCTTCTATCCGCTTTAAAATAAAATGTGTAATTTGTTCCTTCAATTTAAAATAGGATTGAACAGAAATTATTTGTGGATAAGCTCCTTGTCTGCCTTGTAGAATTTTTTCAGAACCTATCACAGAATCGGCAAGCCACATGATTGGGAGGGTCGAACGGTGGCCCACTTCCAATCTAGTTACTTTTGCATTCCCGAAATTTAATTGCTTTGCAATTTCGTCCCAACCAATAAATTCTTTTTCTGGAAATATTTTTTGATTGGTATCGCCCACTATCGTAACACCGGTGCGAGAGTTAACAGACTCTAGGAGTACCAATAATTGCATCGCTCCAAAATCTTGCGCTTCATCGATGACCAAGTGATCGAATTTAAAAATATTTTCACCTAACAAACCATAGGGCAAACCACCGCGCTTGAGTTGAACAAGTCGTAATAAAAGTGCATAGTCATCGTACTCAACATACTTTCCGACTTTTGCACTGCTCGCCTTTCCTTCGCTTTGTATTATTTTTTGTCTTTGCCCTATTTTTTTTGCTTTTTCTTCCGTCAAACCAGGAATGCATTTCATCAGCCATTCCCAATGGCTTAATAAACTCAAAAGTTCTTCTTTATACAAAATAGATTTTTCATACACATTTTGCAGGAGTATTTCGATCTGCTCCAAACGTTTTTTTTCATACTCATCTTCTTCTTTTAATATGAGTCTTTTTATTTCTTGTCTGAATTCGATTATATCTTGCACATAGGCTGTTTCACTGCGCTTAAATTTAAAGCGGATATTATCTGTATCGTATGCAGGAATTTTCCCCTCAATAAAATCCCATGTTTTTTTAGCTTGCGCCTTCACATAAACTTCCATCAACTGAGAAATCCCTGCGTGGGATTTTATCATCCCCAATTTCTCATTGTCTTTAAAAAAATATTTATCGAATAATTTTTTTAAATTCTTCCCGGAAATGGTTTCTAACTGACCCTTATAAACGCTTTCCAATGCTGAGATTGCCCAGGAATGAAAGGTGTTGATTTCAATTTTATCTTCTAAGTTTAAAGATTTTATACTTTGTTTCACAAAACTCTGCAGGGATTTATTGAACATCACAACTAAAACTTTAGTTTTTTTATTGATCCCGTGTTCTTCATTTTCATCCCACAACAGCCAAGAAACTCTGTGCAGTGCCACCGAAGTTTTGCCCGAACCTGCTCGCCCTTGAATAATAAGAGGTTCAGATGTTTTTTGCGTGATCAGTTCGTATTGTTCGGGTGTGAGTAAGGAAATGAGATCGGGTAAACCTTCTTGTTGGGACTGTTTAAGAACTTGTGTTGTTTTTTCATTCTCTTCTTTGCTTTGGGTATTGTTTAGGTCAACAAAGGATCCATCATCGAGACGAACGATTTTTGCAGTGCCATTTAAATCACTCCATTCGAGGGATTTTAAATAACCCGAATATCCCTCTGCCGCACCAAAAGCTGTTACGGCACCTTGTATACTGCGAAAAGGAGGTTCGAGCTCAATTTCTTCACCAATATTCAATTTTTGATAATAAAACTTCGCAACAGGATGCCTCCAATCGACTATTTTTTCCTCTTTGTTTGCCACTGCGCCTATGCGAAATTCAAAATCTTCTTTTTTATTTTTAAAAGAAACATAAGCATGCCAAGGCGTGTCCAACTCTAATTTCGGGGCTAAAACTTGAAACTCTTCGTTTACGCGTTCTGCAATTTTAATTGGTTCTTTTTCATTCGCTAAGCTCATATTCCTTTTCCTTTACATGTTTTTCCTTTTTTCTATCTGTTCCCTTAATCTGATCATCTAAATTAAAATAGGCAAATGATTTTTTAATTTCTTTTCCTAATAACAACTGCTGTTCTTCTTCTTTTTTTCGTTCATTGTTTAGCAATGAAAGGCGTTCGAGAATCTGCTCCCGCGCTGCAGGAGATGGGGTATAGCGAAACTCACCCTTTTCTAAATATTTACCTGCATCCTGCCCTTCATAAAAATCCATGCCGAGCTCGATATCCTGCCATTGATAGGCAGCCAGCACCGCTTCATTTATTTGTTTGTGCAGATTGCGTAAGGCATAAATATCATCAAAAGGTGGATTTTGTTTGTCCGTTGTTTCGCTATTCGATAATTTCTCGTTGTGAAATAAATTATAAACTTTGGTCAAACCAATATTACGCTCAAGACAAATACTCTTGCGCTGGGCAAGGTATTTTTCTCCCAGAGAATTTAGCATCTGCAATTGCTCCCGACCTGGGCGCGGAATGGGGAAGGTTTCGAAGCAGGATGAAGGTGTGTATCTTCTTCCTTTACCTAAGGTGCTACAGTTTTGATCTAGCCAAAACTCATGCACATGACTTTGTAGCAAAGCATATATTGATTTGTTATTCGTTGGAAAAACAACCAGTGCATCTGAAAATACTTGTTTTGAATCAACTAAGGCAGGCGACCACATTGCTGAATGCCTTGTTATTACAATTGCTTCATTAATTAATTTTAATGCGTTATAAAGATTTGGACGATGTCTAGAATAGCGCCACCACGCAATATCTGTATTTCTTATAGTTAATATATTTTTTGTTACCCTTTCCTCAAGCAGTTTAATTGCTGCATTATAATCACTTGCAACCTTCCCAAGATAATTTAAGCTCGCAATACCTCTTAGTTGAAAATTTTTTTCTACAATATTATTAAAGTTTTGATCAATACTAATATTTTTTTCTATTAATTCCTTCTCTAATTGTTTACTTTCAATTTCCCACTCCTCCTGAGTTGCTCGTCTAAGTGGCCAGTCATAAAAATTTATGGCAAATCTGGACGCTTGCTGTGCAGGATTAGAATTTAAATCTTCTCCATTTAAATATGGAAATAAAATATCATTTGGGTTTTTATTTTCTTTAACTAAATTTTCTTGCATTATTTTTAATTCAGACATTAGCTCTAAAGTAAAAACATTACCAAGAATTAGGCTACCTTTAAATGATTCTTCGGCATTTTCATCTAAAACAAAAATATTTCCACTTTTTCTTGCTGACAGTTCCTCATTTATAATATGAGTTTTTATCCCATTAATTGTCTTTTGCGCATGATCTTTTTCTTTCACAATATGCACCACACTCACCTGCAAGGATGCTATTCCTTCCCATGGAGTCGAAGTGATTGCGTTAGTTATAATACCTCTCCACTTACAGACAATCGGTGTTAAACTTGCATCTTTAGTATAACCTTGGGCAATTGTATTCGTTGCAATAAAACCTAAATTGCCAGTTAATTTTAAGCTCATAAAGTAACGAGTAAAAAAATACGCGCAAAGATCTGTAGTGACGTTCGAATTTCTATTTTGCACCTTTAGAAAATTTAAATATTTAGGGCCTAAGTTTGAACTAATTCTAGATCCCCCCAAAAAAGGGGGATTGCCAAGCACACAGTGAAAACCACCGTCCTTAAAGACTTCGGGCCACTCGAGTTCAAGGTGAAAAAAGTTGTAAATATCGGCCAATCTTTTTGTCTCAGCAAGTTTTTCTGGGGGTAAATTTTCGTTGTTGTGCAAATCCGCCAAGGTGGGCGCGACGCTGTTCCTTTCCTGGTACTGCCAAAAAAAGGCAGAGCACCAGAGGTCGGCCCGTTGTTTTTCGAGCAAGTATTGCTTTTCCTGCTTGAGTTTTAAAAATTCTTTTTCGCGAGAAATACGACTTTTGGCATCTTCAACGTCTGTTTCGGAGAGTTGATTAAAGGCCTCAGCTAAGTCTTCACTTGCTATGCCCATAAAGGGTTCAACCCCACTTTTGAGCTGCTTTTTATTTAAATCCCGTGCATTATTGGCAATGGTTTTGTTGTCCGCCAAGTAAGAAAGTCCACGCTGCGCAGGGTCTTTAAATTCGGGCTGCGCGATATAAGCTGCGTTTGGAATATGGCTTGGCCACAATTCGTAGGCGAGCTCGCGGATTTCTTTTTCGAGTTGTTTCTTTATTTTTAATTTTGCTTCCCGCTCTTTTTCAGGCAAATGGAATGAGTTGCCTAAGGCCGCTATCAACTTCTCCCGCTCTTTTTCGCGCTTGGCGATTTCTTCGCTCAATTCTTTTTGTATGGCAGCGCACATACTCTTGGTTGGCACACCGAGCAGGGCATCGCCCACGCGAATGTGGTGTTCTAAGAAAGTCAGCGGTTTGCCTGCTTCCATGGACTCCATCCAGAGCGCCACGCGACACAGGTCGATCGCCATGGGGTTCACGTCCAAACCATAAATGCATTTGCGAATGACTTCTCTTACGGCCATGCGTAAATCAAGCGGTGGCGGGGAATCATCGCCGGTGCGGAGTTTCGCAATTTCAAGGCCAAGCCGATGGGCGGCAGCCACTAAAAAATGCCCACTGCCGCAGGCGGGATCCAAAATCCTGAGTTTAAACAATTCTTTTTCTTTGTCTTTCGCCGTTTTTCCTTTTTCGAGGGCATCTTCAATCGAAGCTTTTAAAGCAAAATCGAGAACGGAATTCAATATCCGCGTAGGTGTATAATGCGCTCCTGTTACTTTACGTTCGTCAGTAAACTCTTCATTGTTTTGTGCGCCGATAGAAACCCGCTTCAATTCAAAATTAATATTAGGAATTAAAGGTAACAAACTCTCATACACACCACCAAGTTCTTCTGCACCCAAATGGCCCCAATTGACTCTCTGCTTTGTTCCTTTATCATCTTCGGTGAAACAGAGTGAACGGAGTGAATTTAAAAAATATTCATTACTGACATTCGCATCGTTTAAAAAACTGGTTGCTTCGTTTGAAAATAAAAATCCTCCGAGTGCCGGTAACGCAAGACTCGTCAATCCCTCTTCACTGCCTAAGGCTTGGGTGATCAGCTTAAAAGAAAGCCACAGGTCAAAATGCGCGCTGCCCGTTTGTCCATTGGTGGCAAAACTGCGCAAGCGTTCGGTTGAATAATATTTTTTATACAGTTCTCTCGCTTTATTTGCTGCTTTTGGCCCATGCAATAAATTGCGATCTTCGGCAACAAATAAAAAAACCAAGCGATAAATACAACGTAACGTTTGCCGATAGAATTCCTGTTTTGTGCATTCACCAGATTCTAATTGTGCGCGGAGTCTTTCTCCTGCTTCGGAATAGTCGGAGATAAAACCAGACGCCAAGTACTCAATAGCTTTGCTCACCCCAATTTTAAGTTTATCGAGGGCGCGAATGCCGCTTTCCATAGCTTTTTTATGCCAGAGTTCTATTATAATTTCTTTTGATTTCTCTTTTTTTAATAAAAAAACGCTCTTGTGGCATAATAAATATAATTTTTCAAAACTGGCTATGTCGTTCTCGGAAAAAATAAAATCACAGTCGAATTCTATATAGGATTGTCTTGTTAAGCTCGCAGTGTCTCTTAAGAGGCGAATGGATTTCCCATTGGAGATAACCCCCCAAAGATGTTCCGAAGCCGCATTTAAATACTCTTGCATAAGCGAATGCGCTGTTACTTTACGTTCCACAAGCGAGTTTTCATTTGCACTTTCGCGCAATATGGAAAAATTACGCTGGGAGTCGAAATCTTCCCACACACTGGTAAACAACAATGGAATTTGATTGTCTTCAATATAATCTAATTTATATGAGTTGGAGTTCAGTTTTTTTTCTATCCCTAAGGAATTTGGAATGGAATAACCTAATTCAGAAAATAATTCACTTAAAAATTCGATTTTGGTTTTTAAGCGCTCATGATCCAATTCATCTTTATTCCAATCTTTATGACTCAATTGCTTTTCTTCTTGTCTTAGTTTCGACCAAGCATTCCATTTGAGTAAAAGTTCGTTCCAAGATCTGTGAATTTTTTCTTTTAAGCTCTCTGCCCCAGTTAATGAATAAAGTTCACGTTTTATTTTCTGCTCTATATTTCTTTCAGTTAGACTTTCAATAAAATCACGATGAAATAAAGCACCCTCTAAATGAATTGCTGAATTTTTATTTATCATATTTTAATTCCAATTTACGACAGGGAGAAAGACATAAACTCCTAGGACATCGGGTACACCCACACACTCAACCCGCACACGTCGGATAGTTCCCTGTGTGCGCACACGTCTATGTGTTTCTAAAATATCGATCATTCTTTTTTCTTTTTGCCACAAGGATAATTCATTGCATAAATGAGAAGCTGCTTCTAGAATTGGTTTTAAAAAACGATCCCTTTCTGCCACGGTTACGTTGGCATCGGGTTGAGCTTTACTTAAAATAAGTTCAGCACTCTCACCCATAGTTATTTGATCCTGGGTAAAATCAGTAGGAGAACCCTCAAACAGAATGGGCAATATTTCTTCGACAAGCGAGGACTCTTCCTCTTTTTCTTCTCTTAATAAGTAACGAAACCGGCCTAAAAGAACCGATGTTCTTTTACTCACAACTTTAGTGCGCATAACCCCAGCTCTTGCCGCAACTTTTAAAGGGTGATTTTTAATTAAGCCATCAAGCGAGGTTTCAAGCACTGTTCTAGCAATGTCTTCCACTTCCGGTGAGGTGCGTAAAACAAGTTTATCGATTTCTGCAAGACAGTTTGGATCGAAACTCAGTTTGAAGGAATAGTCTTTTTTATTCAAAGAGCCCAGTCTATTCTTTAACTGCAAATCTGGGATTTGTGCTTCTATATAATCGTCTTTTTTAACATAATGCCCACGAGTGCGCTCGATTAAGGTCAAGATAAATCTCTCAACATCTTCTTGACTGCCTAAGGATTGTTTCATAGCATCGAGTTCTTTTTTTACATCATCGACAGTGACTTTACTGTGACTATAAAATGTTCTTGAAGTTTTTTGATATTCTTCTTTGACCTTATCAATTTTTGTTTCCAGTTTTTTCAGGCGAAACGCTTTCTCATTTGCCACAAAACTTGCTGAGGTGTCATCGAATAATAAAATTGGCTCAGGTTCTTCTTTTTTTGTTTCTTTAACTTTTAAAGCCAATTGTAATATTTCTTCGCCGATATCTGTAATAGGTAAATGCACTCCAAGTGCGTTGCGAATTTGTCTTTGCTTTTCATGCAAAATTCTTAAAAATATTTCTTCAATTGGATGGTCTTTACCGATTAAAGTAAATATATGCACTTCTGGAGATTTCTGCAGCAATCTATCCACACGCCCTTCTCGTTGTTCATGCCGATTGGGATTCCAAGCAAAATCATAATGAATAACGGTGTCAAAGAGCTCCTGTAAATTGACTCCTTCACTTAAACAATCCGTGCAAATTAATATTCTTTGTCCGATATGCTCTTGAAAATCTTTCAGCACCATCTGTCGCTCTTCAGGTGAATTTTTTCCTGTTAAGGTGCGAATTTCGAGTTTGCTTTTTTGAGTGAAGGGTTGAATATTCTCATCTATTACCAATTCGTCGTAAATGTATTTTGCTGTATCAATAAATCGACAGAATATAACAATATTTCTTTTTTTACCTAAACATTTCTTAATAAGAATTTCGTGGATTAAATTCTGTAATTTGGGATCTTTTTTTCCCGCCAACGATTTTAAGGTTAAAGCAAGCTCTCTTTGCTTTGGACTGAGCTGCGAAAAGACAAATTCTTCCTCTTCTTCAATTGTTCTTTCAAGCGAATCTATCTTTTTTTCTTCAAGCTCAACAGTTTCTTTTTTCTTGCGCCCTCTTTTTTTCGCCTCTGGTTCTTTCGTTGCTGTTAGTTCAATTTGCGCTTTTTTCTTTGTTTTATTTTCTTCAAAATCAAGTTGAATGTTATTTATGAAATCTATTTCTTCATTTTCAAAAGAAATACCAGGAACTTCTTCATCCGATAAAAAATAACTTTCATCTTCGCTGTCATCATTTTCATTCTGCTCGTAACTTATACTGCCGAATATATCTCTGTGGGCTTGCTTTTTTAATTCCTCTGCATTTTTTGCATTTTTCAATGCCGATCTTCTACAGAGTGATAGGTATGCTGCTTTCGGACTCGAGGTGAGTGCTAAGACAAGTGTAAATGCAGACCACCACTGCGCCTGCCTCCACTTGTTAGAATTTTCACCCACGTTTTCTTCTTGCAGTTGGGTGGCTTCAGCTAAAATAGAAGTACAAAGATCGATATTTAATTTAGGTAAATTATATGTTACATTATTACGTATTCTCTCGGGAAATAAATTATCACCTAAAAATTTCTTAATATCTGGCCGTCTTCTCTGAACAAAATAATTGGCTAATTCTTCGCGTAGTTTTTCATTTTCACTTCCCGACATATTTTCAGGTAATTTTTCTGCTAATTTTGGATTTAAAATTGAAATGAGAGAGCGAAAAGCTTGATTTTTTCCACTGTGAGGAGTTGCAGTAAGTAATAAAATATTTTTCTTCGGATTTTTTGCAACATCAGACAGCAATTTATGCCTTAATTGTTGGGTTTTACCCACCGCAGAGTCAGCGCATTCGTGAGCTTCATCTACCACCAAAAGATCGGGGCATTTAGCATAAAACTCATTTCTGTTCCGTTCGCTTTTAATAAAATCTATGCTCACAACTGTAAAAGGATATTCATCAAATATTCCTTTACCTGGAGAACAATTTTTCTCTAGCGTTACAGCTTTTTTTGCTGTGACTTCAACTGCCTCAATATGAAATTTATCATTAAGTTCTTTTGTCCATTGACTCACTAAGTGGGCTGGACATAAAACAGCGAAACGTTTTACTTCATGCCTATCGATCAATTCTCGGACAATAAGCATGGCTTCAATGGTTTTACCGACTCCAACATCATCTGCAATTAAGAGTCTTATTGCTTCGCTTTCTTGTCTCAGGGCAAGGATAAGTGGCACCAATTGATAAGCTCTTGGTTCGACAGAAATGCGCCCGAAGGAGCGAAAGGGACCGACTCCCGTGCGGATTGAAAGTCTTGCCGCATCTCTTAACAGACGTGCAGAAGAAGCATCGCCTGCTTCTGCTAAAGATGGAAAAGGAAATTCAGCGGGCTCAACCTTTTCAATTTTTGTTAATATTCCGGTTTCTTCATTTCCTTCTCTTCCCGCCAAAGGTCTAAGTAAACAGAGTTCGGAAGAACTGCCAGGGAGGACTGTCCACTCCCTCCCTCTTGCACGCACCAAAGAGCCAGGTGAAAAATGATGATCCATGAAATGCCCTTTACAAAAGTAAAAAATAAAATGTTCAAAGCAAAAAAATGTAGTCGGCATAAACTTAGCAAATAATTTTTTCATTGTGAAACAATTACTATGCTTATTTTATTAAGATAAAAACAGTTTTTTACTAGTTTATTAATTAGATAACCATTTAAAAAAAAGTTATTGCAAAATTCATTTTTGCAATTTTTTAACGTGTTAATATTATATTTATTTTTATTGATATTATAATTTATTTAAAAATGTTATATATGAAATTAAAATTTTAAATTTTTAACAAATCAAATGCCTGCAAATGAAAATCGTTCACGTTTAAAACATGAGTGCTTTTAATTTAAGAATTTTGAGCATACAATAAATGCTCAATAATTAATCATTTATTAATTTTTATTTTATATACTTTTTTGAAAAATTAATATATTTTATTTTTTTATTTTAAAATATAACAAAAATTTTAGCACTCAGAGCCAGATCTTAATTTTTAAGGATACCCTATGGTACTTTTAAAATCTGTTCAGAAAAATTTTCTCCATTTCATTAAGCTCTCATTAGTTTGTGCAGCAAACGTTTCTAGCCTAGCGCATAATTCAATCGACTATTGCTCTACATTATGTGGATTGCTTGACACTCATGTACAAACCAGCGGATCAATACACGAACAAATTCATGGCATACCTTTGCAATAAATGATGACACAATGGCTTCAGGTCACTATTTACTACAGATCAGCTAACCAGGACGGCTCTAAATATTTTTCTTTGCTTTAAAAAAGCCCTTTCCTTATACAATAAAAAAAGACATTAAAAAAATTTCTTACATACTAAATTTTTGCTCGTTATTAGTATACCATAGACAAGTCTAGAAATGAGTTTTTTATGTTTTTTAACTTTAATAATAAATCTTCTTTTGAAGATTTATTATTAAACATTTAATTTATTATATTATGAATAATATTTTAAATGCAGCATATTTTTCAAGATTAAATAAGTTAATCAAAACTATTCACTCTTACGCAAAGGTTATGTATGATCAATAATTTTTTTCTTAGAATATCAGAAAGGCTCAATTCAAATAAATCCACAGCATATCTGTATCCTATGCTTTTTTATTGTGCAATAGCTTTTTTTTCAAAAATAATTTGGCATTTACTGATAAAAAATGAAAATGTTACTGTATTTAGTCTAACTTGGATATTTTATGAAGTCATTTTTATTCTTTTTTTCATAATACTATTATCATTATTTGTAAAAGAGATTCAAAATTTAGTTAAAAACTCAATAGATAAATTGAATAATACAATTATTATATTAATAATTGTATTATTATGTATTTATACTTTTAATATTAATTATAAAATCCTACATCTAAGTATATTAATAGGAATATTTTTTGAATGTATATTTTCTACGATATCATATTTAATTAGCAAAGATAAAAATATAGAATTATTTATTTTACCTAGATTTCTATTATTTACCTTCTCAAGCATTTTTGTAAATAATTTAATTTGGTGGAACAATAATTTTTATTCATACTTTAAATCTAATAATATTGTAAAAATTGAACTTTTTATTTTTATATCTATATTCTCACTTTATTTTTTAGCATTAAAGCATAATAAGTTAAACTACTTAATTCTGAATAAAATTGCAAATTATTTCTTCAGTTCTCTCATAATAATTTGTTTATTGCTACTGAGTTTTAGACCCGAATTTGATCCCCACCATTGGGGTGCGTTTTTAGGTCCAATCGATTCAATCAGAAATGGTGGAGTTTTACTTTGGGATACTCCTGAACAATATGGATTATTAAACACATATATTCCGTCAAAATTTCTTACATTTTTAGATCCTATTAATTCATTTTATATCTTTAATAGTTTTGCTATTTTTCTATACTCATTAATTATATTTTTAATTATTAGAAAATCATTTCAAGGATTAATTGGATTATTTATATCTTTTCTAATTACATATTCAACAGTCTTTATCTTAACTGGCTGGATGGATTCAATAAGCGGCCCAACAGGCCCCACCCTTTTTCCATCAACCTCTGGCATAAGATTTTTACCCGTACTATTTTTAATATATTTTATCACCAAATATAAAAGTACAATAAAAATTAATTCTTATTTATTTTATATGACAGTAATATGGATATTTGGTTCATTTTGGTCCGCAGAGTCTTTGATTTATTGCACACTTGTTTTTTTCCCTACATTGTTTTTTATGTCAAACCAGGCAAATTTATTTCCATCATCTGACAAAAAAAATAGACTAAATTTCCAGAAAATTTTCATTTCAAGTAAAACTATATTATATGCAATTCTTTTTTTCTTGCTTATTCTAATTACTTTTAACATTATTTTTTATCTAAAATCCTCAAACGTAATGGACATACAATCTTTTTTTGATGTTGCATTAGCATTTAAAGGTGGTGGAAATAATATTACATCATTTCCAATAAATTTTGAAAATAGTGTAGTCGCAATTAGTTTTATATTTTGTCTTATTATGTTCACTGTACTTAGTACAATAATAAATAATGATAGTGAAAATTTCTTAAAAATACTACCTATATTTGTAATGATCTATGCAGTGGAAAGCTATTTTATAGGACGTAGTCATGAGAATAATCATTTAAATCTTTTACCACTCACAATTGTAGGTATTGTCTTTCTAGTTGAGATATGGAAATCAAATAATGATAAATACAAATGGATTCCAATAGCAATTATACCTGTTATATCTATTATATGTATAAATGCTATCAATTTTTCCAATAAGAATTTTTTTAGTTATTTAAGGAATTTAGAATCAATATTCTCAGTCTCTGAAAACTTTAGAAAGTCTCAGTATAAAGCCTATGGCGCTTTAATAGACATTAAGATTCCAGAAGATACTGCTGTTGGAATGATCACAAATACACACGGATATATTTCTCCAACTCTTTATTTAAACGAAAATGATAAAACGAATTATCAACTATTAATTCCTGGACCATCGTACATCACTGCATTATTAAGTTCAGAAAGAAGAAAACTGCATATAAGAAGATTTATTAATAAGATAAAATCTAGAAATGGTTTGATAGTGATTGAAAAAAAACTTTTGCGAGAAGAGGTAACGATTGATATTTTAGAAACCTTAAAGGAATCCTTTGATTTATATAAAGAAGTAAGTACAAATGAATTTGACTATTTTTATTTTAGAAAAAAAGAAAGAGAAGATAAGAAGTTAATAAATTAGAATTTATAAAACCGCTAATTTATTAGCTCATTTATTGTTTGAAATATCGAATTAGAATCAATATTTGATTCCTTTTGATGAAAAGATTGTGAACCATATTTTCCAGAAGGATAGCCTTTTGCACATAAGTGAATAAATTTTTCCAAATGTATATTTCTTTTGCAAAATTCATATGTAATCATCGATGCAGCAGAACCATGCTCTAAATGCTCTTCAACTATAAGTAATTTGCGAGTACTCTGCACATCTTGAATAAAATCTTTATCCAAAATATTTTCGCCATTTGAAAGTTTTGACAACAACCACACAGAGCAATTATGATCACTGCTCTCTATTTTTAAAAATTCACTTACAATTGGCCCAATAAAGAGGAGAGTTGCTCTCTCTCCTTGATAAAGATGTCGCCATGTAGAATAAGGTTTCACTTTGTATGACTTCGGTTTTTTATCCACACCTAAGCGCAAATATGAGGGTTTTTTTGTTTCGAATAATAAATTTATGATGCACGTAAGATCTTCAACAAAGGCTGGGATATATACATTCATTGAATTCAGCCCAAGCAATGCACCATAATCATCGATTGCATGATGGGTTGGACCCATTATTCCATAGCCATACCCACCACCATTACCAACTAAAACAACCGGTAACTCATGCAAGCATATGTCATTGCGGATTTGTTCAAATGGGCGCGCGTAGACGAAGGGAGCAATGCTATAAACCCATGGTTTTAATCCAGATTGAGCAAGACCTGCAGCGACCGAAATCATATTCTGTTCCGCCACGCCCGCATTGATAAATCTTTCTCCTAAAGATTCTTTAAGAGGCTCTAATGCCATAAATCCTAAATCACCCGTTAAAAAAATAAAATCTTTATCACTACTTTTCAATAATAGATTTTGAGTGAGCTCATTTCTCATTTTATTTTCGCCATCCTTTACTTTTTTTTATAAGCAAGAGCATAAAAATTTCCTGCAGGGATTTTAATTATTATTTTCTTGAATAATGGAGAAAAAATCTTATTCAATAAAATTTTTTTAAGGAAAATTGGCATTGGGAAAAGCTTAATCCAATAATAAAGTGGATATGAATTAAAAATTGGTTGGATACTGATATTTTCATATCCACATTTAGTTAATAAAACACGCATGCCTTTTGGAGAAAAAAGCTGCATGTGCTCTATATCAAAAATCGGTGATTTTAGACCTAATATTTTGGTACTAAATGCTTTATAGTTATGACAAACTGTATAAAAACACCCCCCCGCTCTCAAAATATTATAAATTGATTCAACAAAATCCTTTGGATTTTCCAAATGCTCCAATGTCTGAAAGCATGTTATTAAATCAAAGGAATCTTTTGCAAAGGATTCTTTATTAAAAAAAGAATGAATAATATTTTGCTTAACTCTTGGCCTCGCTGCTTGAATGGCTGCTGTTGAGGGCTCTATCCCTTTTACCTCTTTAAAACCAAAATCTAATAAGCGTTCAAGAAAGGAACCTTCCCCAGTCCCAATATCGAGCGCAGAATTTATTTGCTTTATTTCATTGGATATTGTGGGCAAGAGTTTGGCATATGTCAAACTTGCTCGATCTGCTTCTTCTTTACTATCAAAAGCAGCTTCATGATATGTATGTGCAATATAATTACTTTCAGGAATAGGGCTCGAATACAATACATGGCAGCACTGACAATGATGAAGACGATAGTGCATGTATTCAGGCGTTTTTCTAGAGGCAAATGCATACTCCCCAAGCTTACTAAAATCAAAATTTTCAGGCGCCCAAACTCTAGACTCCGTATCTACATAGCAGATTGGACAAGCACGATCTAAAAATTTCATAAAAATTTCCTTGATAAATATTTATTCACTTATATTTTTTACACTGCCATTTTGAATAATTGATTTTCTTATATACTTAGGTCTTGCCTTAACTTCTTCAAATATTTTTGCAATATATTCACCAATGAAAGCAACAGAAATTAAAATAGAAGAGCCAAAAAATATCACCAATATCATGACTGTTGTTATTCCTTGAGGAGCAATTTCTGGAAATATTAATTTTAAAAATATATGCACAAGAGATACTAATAATGAAGCTGAAAAAATAATTATCGAGCAAAAGGTTAAAAAGCTGAGTGGGACATAGCTAAATGAGAGAATACCTTTTTTAGCCCAATTCAAATTTTTTAATAGATTATTGGTCGATTTGCCAAATGCTCTTTCTGGCCTTAAATAACAAATACCTGTTTGTTTAAAACCAACAAATGCTCTTATGCCCCGTAAAAAAACATCGCGTTCAGAAAATTTTAATATCCAACTCACAACTTTTTTATCTATAAGACTAAAATCCCCTGCATCTTTTGGAATGTATACATATGAAAAATAACTAAAAATTCTATAAAATAATTTATAAGCAATTTGCATGAAAAAAGGCGCTTCTCTCTTCACTCGAATGCCAAAAACCACGTCGAATCCTTCTCTCCATTTTTCTATGAATTGGGGGATAATTTCAGGTGGATCTTGTAAATCACCATCCATCAAAATACATGAATTCATTCGAGCAATTTTCATCCCACTCTGAAATGCTGCTTGTGAACCAAAATTTCGAGAATGCGTTATTCCCATAACATTTGGATCTTTAGCTGATATATTTCGAATTACTTCTTCAGTGTTATCAGGACTTCCATCATTAACAAAAATGATTTCATATTCAATATTCAATTGACTAAGTGTTTCTGTTAATCTTGCGTACATCAATGGGATAGCTAAATTATCTTTATAACAAGCAATTATAACAGAAGTACTATACGTTTTATTCAGCAAATATTTTTTAGATTTTTTTTCTAAGTTTTCCCAATTCTCTACAGTTTTCAGCCAATCAGCTGTTTTTAATAAACCTTGTTGTAAAGAAGTTTTGGGCTGCCAATTGAGTTTAAGCTTTGTTTTTTCAATATTAGCAAACCAATTTACATTGTCCCAATGCCTACTCTCAGTATTGCCAAAGATAGGATCGGTTGGAATTGAAAAAGCGATTTTTGCTTCATGCGCTATTTTTTCTATTGTCACTTCTTGGCCAAAACCTATATTAAAAGATTCTCCATAAGAATCTTCTTCTAAATTCAATGCTGCGGATATAAACGCATTACAGACATCATCTATATAAATAAAATCTCTTGAGATATCTTTATTCACAAAAGGGGGGTATGAATTTTCAAGCGCTTTATGGACAATATTTGGAATTAATCGAGAGGGGTCTTCCAAAGGACCATAGACAGAGTACAATCTTAAATTTGCAATTGGAAGTTTTTTCTTTTTTCCATAGAACAAAATAAGATTAGAGCACGCAACTTTAGAAACTGCGTAATGACTATTCGGTAGCGGAAAATCATTTTCACTGGGCCCTGCTGAATTATCTCCATATTCGGAAGAGCTTCCTGAGTGAATATATGCAGAAAATTTATTTTTTTCTAAATAATTTAAAATTCTAAGAGTTATTAAAAAATTCGTTTCATAAATAAGTTCAGGATTATTTTCAAAATGATACGCACCATATGCAATGCAATTAAATATTGTTTGCGGCTGAGTTTTCTCAAATAATTCAAATAAATTTTCATTTATCCGCAAGTTAAATATTAAAATATTTTCTTTATTTTGAACATCAGAAAGTCTCCATGGATTTTCTTTGCTTGAAGTGCCGTAGACGTCATTTCTCAATGCATTTAATCTTTTAAAAAGATTTGCACCAATGAAACCACTTGCTCCTAAAATTAAAATAGGTCCTCTCAATTTCATTAGATCTAACAAGATTTTTCCCCTTATTCGATTTCAATTATGCTAAAATATTCTCTAATGTTTTAGTATAACAATTTTGACTCATAGGTAGATAATGACAGGCTATTTCATCTTGCAATTGATACATATCTTTACCTTTAATAGTATTACATATAATTGCATTTGGTTTGCCAGGAGCTAACTGTCTAACAGCATTCATTGCATTTTCTAAATCAACAAAATTATGTCCATTTGCTTCTAAAACATTCCAGCCAAAACATTCAATTTTTAGTTTAAGAGGCTCTAATTCAAGGGTATCTGACGTTCTACCAAATCCTTGGATTTTATTACTATCGATAAGCCAATATAAATTTGTTAATTTATGCTGAGCTGCAAATAATGAAGCTTCCCAAGTACTTCCTTCATTTAATTCACCATCCGAAGTGATACAAAATATATTTCTTGCCATGCCCGTGAATTTATCACTTAAAGCTAAACCCGTAGCTAATGAAAGGCCATGCCCTAAACTTCCAGTTGCAAAAGGAATTTTTGCTAATTTATTGGCGGGCGGATGAGCCGCTAAGTTTGTTCCATCTTTATAAAAAGTATCAATTTGTTCTTCGGAAAGTTCACCAGATTCCGCAAGAGTTGCATATAATGCGGCAGCTGCGTGGCCCTTTGATAAAATAATTTCATCGTTTATACTTTTAGACCAATGAAATTTACAGATTGTCAATATATCAGCACACGATAAGGACGAGCCGACATGCCCTGCATTTGCATTAAAATACATTTTTAAAAAGCGTTTTTTAATTGAAATTGATATTATTTTTAGCTTATCTAAAGGGTTTGGCTCAAGATTCGGAATTATATGATTTGATTGATCTGCACAAACTTCTTTATTAAGCATTTTTGCTATCCATTTAATAAGTAATTTATAAACTGTTCAGTAATCATTTACATCCGCTTAAGATAACAAGAATAATTAATAAATGTCAAATTGTAATTTAATGCTCAAAATGCTTAACTAGCAAGCATAGTAAAGTTTCTCTTATAATTTAAATTTTTTAACTCCATTGCATATTGTTGACTTTAAAGCCTAACTTTAAAATTGAAAATCTTAAAACTCACTCATTTTATAAATCCATTGATTTTAAATATAAAGCCAAGAAGTTATCGAATTTTTAAATTTTTAGTATTCATTTAAATCGTTTGTTTTAATAATATACGTAAATAATTATAAAACCCATGCTTACATAAGTACAGAACAAGAAGATAAAATTCTTAATTTTTTCATTTGAGGATTATAAAGATGGAGGGGTAAAACTTGTGTGCGAAAACGTCGAGAAGTGTAAAAAATGCAAAATAAAATTCCTATTTTTATAAAAAATCGAGAGAGATCGTTTAAGATCTCTCTCGATTTTCATGTAGCATATCGAGTAAAAAAGAAAAGAACTTCGTAGCACGATATGATATATAAAATAAGTTAAACCTAAGCGTTAACAGCTTCTACTTCAGCCTTAATTGCCTTAGGTTCTACGAACTCAATAAGAGCTCTTCTGGCATTGTCGCCAGGGCGGAATCCAAGTTTTAAGATGCGTGTGTATCCGCCTTTTCTTTCAGCATTTGCAGGGGCAACTTTAGTAAAAAGGTCGCCTACAGATTTTTTGCTGTAAAGAGTCGCTGCAGCGCTTCTTCTATTTGTAACGCTATCAACACGCGCGAGAGCTACGAGAGGTTCTACAACCTTTCTGAGTTCTTTTGCACGTTCAACAGTGGTCACCAATGTGCCATGTTCAACGAGTTGTGTTGCTAAACCACGAAGGAGAGCCTTACGCCCTGCTGAATCTCTGTTTAACTTTCTATGTGCCAAACGATGTCTCATGTTCTTCCATCCTTAAATATCAGACTTAAAGTCTTTCTCTTAATTTAGCGGGATCAAACCCTTCAATCTTCATGCCGAGGTGGAGACCCATTTCAGCAAGAAGGTCTTTGATTTCATTCAATGTTTTACGACCGAAATTCTTAGTTTTAAGCATTTCAGCTTCAGATCTAATAACAAGTTCTCCAATATAACGGATACCCGCATTTTCTAGACAGTTAGCAGCTCTCACAGAAAGTTCGAGTTCGTCAACTGATTTATAGAGATTCTCATTCAAACGAGCATCCACTTGAACTGAATCGATCACTTGAACTTCATCATCAGCTTCTTGAAAATTGATAAAAATGGATAGCTGATCTTTAAGGATTTTAGCCGCATAAGCCAAAGCATCTTCAGAGGTCACAGCACCATTTGTGCTAATTTCTAAAATAAGCTTGTTAAAGTCAGAACGTTGACCAACACGTGTGTCGGCAACACTGAAGCTAACTCTTTTAACAGGTGAGAAAACAGCGTCTATTGGGATAACACCTAATGGCAAGCCATCCTTCACAGCGTCGCTTGTTAAATAACCTTTACCAGTTCTCACAGTAATTTCGGCACGAAACTTACCACCCGCTCCCACAGTACAAATAATATGGTCAGGGTTTAAAATTCGTAGTGAACCGTCTGAAATGATATCAGATCCTTTGACAACCTTTGGACCAACAACATCGATCACAGCGGTTTTTTCACCTTCTGTGTCAAGCCATACATCCAAAGCTTTCAAATTTAAAACAACCTCTGTTACATCTTCAGAAACGTCAGGGACTGTCGAAAACTCATGCTCTACTCCTTCAATGCGCAAACCTACAACAGCAGCACCCTGAAGAGAAGAAAGCAAAACACGACGCAATGCGTTACCTAACGTAGTCCCAAAACCACGCTCTAGAGGCTTAGCTATAAATCTCCCAAAAGCAGAAGAGATATCTTCTTTTTCAATAAACTGCGGCTTTAATAGCGCCTTCCAGTTGCTCTGCATTATTGACTCCGTCAACTTTTCCGTTTCGTATTTTGCCCCAAAGCACTCTTTGAGCTCTTACTAATAAAAATAAAGCTCCACTACCACATTGCTCACGCACCGGAATTTGAACATCTTCTCGAGCTGGTCTTTGATGATGCTGCGCAAGTTGCCTTGAAGCACTTCTAGTACTTCCCACTTAAAACACTAAAGTTGGAAACCTAGCATAAGCCCATTGAACTAAACTAGAATTCCAAACATTTAGACATTAGAATGTGAAGCTCTATTAAAAATCATTCTGATTCGTTTTTCTAGAGCAGAGTCCGCTTTTTTGGCATTTTCCTCTCCCAGAGAATATCTCGAGCTTAAACTCTATAAAATAGCGTTTAAAACCCATTTTAAGCCTCTGAAGGAAGAAAAAGCACTCACGTACACTTTTTCCTTAGTCAACGAAAAGTAGCTGTCATTAAACTCTACGACGTTTTGGTGGCCTGCAACCATTGTGTGGCACAGGTGTCGCGTCTTTAATGAGAGTTACTTTAATTCCTGTTGCAGAAATTGCACGGACAGCAGATTCTCTTCCAGAACCAGGGCCAGTAACAATCACAGAACAGCTTTTCATACCACAATCGATCGCTTTACGAGCAGCGTCTTCAGCAGCAACCTGAGCAGCAAAAGGGGTACTACGACGAGAACCCTTAAAGCCTTTACTACCAGCACTTGACCAAGTAACAACGTCGCCATTTGCGTCCGCAAATGTAACGATAGTGTTGTTGAAACTTGCAGATACTGTCGCAATACCGGTTGGAACGTTACGTTTAACACGTTTCTTCTTTGATACTACCTTGTTCATTATCCATTACCTCACTCGGTCTTACTTCTTCTTGTTAGCCACAGTCTTTTTAGGACCCTTACGTGTACGCGCATTTGTTTTGGTTCTTTGCCCGCGAACAGGCAAGCCCTTACGATGACGTAGACCACGATAGCAACCTAAGTCCATTAGACGCTTAATATTGGACTGAACAAGACGACGCAAATCGCCTTCCACAGTGTGGTTTGTGTCAATAAGCTTTCTTATGGCGTTAATCTGATCGTCGCTGAGTTCTTGGGTACGAGTATCTCTATTTATAGATAACTGATCCAAAATCTTTTGAGAGGATTTACGACCAAGACCATGTATATACGTAAGCGAAATTTCGATACGCTTGTTACGCGGAATGTCAACGCCCGCAATTCGTGCCACAACTAACCTCCGATATTATTCTATTAACCTTGACGCTGCTTGTGCTTTTTATTTTCACAAATAACTCTTACTACACCAACACGACGAATTACTTTACACTTGTCACATATTGGTTTAACACTAGCTCTAACTTTCATTAGCATACTCCTAGTAAAAACTCACGAAAACGTAATTATTTAGCTCTATAAGTGATTCTAGCCCTAAATCTTCCATCTTTTGTTTTATCATTGGGATCTAGTAGGACTGTAACTCTATCACTGGGCAATATATTGATGCAATTCATTTTCATCTTTCCAGAGACATAGGCTAAAACCTTGAGACTATTTTCGAGTTCTACTATAAACAAATTGTTGGGTAGCTTTTCAGCGATTATCCCTTCCAACTCTACCTTCTTAGGCTTTTCATCACGTTCAGACATTTACAATCATACTCCAATGAGAACAAAGAGCGTTATTGGGTATCTCAAATTGCTGCTTAAATCAAGACCAATCTTCATTTTCTCATTAAAATTGATACAATTTCAGCATAAACAATTTCGGGAGACTTTAACCCATCAACAATACTTAATAATTTCCTATCCGCATAGTACGAAACTAAAGGGAAGGTTTCCTGCTGGTAAACAGTAAAGCGACGCCGTACTGTCTCAGGTTCATCGTCCTTGCGACGGAACATTGAACCTAACTTGCCGCAACTCACACAAGAATACTTTGAGATATCTGTATGAGCCACAATAGAATCGACCTTGCCGCATGCCGAACAAGTCCATCTTCTTTCGAAACGCTCCACTAATTTTTCCAGATCGGCTGTCAGTGATAAAACTAGATCAACCTTGCTTGAAAATTTACTCAAAAGACTATCAAATTCTTTTGCTTGTGAAAGATTTCTTGGAATGCCATCCATCAAAACTATGTCGTTTTGATTTAATGTCATTGAGGACAGAGCATTTTCAAGACACAAAAACATCGACTTATCATCTATGAGATGGCCAGACTCAACAATACCTTTGACTTTCAACCCGAGTGCGGATTCGGATGCTATTTCTTGGCGTATGATTGCGCCTGTAGAAATATGCTTCACTCCCAAACGTGAACTGAGAAGAGAACACTGAGTCCCCTTACCAACGCCTGGAGGACCTAGAAAAATGATTACCTTCATTTACAATCCTGTTTCATAGCCTTGTATCATTTGCGGTATCTCGCGAATGAGAAGGGAAAATCAGAAAATCATATTTTTGAGTCGCAAGTTGTGCTCTCACTTGGCGAATAGCCTCAAGTGCAACACCCACAACAATCAAAAGAGAAGTTCCTCCAAAGGTCATTTGCTGAGAGAAGGTCCCACCAACGAGAGAAGGAACGACCACAATAAGATTCATGTAAACCGCTCCAGCAAACGTCAAACGAGAAACAACAGTATCAAGAGCCTCAGCAGTCTCACTCCCAGGACGAACTCCTGGAATATATGCGTTTTGTTTTTTTAGGTTTTCGGCTACATCATCGGATTTAAAGACGATAGATGCATAGAAAAATGAGAAAAAGAGACCTAAAATTACAAAGGCAGCATTATATAGCCAATGGCCTGGTAAAAAATCAGCGAGCCAAATATTCCCAGACGAATTTCCAAAACTTAAAAATGTTGCTGGTACAGCTAATAATGTAGATGCAAAAATTGCAGCCATAATACCAGCCATATTAACTTTCAACGGTAAGTGTGTTGACTGTGCAGACATCACTCTCTTGCCAACAAGACGCTTTGCATAGTGGATTGGAACTTTTCTATAGCTTTGCTCAAAAAATGTAACAGCAAAAACAAGAACAAGGGCAAATCCGATGATGCCAAGGGCACCCACAAACGCACCACTATTCTGCTTGACCATTTCAACAATTGTGCTTGCAGAAGACGGTAAATAAGCAACGATACCAGCAAAGATGAGAAGGCTTATGCCATTCCCAATGCCTTTATCAGTGATTTGCTCACCTAACCACATTACAAAACAACTACCAGCTGCCATAAGTACACAAGACAAGAGCCTAAACGACAGACCAGGATCAAGAACTATCATTCCACCACCAGGACCACGGGAAGCTTCTAAACCTGCTGCTAAGAGATAACCTTGTACAAGCGCTAAAAGCACCGCAAGTGCCCGCGTTATACGAGTCATCTTCTGCCGGCCAACACCACCATCTTTTTGCATTTGCTCCAATGCAGGAACAACCACTGTCATCAATTGGATGATAATGCTCGCAGATATGTAAGGCATAACTGCAAGGCTAAAAATAGAAAAGTGGCTCAGAGCACCACCTGAAAACATATTGAATATCTTCAGCAGCCCTGCGCCTTGCTGGCTTGCAAAGAGAGCAAGTTCTTTGGCATCGATACCTGGAATTGGAATGTGCACTCCAAATCGGAACACGAGAAGTGCTAACAATGTAAACAACAAACGCTTTACAAGGACATTATCTGTCCAGCCACTTCCCTGAGGCATCCCCTGCTTACTCCTCGATAGTTACACCTTTTGCCACTAGTTTTTCACGAGCTCCAGCGGACATAGCAAAATTTCTTACAGAACGAAGCTCTGCAGGAACATCTCCCATGGAGAGTAATTTTGCAATACCAGAGGCGTTAAAACCTTTGCCATCTAAAATGCCATTTTCAATATATTGGCTAGAATCTTTTAAATTTAAGGACTCTACCTCGATAGCGCACACGTTCTTGAACCCACGTTTTGGAATTCTACGGTAAAGAGGAGTTTGACCCCCTTCGAAACCAGGACGAATGCTTGAACCAGAACGAGCTGTTTGGCCTTTACCACCGCGTCCACCTGTTTTACCGAGTCCACTACCTGGGCCTCTGCCTAAACGGCGTCTATCTTTTCTTGCGCCCGGATTTGGGCGAAGTTCTTCTATTCTCACGTTTTACTCCTTACTCAGCTGGCTCAACTCTGATAAACTGAATTACCTTGTTGACCTGGCCAAGGATTGGATTCACGTTTGGTAATACGCGTGAAGAACCAATCTTAGAAAGACCAAGTGAAACTAGGGTTTTGCGCTGTGATTCATTACGACCCGCAAAACTACGGAGCAATGTCACTTTAATATTTTTGGTTTCTATAGTTTTCATTTTTGAGAGACCCTTTTTACTTACGAGCTCTTAAGTATTCTTCGGTAGTCGAAAGCTGTTTAAGGCCCTTGAAGGCAGCCTTAACAACATTATGAGGATTACGACTTCCTTGAATTTTAGCCATGATATTAGGAATACCAGCGAGCTCTGCAACCGCACGCACTGAACTTCCGGCAACAATACCAGAACCTTCTGTTGCTGGACTCAAAAGAAGGTGGCTAGCACCAAATTTTGCGTTCACAACAAATGGAATAGTTTGCTTTTCCATTGGAACAGTAATAAGTGATTTTTTTGCTTGAGCTACTGCTTTTCTCACTGCTTCAGGAACTTCAGCAGCTTTTCCAAGACCATAACCAACTGTACCTTGACGGTCACCAACAACAACAAGAGCTGAGAAGCTCATGCGTCTACCACCTTTAACAGTTTTTGATACGCGAGAAACGCTTACAACTCGATCTTCAAAGCGATCTTTCTTCTGCTCTTCTTTATTCATTTGCATTTTATGCTCATCCTTACAAAGTCAAGTTCTTAGAATTGAAGACCAGCTTCACGAGCGGAGTCAGCAAGAACTTGAACGCGCCCATGATACGTGAAACCGTTTCTATCAAACACAACAGAAGTTACGCCTGCGCTTTTTGCTCTCTCAGCAACAAGGGCACCAACTTTAACAGCCATTGTTTTGCCGCGAAGGCCAGTCGATTTAACATCTGCTTCAATAGAACTAGCACATGCAAGAACAACGCCTTTTGCATCATCTATAACTTGAGCCTGAATATGACGACTGCTTCTGAAAATACAAAGACGTGGCTTTGTTAAATCAGTTGAGCGACGGCGCCAGAAACGCATCTTACGCAATTGTCTAACTCGTCTACGATTAATAATACGATACATAAAATCTCCTGGTTTTCTGCTCACATACAGAAAACACTAAAAATAAGCAAGTTAATTATTTCTTACCTGCAGATTTACCAACCTTAGTTGCAATCACTTCGCCAGAATAACGAATACCCTTGCCTTGGTATGGTTCTGCTGGACGTACGGAACGTACTTTAGCAGCCATTTGACCAACAAGTTCTTTATCCACACCAGAAATGCTCACCTTACCAGCCTTGTCCACTTCGAAAGTGATTCCAGCAGGGGGATCGATATTCACAGGGTGAGAAAAACCAACAGTGAGATTCAACACTTTGCCAGCCATGTTTGCACGGTAGCCAGTTCCTTGAATTTCAAGGGATTTGCTGAAACCAGCAGATACACCTTGAACCATGTTGGAAAGAAGGGTTCTGTAAAGACCCCAGTATGCAGCACTGTTTTCACCAGTGCTTGCAGAAACAACAACTTCGCTACCTTGTTGAGCGACAGAAACACGACCAAGGGTATCACGCTTCATGATCCCTTTTGGTCCATTCACTTCGAGAATAGTGCCGTTTAGTTTTACGGTTACTCCCGAAGGAATTTTAATTGGCTGCTTACCAACTCTTGACATAGAAGCCTCCTAAAAGTCCTCGAAAGTTACCAAATATACGCTAAAACTTCGCCGCCTACGCGTTCTTGACGAGCCGTTTTGCTTGTAAGAACACCTTTAGGAGTCGTAAGAATTGCGAAACCAAGACCACCACGAATTCTAGGAAGATCAGATACACCTTTGTACACACGGCAACCAGGCTTAGAAACGCGAGTCATTCCACGGATTGCTGGTAAACCAGCTTCTGTGTATTTCATAGCGATCTTAATTTTGCCTTGACCGTTATCCTTGATGAGACGGTACCCACGAATGAGTCCTTCTGCTTCCAAGATTTTTGTAATTTCAATTTTTATTGTGCTTGCAGGAACAGTTGTATACTTAAGTCCTGCATTTGTAGCATTACGGATACGTGTTAACATATCAGCAATTGGATCAGTAACGTACATTTTTATTCACCTCACCAACTAGCCTTGACCATTCCAGGAATTTGACCGGAAAGGGCGTTTTTACGTAAGCAAATACGACATAAACCAAAATCTCTGTAATATGCGCGAGGACGACCGCATTGATTGCAGCGGTTGTGCTGACGCGTAGAAAATTTGGCTTTTTTATTTGCCTTATTAATCATAGCTAAACGAGCCACAGCTTCCCCTTTTACTTTCTAAACGGCATATCAAGGAGAGTAAGAAGTTCACGCGCTTCTTCATCTGTTTTCGCAGATGTCACAATTGTGATACTCAAACCACGAGTTTTATCTACTTTATCCGCTTCGATTTCTGGAAAGATAATCTGTTCGCGGATGCCAAGAGAATAATTACCACGACCATCAAAACTATTTGACGAAACACCACGGAAGTCACGTACGCGAGGTAGCGCTACCGAAACGAGCTTGTCATAGAATTCAAACATGCGCTCTTTGCGAAGAGTAACAGAAGCGCCAATTGGCATTCCTGCGCGAAGTTTAAATGTCGCAATAGATTTTTTAGCACGAGTAATTACAGACTTTTGGCCAGTAATTAATTCAAGCTCAGCAGCAGCTGCTTCAAGAGCTTTAATATTCTGAGTAGCTTCGCCTTGGCAGGTATTGACAACGATTTTTACGATCTTAGGAAGCTCCATAACATTCTTTTCGGAATGACGCTTTTTAAGTTCTGGTAAAACTTTGTCGTTGAACTTTGCCATGAATCTTGGTTTTACACCTTTTGAGTGCTCACCGCGAACCACTACTGCGCCGTAATCAGCGCCTTTTTTGCCAGTAGGTTTTTTACCTGCCTGATTTTTTTCGCTTGCCATGGATTATAGAACCTCCGGAGCCAAGCTGATAATCTTGCCACAATTACGTTGTCTTAATTCACGAGCGATTGGTCCGAAAATACGGGTACCAACGGGCTCCTTTTCATTTTTGACAATTTTTACAAGAACAGCAGCATTTTCATCAAAACGAATTCGAGACCCATCAGCTCTCGAAACTTCTTTCTTACAACGAACCACAATTGCCTTGTGTACTTCGCCTTTCTT
Organism: Fluviispira sanaruensis; assembly: GCF_004295685.1. Lineage (NCBI taxonomy): Bacteria > Pseudomonadati > Bdellovibrionota > Oligoflexia > Silvanigrellales > Silvanigrellaceae > Fluviispira > Fluviispira sanaruensis. The sequence goes on from NZ_AP019368.1 coordinate 2,728,357, forward strand.
AACACGCCCACCAGGCACAGCATCCCGTACGGAGACTACAATCAAATCGCCAACACGTGCATAACGGCGGAAAGAACCACCCATAACACGAATGACATTGAGAGTACGCGCCCCGCTATTATCGGCTGCTACCAGGATAGATTCTGGCTGAATCACGATACACCCCATTAAATGAGAAAGAAAATAGAAACTATCTTACAATGTTGCTATCTTAGCGACTAACAACAGAAACAATTTTCCAAGATTTACTCTTAGAAACACGACTGCATGGCAAAATATCAACATCTTTGCCAACAACTACATCTGCAATTCCGGATGTATCTGCAAAAACAGATGTGTGTAAGTGAAGGCGTTTGCCGTATGTTCCGTTAGGAACAACACGTGGAACTTCCACTTTTACTGTCTTTGTGTCTTTTGAAACCGCAACAACACGACCTCTGATAGGATTTTTTGTGATTTTTGCATTTTCCATGATATTACCCCAATTATTTAGCGGATTGTGCTTTTTTACGAGAAACGATTTTAAGATCTCTTCTCAGCCCTGCAATACCACCCGCATTCGAAATGAGAGCAGGATCCATGGAAACTCTAAACTTCACGAGCTCTTTAACAAGCTCAGTGTGCTTAGTGGATGCATCACTTGAATTCAAATCAGCAAACTTTTTTTGTTTTTTCATTGATTTTCCCAAACCTTATCACTTCTGCTCATCATACGAGTTTTGAATGGAAGCTTAGCCGCAGCCAGCTCGAAAGCCTCTTGAGCAAGGTTTGCTGGAACGCCCTGAATTTCAAAAATAACTCGACCGGAGCGAATAGGACAAACCCAACGATCCAAACCACCTTTACCAGAACCCATACGTGTTTCAGCAGGTTTCTTAGTGATTGGCTTATCTGGAAACACACGAATCCAAACCTTTCCACCACGCTTTATGTGGCGAGTCAAGGCAATTCGACTTGCTTCGATCTGACGAGCTTCAAGTTTCCCTGGTTCTACAGCCTGAAGAGCAAAATCTCCAAAATCTACGCTATTGCAGCGGTCTGCAATACCTTTGATACGACCTTTGTGAGATTTACGAAACTTTACTTTTTTTGGAGCTAACATATTCTAATTACTCCTCATTGCGCAAATTCTTGGTACTAACAGCAGAGCTAGCTGTTTTTCCAAAAACTTCACCCTTAAATAACCAAACCTTAACCCCAATGAGACCATAGGTTGTCAACGCTTCAGAAGTGCCGTAGTCGATGTCTGCACGAAGAGTATGAAGAGGAACGCGTCCTTCCATATACCATTCTGTACGAGCCATTTCAGCTCCATTCAAACGACCTGCTACGCGAATCTTGATACCTTTTCCGCCAGCTTTCATAGCTTGTTGCATAACCTTCTTCATAGCTCTTCTGAAGGAAACGCGTTTTTCAAGCTGTTGAGCAACGTTAAATGCAGCGAGTTGTGCATTTGTATCAGGACTCTTTACTTCAAAAACATCAACTTTGATATTCTTGTCGTTCGTTTTAAGAACTGTTCTTACTTCATCACGAAGAAGCTCAATTCCCTTACCTTGCTTGCCAATAAGTTTACCAGGTTTAGCTGTGTAAACTTTAACAACTACTTGTTTAGCAGCGCGTTCGATTTCAACACGAGCGACGCCTGCTTCTGAATATTTTTTTGAGATGAACTTGCGAACATTCAAGTCTTCATTAAGATTTTTTGCGAATTCGCGCTTACTAAACCAGCGAGAATCCCAAGTCTTGTTGATTCCAAGTCTCAAACCAATTGGATGTACTTTCTGACCCACTGCTGTACCCTCTGTTAATTAAGTTTAAGACGAATAGTTAAGTGCGACGTCTTTTTAAGAATTGGCGTTGCACGTCCTTGAGCGCGTGGCATAAACATGCGACGGCGTGGACCTTCATTCACTACAAAATCACTAATTACAGTGTTTACAGCGCTATTTTCAGGAAGCTGAGCCAACGCAGAGCGAATGAGCTTTACGGCAGCAACAGAACCAGAGCGTCTTTCAACAGAAAGGATTGCTATAGCCTGTGGAACAGTTTTGCCAATAATCATTGGCCTTAACAATCTAGCTTTACGTGCAGTACACTTTGCAGCATAGTGTGTTGCTTTTGCGTCCATAACTTACCTCTTACTTTTTCTTAGCGGCTTTTTTATCCGCACCATGACCATGGAAAGTACGAGTTGGCGCAAACTCACCAAGCTTGTGTCCTACCATGTTTTCGTTCACATAAACTGGAACGAATTTCTTTCCATTGTGAACTGCAAAAGTTAATCCAACAAAATCAGGAAGAATTGTTGAACGGCGACTCCAAGTTTTAATAACCTTAGCGGCACCTTTGTTCTTTTCTGCTGCTTTGAACAGATAGGAGTCAACAAAAGGACCCTTTTTCAACGAACGTGGCATGCTTTTACCTCTTAACCAATTCGAAAATTATTTCTTACGACGGCTTACGATAAACTTATCGCTCGGTTTAACCTTGCGAGTTTTATAACCCTTAGACAATTGACCCCATGGAGAACATGGATGACGACCACCACTTGTACGGCCTTCACCACCACCCATTGGATGGTCTACAGGGTTCATAGCGACACCACGAACAGTTGGGCGAACACCTTTCCAACGATTACGGCCAGCTTTTCCAAGGGATACATTCATATGATCCGCGTTGGAAACGGTACCGATAGTCGCATAGCAATCTTCAGGTATAAGACGAAGTTCCCCAGATGGCATACGGATTTGAGCATATTGCTCTACGCGACCAACTAAGGTTGCAGAAGCGCCCGCACTACGAACAAGCTTTGCACCTGCCCCAGGACGCATTTCAATACTGTGAACAACTGTACCCGCTGGAATTTTCTTGAGCGGAAGACTGTTGCCAGCTTTGATATCTGCTTCGCCTGAAGCGATAACTTTTGTACCAACCTTAACGCCATCTGTTGCGAGAGCGTAGCGACGATCTCCATCAACGAACTTAATTAAGGAAATAAATGCAGTACGATTTGGATCGTACTCGACAGAAGTTACTACACCTTCGACGTCTTTACGAGATCTTTTCCAATCGATAACACGGTATTTTACCTTATTACCACCGCCGTGATGGCGAACAGTAATACGGCCGTTGTTATTACGACCAGCCTTACGAGGCTTTGCAGCCAAGAGAGGCTTGTAAGGAGTATCAGTCGTAAGAACTTCTCTGTAGTTAATATAACTCTGTGTTCTTGTTGTGGCCGTATATGGCCTTAATTGTCTGATTCCCATTTTCCTCATCCTTGCGCGATAATTCGAGGATTTTTCCGCGCACTAAAAAAACACCAACAAAACCGAAGAAGCTTATTCTGCAGCAGCATCAGCTGGAGCGGCTACGACTGGAGCTGGAAGCTCTTGACCATCTTTAAGACGAATGAACGCCTTCTTGATGTTAGGAAGCTTAACTTCAACAGCACCACTTTTTTTAGAACGAGCTTTACGAACAACTCTTCCACGTAAAATAGAAGTATTTACATCTACAACGTCAACACCAAATACATCTTTAACAGCTGCTTTGATATCTGTTTTTGTAGCTTTAAGATCAACTTTAAGTGTGTAAACCTTACTTTCTAAAAGACCGTATGATTTTTCGCTTAAAATTGAACCTTTAATAACATAATCTGAACGCATGTTCATTTCCTTTCTTCAAAATTCAGTCTGCAAGTCTTGATTCAAGAACTTTGAACGCTTCTGGACTTGCAACAAGACTGCGCGCTTGAAGAACAGTGAATGCATTCACTTGCTCTGGGCTCACAAGGTGCACGCCGCGAATGTTGCGAAGAGCACGGATTGTGTTTTCACTTGGATTACTGAGGCAAACCAAAGTATTCCCTGTGAAATCAGCAACGCTTTTTAGTACAGTTGCTGCGTCTTTTGTTTTTCCACTTGCGAAATCAAGTGCGCCAACGAAAACTTTACCAGATTTAACACGCTCAGAAATTGCAATTCCAAGAGCCACGCGACTCATTTTCAATGGAATCGCTTGACGATAGTCACGTGCTTTTGGTCCATGAGCTACACCACCACCAACATGGAGTGGAGCAACGAAAGAACCGCGACGCGCGCTACCTGTTTTCTTTTGCTTATAAGGCTTTTTACCAGTGGACTTAACCATTGCGCGTGTTTTAACGCCAACAGTACCTTGTCTTTGGTTGGCTCTGTAAGCCTTAACAACTTGCCAGAGAGTGCCTTTATTACGGTCAGCGTAGCTAACCAAACTCTCTGGAAGGTTTTCTATTTTAGACAACATTTTGCTATCCCTTCCCAAAACTTAAATTTAAACAAATACCATACCGCCGCGTGCACCAGGAACACCGCCTACGACAGCCATAATTGACTCTTCATGAGACCAGTAAGCAACCTGAACATTGCGGAGAGTTACTTGTACATTACCGTCTTGGCCTGGCATTTTTTTGCCTTTCATAACGCGACCAGGTTCAGTACGCATACCGATAGAACCAGGAGATCTATGAAAACGGCTACCATGGCTCGCAGGACCGCCTCCAAAACCATGACGAGTCATAGCGTCTTGAAAACCGCGACCTTTTGAAAAGCCAGTAATTTTTAATTTTTGTCCGACAGTGAGAGAAGGAGCTTTAAGAGGTGAGCCTACTTCAAATTCAGCAGGATTTTCTACAACCCATCCACGAACTAGTTTATTCTTGTGACCAGTTTCGTATTCAACAACGACAACGACTTGGCCATTCGCCAATTTCTCGTGTCTTACAACCTTAGCTGGCTGCATTTTTAATACAGTTACGCCTTGAGCTGCGCCAATCTGCGTAAATGCACTAGTCATGCCAACTTTGCTAAAAGCATAACGTACCATATGACTTTAACTCCTGCTGGATGCGATAAATCACAGCGCCAGCTTGTTGTTAAAACTTTCTAACATAAAGTCAGAAAGTATAATTAAATAAATCAATAAAAATCGATTATTAGTAAAGATTGATTTCTACATCAACACCAGCTGCGAGGTCGAGCTTCATAAGGCCATCAACAGTTTGTTGTTTTGGCTCGAGAAGGTCGATCAAACGACGGTGCGTGCGGATTTCGAACTGCTCACGAGACTTTTTGTCTACGTGCGGAGATCTCAATACTGTATAACGATTAATAATTGTTGGCATTGGAACAGGACCAGCTATTTTAGCTCCTGTGCCTTTTGCCTTGTTAATAATTTGAGCTACGCTCTGGTCAACCAGAGATACATCATAGCCCTTGAGACGAATACGGATTTTTTGGCTTTCCATTCAATTACACTCCAAACCGTTGGGCGTCGATTCGTAACGTAGAACGACGCCCACTGTCAAGCAAAATTTATAAAATTTAAGCAATATCTAAACATACCGAACAGGTTAAAATTGCTTATCTCATTTGGTGATGCGAACCTGTCCCAAGGCGTGCAACAACTTGTGGTATCGAAGCCTCGATAATGGCTTCAGCATCGAGACTCTGACCTTCAACAAACATATCGAGATTGTTGTAGTAGTTCACACCTGTTCCAGCAGGAATCAAACGACCCATGATGACATTTTCTTTGAGGCCACGCAAAAGATCCTTGCGTCCAGCAAGAGCCGCTTCTGTAAGCACTCTTGTTGTCTCTTGGAAAGATGCTGCTGAGATAAATGATTCTGTTGAAGATGCCGCTCTCGCAATACCAAGGAGAAGAGGTTCAGCTGTTGCTGGACGCGCTCCTCTTTGCATAGCAAGTTCGTTTTGCTCTTCAAAAGTCCATTTTTCGATCTGCGCTGCAGGTAAAAATTCAGTATCCCCTGGATCCTTAATACGAACACGACGGAGCATTTGCTTAACGATAATTTCAATATGCTTATCGTCGATGTTCACACCTTGCAGCTTATAGACTGCTTGGATTTCAGAAACAAGGTAACTCGCCAAGGCTTTTTCACCAAGAACTTTTAAGATGTCATGTGGGTTCAATGGACCATCAACAAGAGGCTCACCCGCACGAATAAAGTCGCCTTCGGTTACAACAACGTGGCGTCCCTTTGGAATGAGATACTCACGGCTGTCTCCGCCACCCATTTCTGGATTGACGACAACACGTCTTTTACCTTTGATATCTGCACCAAAGGAAACAAAACCATCAATTTCAGAGATAATCGCAAAGGTTCTGCGTTTTTGAGCAAGGAAAAGCTCAGCAACGCGTGGAAGACCACCGGTAATATCTTTTGTTTTTGCCTGTTCACGAGGAATTTTAGCAAGAACATCACCAGGATAAACCATATCCCCATCCGCAAACATGATAGTCGCACCACTTGGAAGCGGGTAACGCGCATCACGGGTTTCTGTAATTCGAATAGCAGTGCCAGAAGAGTCGGTTACAACGATTGCAGGTTTGATTTTTGTGTCTTTGTTTTCAATAACAACACGACGGGTCAAACCAGTTACTTCGTCAGTACGTTCTTCGACAGATACACCTTCGAAAAGGTCTTGGAACTTAACTTTACCAGGAACTTCGGAAACGATGACAACAGAGTGCGGATCCCATTCAATAAGCATGGTACCTACTTTTACACTCGCTCCATCTTTTACAAAGACTTTAGAACCATATGGAATAGAATGGCGGTCACGTTCAATACCATCAAGGTCATAAACAATAACTTCACCATTACGGCCCATTGCAGTGTCCCATTCAGAACGCCCTTTTACGAGGCTGACATTGGAAAGCTGAACAGTACCCTCTGCCTTCGCTTCATAAGAAGAAGCTTGGGATTGAGTTGTCGCAGTACCACCCGAGTGGAACGTACGCATTGTTAACTGAGTTCCAGGCTCACCAATAGACTGAGCTGCAATTACACCGACCGCTTCACCTACGTTCACGAGGTTACCTGTCGCAAGGTCACGACCGTAGCATTTTGCACAAACGCCACGGCGGGTACGACAAGTTAAAACAGAACGCACATAGACACGGTCAATTTTAGCCTGATCGAGGCGGATAACCGCTTCTTCATTGATTTCTTCGTTTGCTTTGACAATCACTTCGCCGGTTGCACGGTTCTTGATGTCATAAAGAGATGTTCTTCCAAGCGTACGGTTTCCAACGCGTTGGATTACTTCTCCACCTTCAACCACAGAAGTGATTTCAACTCCGTCGAGAGTTCCACAGTCTGTTTCGGAAATGATGGTATCTTGTGCAACATCCACTAACTGACGTGTGAGGTAACCTGAAGAAGCTGTTTTAAGAGCTGTATCGGCAAGACCTTTACGCGCACCGTGAGTGTTGATGAAGTACTGAAGAATTGTGAATCCTTCGCGCAAGTTAGAAGTCACTGGAGTTTCGATAATCTCACCTGTTGCTTTCGCAACGAGACCCTTCATCCCAGCGAGCTGACGCATCTGTTGCTTGGAACCACGGGCTCCAGAGTCGGCCATCATGTAAAGAGAGTTAAAGGATTGAATTCTAACTTCTTCACCTTTTTGGTTGACTGCTTTTTGTGTTTCAAGCTGCTTCAACATTTTTACGGTGATTTCGTCCTGAACACGTGACCAGATGTCAATTACTTTATTGTGACGTTCACCTTCTGTAATAAGACCTTCTGCGTATTGTTCACGAACTTCTTTAACTTCACTGTATGCTTCATCCAAGAGCTTTGTTTTCTCTTTTGGAATCATCATGTCTTTAATTGCGATAGAAATACCCGACTCTGTTGCATAACGATAACCTAATTCACGCAATGCATCGGCTAAGAGAACAGTCTCTTTTGCTCCGCAAAGACGGTAGGTATCGTTTACAAGCACAGCCAAAGCCTTTTGATCGAGGGCTTTGTTGTACTTTTTAAAGAAAGGCACTTTATCTGGAATCACTTCTCTTAAGAGGCAACGACCCACTGTGGTTTGCACAAGCTCTTTGTCACCTTGGTGCTCGCGCACAAAAATACGGGTGTGGAGCTCAACAAAACCGTGATCATAGGCAACACGAACTTCTTCAAGACTGGAGAATTTCATGCTGTCGCCACGCAGAGTGATATTTTCACGTGTCAAATAGTAAAGACCAAGAACGATGTCTTTACGTGGCTCAATAATAGGCGTTCCGTGCTGAGGAGACAAAATGTTATTTGTCGACATCATAAGCACACGCGCTTCTATTTGAGCTTCGAGACTGAGTGGAACGTGAACGCACATCGTATCACCGTCAAAGTCCGCGTTAAACGCCTGACACACCAATGGGTGAAGCTGAATAGCCTTACCTTCGATGAGCACAGGTTCGAACGCCTGGATACCAAGGCGGTGCAATGTTGGCGCACGGTTCAAAAGAACAGGGTGTTCTTTTGTACATTCTTCAAGGAGATCCCATACTTCTGGACGTTCCTTTTCCACCATTTTCTTTGCACTTTTGATTGTTGAAACATAGCCTCTTTCTTCAAGTTTGTTGAAGAGGAAAGGTTTGAACATTTCAAGAGCCATAAGCTTAGGCAGACCGCATTGGTGCAAACGCAATTCTGGACCAGCCACAATTACAGAACGACCTGAGTAGTCCACGCGCTTACCGAGCAAGTTTTGACGGAAACGACCGCCTTTCCCTTTCAACATATCGGAGAGGGAACGGAGTGGACGCTTGTTAGGACCCGTGAAGACTTTTCCACGGCGACCATTGTCAAAGAGAGCATCGATAGCTTCTTGAAGCATACGTTTTTCGTTGCGCACGATAATTTCGGGCGCATTGAGCTCGATCAAACGCAGCAAGCGATTGTTACGGTTGATCACACGACGGTATAAGTCGTTGAGGTCAGAAGTCGCAAAGCGACCACCATCCAGTGGCACAAGCGGACGCAGGTCCGGAGGCAACACAGGGATAACGGACAACATCATCCATTCAGGACGGTTGTCACTCATGGTGAATGCACCCACAACCTTCAGCCTTTTGATAAGCTTTTTGCTTTGGGCATCGGAGGTTGTGTTCAATAGAGACTCTTTGAGATGCTCAGCAAGCTCAAAGACGTCTACGGATTGAAGCATTTCGAGAAGAGCATCGGCACCAATACCAACACGGAAAGCATTGTTTCCGAGTTCACGTACTTTTGCAGCAAAACGATCTTCTGAAATGAGTTCATGTTTTTTAAGATCGGAAGTTCCTGGATCGAGCACGATGTAAGATTCGCAATAAAGAACTTTTTCGAGGTCTTTAAGCGAGATGTCAACAACGCAGCCAATACGGGAAGGTAAACTTTTTAAGAACCAAATGTGCGCAACAGGACTGGCCAAGTTGATGTGACCGAGTCTTTCGCGACGCACTTTGCTTTCAATAACTTCCACGCCGCACTTTTCACAGACGGTTCCGCGGTGTTTTTTACGTTTGTATTTTCCACAAATACATTCGAAGTCACGAACGGGTCCGAAGATTTTTCCGCAGAAAAGTCCGTCACGTTCAGGCTTGAATGTTCTGTAGTTGATTGTTTCAGGTTTTTTAACTTCACCATAAGACCAACTTCTGATGCGCTCAGGAGAAGCTAAACCAATTTTTACTGCACTAAAATTCAAAGGATCTACAGGTTTTTCGAAGAAACTGTAAACATCTTTGGTACCTTCATTCATACTCATGCTTAAACTCCTTCGACTTTATTGGATTTCGCGCACATCACGTTGCAAGTCATCGAGACTGATTTCACTTTCATCGCGAATGAGGCTGACATCCAACGCAAGCGATTGCATTTCTTTGATAAGAACATTGAAGGATTCTGGTAAACCAGGAAGCATCATGTTCTCACCCTTAACAACAGCTTCATACATCTTTGTACGGCCTGCGATGTCGTCAGATTTAACAGTGAGGAATTCCTGAAGGGTGTATGCCGCACCATAGGCTTCCATCGCCCACACTTCCATTTCCCCAAGACGCTGACCACCGAACTGTGCTTTACCGCCTAAAGGTTGCTGTGTGACAAGGCTGTAAGGCCCAATGGAACGCGCATGGATTTTCTCATCGACCAAGTGGTGGAGTCGGAGAACATACATAACACCAACTGTAACTTGACGATTGAATTTCTCACCGGTTCTTCCGTCGTAAAGTGTAACTTGTCCAGATCTGTCGAGATCTGCGAGTTCGAGATATTTGAAAATCTCTTCTTCTACAGCACCGTCAAACACTGGGTTCGAGAGAGTAACACCTTCCTTATACTTGCGCACAAATTGGCGAAGTTCGTCGTTAGAGCATGTTTTAACAAACTCATGAACAGAAGGATCATCCCAAACCTTGCAGATATACTCTTCAAGTTCATGACGAGGAGCTGCTTTGTCGAGCATCTCATTGATTTTAATACCAATTCCACGTGCTGCCCAACCAAAGTGCGTTTCCATAATCTGACCGATGTTCATACGAGATGGAACCCCGAGCGGACTGAGAACGATATCTACAGGCTGGCCATTGTCTAGGAATGGCATGTCTTCGATAGGAACAATTTTTGAAATAACACCCTTGTTACCATGGCGACCCGCGAGCTTATCACCCACTTGCAGACGGCGTTTGATTGCAACGTAGACTTTAACCATTTTGATAACGCCTGGTGGCAATTCGTCACCACGTTTTGCACGGGCGATTTGGGTTTCTGTCATTTCACGAACGAGAGCAATTTTCTCATTCATAGATTTTTTGATTTTTGCCAGAAGAGCACTCTTGTCAGAGCTGATAACTTCTAGGGCTTTGATTTGCTCAATAGATAAATCAGCCAGCACTTCTGTTGTGAGTTTTTCACCTGAAGTGACTTTGAGTACGCCGCTTTCATTTTTAACTTCAATGCTGACTGCAGCCGTTTCGCCTGCAATGAGATCTTCAAGTTTTTCAGCCGTGGACTTACGGATGATTTGGATACGATCGCGTTCATCTTTTTTGAGTTTAGCAATTTCTTGCTCTTGAACTTGAATCATACGGCTATCGAGTTCAGCACCTTCACGCGAAAATACTTTTGCTCCAATAACAGTTCCTTGTACCCCTGGTGGAACACGAAGAGACGTGTCACGCACATCGGCTGCTTTTTCACCGAAAATAGCGCGGAGAAGTTTTTCTTCTGGAGTGAGCTGTGTTTCTGCTTTTGGAGTGAGCTTACCAACGAGGATATCGCCAGGTTTCACTTCAGCGCCCACACGCACAACACCGGCATCGTCGAGATCTTTTAGGGATTCGTCGCTGACGTTTGGAATATCGGAAGTGATTTCTTCTTTTCCAAGTTTGGTGTCACGGCTGATACATTCAAATTCCTGAATATAAACAGATGTATACAAGTCTTCACGGACAATGCGTTCAGACACAACGATACCATCTTCGTAGTTGTAACCATTCCATGGAAGGAATGCGACAACGACGTTTTGGCCAAGAGCGAGTTCGCCCATTTCCGTTGCAAAACCGTCTGCAATGATGTCATTGCGTTCAACTTTGTCACCAACTTTAACGATTGGTTTTTGGTTGACACAGGTATCAACGTTTGAACGGGTAAACTTGATGAGTGTGTAAATATCAACTTCAGAAGCCACTTCTGTGATGTCTGAGGATGCTTCATTGGTTTTGATAACAACGCGTTCTGCATCCACGGCGATAACTGTACCCGCACGACGCGCAACCACAGTCACACCCGAGTCAGCAGCCACAGTTCGTTCCATACCAGTCCCAACAAGAGGCGCTTTGGTTCTTAACAATGGAAGACCTTGGCGTTGCATGTTGGCACCCATGAGGGCACGGTGGGCATCGTCATTTTGCAGGAACGGAATAAGAGATGCCGCAACGGAAACCGCTTGGTTCGTTGCAACGTCCATTAAGTCCACTTCGTCTGCTGAGTAGATGTTTGTTTCCCCTGAACTACGTGCGTTCAAGAGATCATCTGCTTTGATTTTGTTTTCTTTATCGAGATGCATATACGCTTGCGCAATAACGTGATCGCGCCATTCATCGGTTGATGAATAGTAACGCACATCGTCAACAGGCAAACGATCAACCACAGAGCGATATGGCGTTTCAATAAAGCCATATTTGTTTACTTGGGCAAATGAAGCGAGCGAAACGATAAGACCAATGTTTGGACCTTCCGGCGTTTCAATCGGACAGATGCGTCCATAATGCGTTGGGTGTACGTCACGCACTTCGAAACCAGCTCTTTCACGGGAAAGACCACCAGGCCCGAGGGCTGAAAGACGGCGTTTATGATAAACCTCTGCGAGAGGGTTTGTCTGATCCATAAACTGACTTAACTGTGAAGAACCAAAGAATTCTTTCACAACAGCAGTCACAGGCTTCGCGTTGACAAGGTCATGCGGCATAAGGCTGTCAAGGTCTTGGAGTTGAAGACGTTCTTTAATAGCTCTCTCAATACGAGTTAAACCAATGCGGTATTGATTTTCGAGAAGCTCACCCACAGCACGCACACGACGGTTACCAAGGTGGTCAATATCGTCCACTTTGATTTTACCGCTGCGCACATCGAGGAGACGCTTCACAGAACCGATGATATCTTCACGGGTTAATGTGCGATAATCGATATCAATTTCGAGATCGAGTTTTTCATTTAATTTGAGACGACCAACACGGGAGAGGTCATAGCGATCTTTTTCAAAAAAGAGATTTTGGAAAAGATTACTTGCATTTTCAAGTGTGGGTGGATCACCTGGGCGCATTCTGCGATAAATTTCGAGCAACGCTTCTTCTGTATTGGCTGTTTTGTCAACCATAAGCGTGTCACGGAAAGAAGAGTCCACGTTGAGATCATCGATAAAGAGGATTTCAAACGAAGAGATTCCTTTGAGGACAATTGCTTCGAGAATTTTTTCTGAAATGTCCGTGTTGATTGGGAATAGAACTTCACCTGTGTCATCGTCGATGATGTCACGGCCAATGATTTTCCCAATAATTTCTTCGCGTGGGAATTGAAGTTCTTCAACACCAGCTGCTTTAAGTTGTTTAATATGTAAAGCTGAAATTTTACGGTTGCGTTTAACAAGTGTGTTACTTGGATTTTTAGGATCCATAATATCACTGGAAGCTCTTTGTCCACGCAAACGATCTAGGTTTACTTTACGGAAATACTGACCATCACGAATAACGACAGTTTCGCATTCGTAGAACTTGCCGAGCAATTCTTCCGTTGTATAACCAAGCGCCTTTAAGAGCACAGTTGCAGGCATTTTTCTGCGACGATCAATGCGGCAATAAAGGATATCTTTTGTATCGAATTCGAAATCGAGCCATGAACCACGGTAAGGAATAATACGTGCATTGTATAAAAACTTACCAGAAGAAAGTGTCTTTCCTTTGTCATGATCGAAGAAGACACCCGGGGAGCGGTGTAACTGTGAAACCACAACACGTTCTGTACCGTTAATAATAAAGGTACCGTTTTGTGTCATAAGTGGGATTTCACCAAAATAAACTTCTTGCTCTTTAAATCCACGGATGGATTTAACGCCTGTTTCATGGTCAACATCCCAAATAATGAGACGGATTAAGACCTTAACAGGTGCAGCGTAGGTCATGCCCTTTGACCGGCATTCCTCAACAGTGTACTTTGGTTCATCAAGTGAGTAACTGACGAATTCAACAGAAGCTGTTGCATCAAAATCTTGAACGGGAAATACGCTTTTGAAAACGCCCTGAAGACCAGCTTCAATACGATTTTCAGCGGAATCAGTACCTTGCAAGAATTCTGCGTACGACTTCTTTTGAATGTCAATTAGATTGGGCATACCAATAATAGGTTTGACTTTTGCAAAAGTGCGGCGGTGACGGACAAAGCTAGATGCCAAGTTGGCCATATGAAATCCTCTGCATGAGAAAGAAAGGATACAAATATAATAAATTGTGCAAAAAATAGGAAATGCGTCCTTTTGACATACCATAAGGAAGCAAAGCACACAATATTTGCACAATAGCAAAAGTCAAGCTAAAGAACGCATGTTCAATAGCTTGACTCTAAACAAACTAAACTCGGTAAAGAGTCTTGTTTATTATTTAACTTCAACAGTTGCGCCAACTGCTGTAAGTTTCTTTTTAATTTCTTCAGATTCAGCTTTAGTAACGCCAGCTTTAAGAGATTTTGGCGCGCCTTCAACGAGATCTTTAGCTTCTTTAAGACCAAGACCAGTGATAGCACGAACTTCCTTAATAACGTCAAGCTTTTTGTCGCCAGCTGCTTTGAGGATAACTTCGAATTCAGTTTGTTCAGCTGCTGCTGCTGCTGCGGGAGCTGCTGCCATCATAGCAACAGGAGCTGCTGCAGATACGCCAAATTTGTCTTCGAGTTCTTTAACAAGCTCAGCAGCTTGAATAAGAGTGAGGTTTTCGATGTAGGAAATGAATTGTTCTTTAGTAATAGACATTGTAAAGCCCTTATAAATTTTCTAGTTTCAAACGCGAAACTAATAGATTAAACACAAAATTAAAACACAAGTTGACAGCTAGTTTTAGCTCGCCTTTTTATCTTTGATGGCATTGAGAACTTGAACCAAGTTTCTAGGCACACCATTGAGCACATTGAGAAGTCCACGGTGTGGAGCAACCATTGAGCCGATAATTTGGCTGATAAGCACATCGCGAGATGGCAAAGATGCTAAGTTTTGAACAGCAGCAGGAGTCAAGGCGGATTTTTCCATATATCCACCCGTGATCTTGAGCTTTTCAAATTTCTTTGCGGACTCAGAAAATGCTTTAGCAGCGGCGGCAACGTCACCATAAGCAAAAACAACGCCGGTTTGACCAACGAAGAGATCAGAGATAACATTTTCATCTCTGCCTTCAACTGCTTTTTGAGCAATTGTATTTTTGACTACGTGAAAGTCAGCGTTGACTGCTTTGAGTTCACGACGCATAGCCGTAAGCTCTTCAACTGTCATCCCTGAGTAATTAGCTAGGAACACGGCGCCAGATTTGTCGAGAGACTCAACAACACTGTTACGCCACTGAAGTTTAGCGTTACGATCCAAGAGAATGCCTCCCCTAAGTTAATCGCACTCCCACAGGCAAAATGGGACTACGAGGTTGATAAACCGCAGGGGCCAAAGTCTATGCGGGATTTACACATCTGCAAAATGCAGAATAACCAGCAGTCTTAGACCCTTACGAAACTAAAAAATTATACTTTGAATTCAGCAGTTTCAAGACGAACAGAGGGGCTCATAGTTGAGCTTACATATGCCGACTTGATGTATGTGCCTTTGGCAGCTGCTGGTTTAGCTTTTACAATTGCATCAACAAATGCTTTTGCATTTTCTTCGATTTTTACAGCATCAAAAGAAACTTTTCCTACAGGAGCTTGGATAATACCAGCCTTGTTGACTTTAAATTCAACGCGACCTGCTTTAGCTTCTTTAACTGCAGTTTTAAGATCTTGAGTTACAGTTCCCACTTTTGGGTTTGGCATAAGACCGCGTGGCGCAAGAATACGACCAAGACGACCTACAAGACCCATCATGTCAGGAGTTGCAATGGCAGATTCAAAATCGAGCCATCCACCTTGAATTTTTTGTGCAAGCTCTTCGCCGCCAACATAATCAGCGCCAGCTTCTTCTGCTTCACGGATTTTTTCGCCTTTAGCAAATACTAAAACACGCACCTTTTTTCCAAGACCGTGAGGAAGAACAACCGCACCACGGACGTTTTGGTCAGCGTGGCGTGGATCGACACCAAGATTCATAGCAATTTCAACTGTTTCGTCGAATTTTGCATATGAAATTTCTTTAAGAAGCGCACTTGCTTCTGTTAAATTATAAGACTTTTCTGCATTTACTTTTGCAGAAGCAGCTTTTAATTTTTTACTAATTTTTCTTGCCATAATATATTCCTTTGAGGTTCATCGGCTTATAAAGCCTCCCTCGAAAAATTTAAGCTTTAACTTCAATGCCCATAGAACGAGCGGAACCTTTGATAAGGCTCTTTGCTGTTTCGATATCGTAGCAGTTCAAGTCAGGAAGTTTTGTTTTTGCAATTTCTTCAACTTGTTTATCTGTTACAGAACCAGCAATTGCTTTACCTGGAGTTTTACTTGCAGATTCAAGCTTAGCCGCTTGTTTCAGAAGAACACTTGCAGGTGGAGTTTTTGTGATAAATGTAAAGGATTTATCAGAATAAACTGTAATGATTGTTGGAAGAACAACACCTGGTTGCTTTTGCGTACGAGCGTTAAATTCTTTAACAAACATTGCGATATTAACACCGCGTTGACCCAAAGCTGGACCAACAGGTGGCGCTGCAGTTGCTTGCGCGCCTTTAATCTGGAGCTTAATAAGTCCTACGACTTTCTTTGCCATGGTTCTTTCCTCATAAAATGGAACAATCAGCCCAAAAAAAGGTGCGATTTGGGCGTGAGTGCAAAGCGATAATACAAAACTTTAAGAGTTGCAAGAGAAAAGGATGAGTATAAGGGAGTCGTATTCTTATTCCATCAACTTCTTAAATTCTCTTGTTAATATAGGCACCGCTTGGAAGAGATCGGCCACGATTCCAAAATCTGCTTTCTGAAAAATGGGAGCATCGACATCGGTGTTGATAGCCACAATACATTTTGAAGTTCTCATCCCGGAAAGGTGCTGAATGGAACCCGAGATCCCACAGGCAACATAGAGACCTGGATTGACTGTTTTCCCAGTTTGCCCAACTTGCATTTCATAGGGTGCGTAACCAGAGTCGACCGCTGCGCGTGATGCCCCCACGGAACCGTGGACAACATCTGCACATTCAAAGAGAATTTTGAAATTGTCCTTGCTTGCAATCGCACGACCACCCGAAATAATGATATTTGCTTCTGTTAAGTCAGGTCTTTCTCCAGCACCTTTGCGCACTTCTACAACCTTGGAGGTTATTTTTGCCCGATCGAAGTCGACAGCGAACTTCTCAACATTGGCTTGAGCGTTGGCATCAGCCACTTCGCTTGGGCGCACATTGGGGCGCAAGGTTATACATGTTATAGGCGCAGCGGAAACCGCCTGCTTCGCGCATTTACCTAAATACATTGGGATTTCTGCTACTACAGTTTCGCCATCCAAGGAAAAACCAACAACATCGGTGAGCATAGCTCCCTTGTTACGAATAGAAAGCCTTGGAAAGAAGTCACGCCCTGTTGGTGAGGCTGCTCCCACGACAACTGTATAACTATTTTTTTGGACAATTTGTGTGATGGCTTGGATCGTTGGCTCACCCTGATAAGTGTTTGTTTCAGGTGTGTCGACCACGTAAACTTTCGAAGCACCATATGTTGCAAGGGTTTTTGCATGCTGCTCACAGCCTTCACCCAATAAAACGGCATGTAGGTTTTCGGTTTTTCCACCAAGCATTTTCCTTGCTTCTGCGAGAGCTTCTCCAGCAGTTGATTTGAGCTTTCCATTTCTCACTTCAGCATAAACAAGAACTTTATGAGTCATTTTCTTCCCCTTATATAACCTTTGCTTCGGAGCGTAATAATTTGACCACTTCCGTTACCATTTCCTCGACGGGCTTACCTTTAAAGATTTTCCCTGGAGCTTTTTCAGGCGGAAGCTTATAAGTACGCACCTCAACTTTTGCTTTATCAGTGATAAGGTCAGCTGCTTTTTTTTCTGCAATTGGCTTCTTTTTTGCCTTCATAATACCTGGCAGAGAAGGGAATCTTGGATCATTTAAGTTTTGATGCGGAGCTATGAGTAAAGGAGTTTGAGCTTCATACACCTCAACAATTCCGCTTTCAACATCACGCTCAGCACGCACGCTTTTACCTTCATTTTGCCATTCAAGCTTTGAAATATTGACAAGACTTGGCATGCCTGCAAATTCCGCGACCATAGGACCCACATTTCCAGCACCTTCGTCGATGGTGTTGAGGCCCGCAAAAATAACATCAGGCTTTTCTTCTGCTACAACTTTGGAGATCGCCAAAGCCACAGAGTAAGAGTCAAGAGTGCCTGCATAGCCTTCTGTGTTAATCCACACACCACGATCCATACCCATAGCAAGCGCTTTGCGAATGGTTTCTTGGGCGCGGGAGGGGCCCACACTCACGACAACACTTTCACCTTTTAGCTTATCTTGCGTGCGGATAGCTTCTTCCATGGCATACTCATCGCATGGGTTAACCATGTATTTAAAATCAGATTCATCGATAGTTTTGCCACCACCAGAAATTTTAATAACTGTTTCTGTATCAGGAACATGTTTAGCAAGAACAAGAATTTTCACTTTAGTCCTCCGAGAAGGATTGTTTATTACATAAAAAAACACCACTAAGTCAGATTGAGATTACTTATTCTGACTAGGGTGTCAAAGGATTGATATGAGTTTCTTGGCGGAAGAGATGATTGATCTGTGAAAGATCTTTAGTCTTTTCTCTTTATACACACATGACGGCTGCGCGCATCGCCGCGACTTTCCGTGTCAAAACCCGCTTCAGAAATAACAACGTGTTGCTGACGACGCACAAATGAATTTTGCGGATTTAGACTTAATTCAGGAATACTCTTGTTTTTGAGCATTTTTTGCACTGCTTTATTTGCTTCTAGCAAAGCTTCTTCCATGTTTTGCTGACTTCTTGGATCTGCAGAATTGCTTTGTCCTTGGAAACTATTTTGGAATTTAGCAACAGCATTGCGCGTCTGCATTTTTCCTTCAGACCGTGGTTTTTCGGCCACCTGAGCTGCATTTTCAATCACAAAAGAGCTTTTTTCTACAGGTAAAGCTGAAGCTTCTGCACTGATTTGTGGTTTTTCAGTCTTTTCCACTCTCTCTTGCCTTGGCGCATGCTGCGATTTTCTCTCGTCTTTTTTGAAATGAGGCTTGTCTTTATCGCCTCTTTTTTGGGAATTTCTTTCATTGCGACGCGCATTTCTTTCCTCACGCTCACGATCGAAGAGTTCTTTAAACTGTTTTCGATAGGAAATTCCGCAAGGGGGACGAACATTCCAGTCAATGGCTTCTATGACTTGTTCTTTTGTTGTGTATTTCCACAGTGCGTATGAAGAAAAGAGTTCAAAATATGAGCCTAAATACTTTTTAGCAAATGAAGCTATAAGACTCCATATTTCTTGTACATAATTATCATCTAATTTCTCTTCAGTTTCAGATAATAATGGAAACAAAGAAAAAGGCTCACGCGATTCCGTTGAAGGCGCTGAAACATACTCTTTAAATTTTGTAAGAGCGGCAATGATATTTTTGCTGCTTGTCACCTTAGGTAAGACAGATGCAGGAAGCAGAGGGAAACCATGTCCAGTATAAGAGACAAGCAAGAATTCAATATCTGCAAACAAGGCAGCGATAGAATGCGAAAACCATGCGATATTTTCTAAGTTCACGGTTTCATTGCGATTAAAATGGGGTAAAACTTTAATATGATGAGCTATGATTTCGTTTAACAGTGATTTGAACACAGAGAGATCGAATGACTCAGGCTGAGCCCATGAGCCAATCAAGAACGGTTCAAATCGGAGGTGAGAATTGAATTCACCGTTGGCTTTGGATCGTGCTTCAAAAGCCTGGTGAACCGCATAAATAAAGGAATCTGAGTTAATTTCTATCTTTGTAGGTTCAGTCACAATAAAAAGTCCCATAAAAAGTTTGATAAAAGGTAAGCATGACACCTTCCTCAAGGAAAAGTAAAGTGACCCTGCGAAAGTAGGATTGCATCCTTAGAAAAGAGATAAACCCTAACGAAAGAAAAGTCACGAATGAATTTTCAAGCTCCGCAAAAAATAACTCTCGAAATGCGTTTGCAGCTTCTCCGAGAAAAACTCGCACATGTCCCACAAAAACCAGGGGTCTATCTCCACAAAGGGAAAGAGGGTGAGATCCTTTATGTAGGAAAAGCAAAAGCCCTAAACGCAAGACTTAAAAGCTATTTTACTGGTTTTGAGAGACAAACTCCAAAAACAAAAGCGCTGGTTGAAAAGATCTTTGACTTTGAAGTTATCGTAACAGAAAACGAATATGAATCGCTTATTCTTGAATGTAATCTTATAAAACACAATTTGCCAAATTATAATATTTTACTCCGTGACGATAAAACTTATCCATATATCAGAATAGATATGCATGAAGATTGGCCCCGCGTAATAACCACACGAAAAAGAAAAAAAGATGGAGCTCTGTATTTTGGCCCCTTTTCCATTTCAGGACAAATTCAACAGCTCATGGGTATTTTTAATCGATTTTTTCCATTAGTAAAATGCACTCCCAGTTTTTTTAAATCCGTAACACGCCCATGCAATTATTATGATATAAAAAGATGCCTTGGTCCTTGTAAACTTCCCGTAAAAAAAGAGGAATATTTACTGCATTTAAATGCAGTTATAAATATATTAAATGGAAAATATAAAGATATTTCAAAATTAATTAAAGAAAATATGTTAAAAAGTGCGGATAATTTAGAATTCGAAAAAGCTGCTTTATATCGCGAACAGTTGAAGGCATTAGAAGCATTGTCCAACCAACAATCTGTAACATTAAATGAAAATATTGAACTCGATATTATTGGCAGTTATTGGAATGAGGAATTGGTTACTTTTTATATTACAAATATTCGCGAAGGAAAAGTAGTGGGAGGCTATCCCAATGTCGTTGAGCACTTAGTAGAAGAACCAGAATTCGAAGAACAAAGAGACCATTTAAAAAGTGAAAAATCGAGAATTTACTCCTCTTTTATTTCACAGTATTATGAAAACAAATTTATTCCTAAAAGCATTTTATTCTCCAAAATTCTCAATCTAGATGAATATTTATTACTAGACGAATATTTATTCCAAAAAAAGAATAAAGAAAATAAATCCATAGAGAAAAATCAACCCATTTTATTTTTGACAAAAGAAGAATACTTTAAAAAAACAAAAATAAACAACAAAATTGATGAAAAAAAAGTTGGCGATCTTATCTCTTTATCCAATCAAAATGCTGAAAATAAATTCCATGAACAAGCAAAAATAGATGAATTCAGTCACAAAATGTTAAGCGCATTGATGACATTATTAAACTTAAATAGCTTACCTGCATGGATTGAGTGTTTTGATATATCTACTTTCCAAGGATCACAGACTGTTGCTTCTCAGGTTGTCTTTAAAAATGGGCGCGCTTCTAAAAAAGATTATAGGAAATATATTATTAAAGATCTTGTTGGAAAAAATGATGATTTTGCCAGTTTACGCGAAGTTATGCGCAGACGCTTCAAAGAAAGTGAAAAAGAAAAAATTCCAGATTTGCTGATAATAGACGGAGGTGAACCACAGATTCGCGAAGTGGCATGGCTCCTCAATTCCTTAGGGATTAAGTCAATTCCACTTGTTGGAATTGCAAAATCGAGAGTAAAAAATAATTTTTTTGATAAAGATCTCCAAAAAAGTTCAGAACGCTTAGTCGTACCGAAAAGAAACGCAGAAAATGAAATTGTCCCCAATGAGCATCCAGACACAATTATGCTTGAAAATGGCTCACTAGAGTATAGACTTGTGACACAAATGCGCGATGAAGCACATCGTTTTGCCATTACATTCCATAGAAAAAAAAGGGATTCATCTTCTATGAAATCTTTGCTGTCTGAAATAAAAGGTCTTGGGCCCAAAAGAAGAAAAAAACTGATAGAAGCATTTCCAAATTTAAAAGAAATTTTAAATGAAAAAATAGAATCAATCGTGCAAAAAACAGGGATACCTTTGCATATTATTCAAAATATATGTGATAAATTAAAAGAAATTTCTTAATTTCCTCTCAACTTCAAATAAAGAAACTCCTAAATGTGGAAAAATTTCCTAATATTCTTTCTGCTCGAAATGAAAAAAATCTCCTAGTAATTTCATAAATTTTTATTTTTACGCCAAAGACTTGGGCTTTCATAATTTACCAATGACCATATGCCGATTTTAAGTTTTTTGGCTTTTTTCTCCGCCGAAAAATATTCTTCTAAATTCAGACTTGCATTTAATTTACCACGATAAACTTCTGCCAAACCATTTTCTATCATTTTAATATTTACATTTATATTATCAATAAAAATTTCAGATAAATTACGGCCAAAGTGATCTTCACTGTAATTTTTAAGTTCTACTTTTTTTCCTTTTATAAGTGAATTTAAATAGTTTTTACTTTCAGTACCAAAAGCTTGACCTTTTTTTCCTTGTCCATGGGCAACTTCTGGGGCATCAATTGCTATAAGTCTTATTTTAATGTTGATATTATCGGAACTCCGCACACGACAGGTATCACCATCATGGCAGTTCACAACAAAATAAGTAAAGTCT
Organism: Fluviispira sanaruensis; assembly: GCF_004295685.1. NCBI lineage: Bacteria > Pseudomonadati > Bdellovibrionota > Oligoflexia > Silvanigrellales > Silvanigrellaceae > Fluviispira > Fluviispira sanaruensis. The sequence continues at coordinate 2,750,580 of NZ_AP019368.1, forward strand.
TTTGCAAAAACATTTAAGCAAAAAAATAGAAAATAAAATATAAGCAGTTTTTTAAAATTTGTCATGTAAAACCGTTCCAATCGCTAAGAGTCGAGGAGTTTATGAGACTCCAATTTGAGTTCCCTTAAATACTCTAAACACTTTAAAGTACGGGAACCATACCAGCTCAAATTCTGACCATCTACACGCAAAAATTGTCCATTTTTTAACTTATAGGCTTGCCGAAACTCTTCAATATGTCTTTTTTTAAAGGGATAAGGTTCAGAACTAAACAGATAAAACTGTGTTGTTTTTAGCTGCGCCGTTTTTTCTGATAGAACTGGATAACGCAAATTCATGTCTTCCTCAGTGATGATACTATTTTTAAAGCCAGCCAAATTCAACATTTGCGATATATAAGTTTTATCGCCAGCTACCATCCAAGGATCTCGCCAAATAAAATACATAAAAGAAAATTGTGGAGATTTGATAGATTTAAATTTATTTAATTGATTCTCAACATTTTCTTGCCAAACACGTACCCATTCCTGACATGAAAATATTTCTCCAAGTTGATTAACCATTTGAATGACGTCATTAATATTTTTGGGAAAGGAATCAATGATCATCGTTGATGATTTATCGATCCTCTCCTTAAGCAGTTTCCGTATTTCTGGGGTGTTTTCTTCTTTATTTACAATTATATGGGTGGGCTTTAAAAAAATTATTTTTTCAATATCAGGATCTTTTGTACCACCAACAGTCAGTGCACTTTTACGCAAAATTTTAGGAGAAACGCAGTAATTTGTGCACCCTTTAATATTATTTTGCAAACCAAAATCACATATAGTTTCTGTTAAACTCGGTACCAAAGAAACAATACGAATATTTTGGTTCATAAGCACACACCAATTATTCTTTAACTTTTATTTTTCTCATACTTGTCTTCTTCTTTTCTCTGCTATTTAAAAATCTTTCAAGAGAATGCAATGAAGAATAACCTGCTAAACTCGCTACTTTTTCATTTTCAATACCCTTTGCAAGCCAACGCAAAATAGCATGATTTCGCAAACTTTCAGAGTTGTAAGGCACTCCTAAGATTTCTGTGCAAACTTCATATATGACAAACTTGATTCCATGTCTGTGCAGAAAATTTGTTCTTGTTTTGCGACTGACATTAAGATAACCAAAAAACAATTTATCATCAAGCTCCGTTGTCAACCCCATTTGCTCACGGGCTTCTTTTAGCATGTTCAAAGCGTTTGCAATTTCAAGATTATAGGGAACAAGTCTTTCATTATTTCCAGTAACTTTTAAACAACCTGCGATAGATGCTTCTGAAGTGGGTTCTTCCAATTCAGGCCAAACATCCCCCCATGCCAAATTGGCAGCTTCCGAAGCTTTAAGGCCACATTCACCTAAAATAAGAATTAGTGTCCAATCACGAATTGCCTTTTCATCTCTGCTATACGCTAATTGTTTTAGTGTTCGATTCAGATTTAAATATTTCTCATGTGGAACAGTGAGTAAAATAGAAACGGGCTGTTTAGGAGATTTGGTTTCTAAAAAAGGAGAACTCTGAATTATTTTTTCTGAAACGAGGAAGTGGATAAAAGTACGGACACTCATTTGTGCCCTTCGAACACTGGATTGAGAATTTCTCCCATTTTCTTTTAAAAAATGGAGCCAATTCTCTTGCGCTGGAAAAGAATAATTATCTGGACTCGTTTGCTTTTCTAGTAGGAACTCGCAAAAAAGCGATAAATCATTGCGATAGGCACTTATCGTATTTGACGACTTCCCGTTTTTTTTAAGCTGGTTTAAAAAACGGATCAGCAAAGAAGAAAGCTTTGAAAATGCGAAAGGCTCTTGATTATAGAACTCTTTTTTAACAATTTCGGTCACTGCAGACTGATGGTTGATAAAATTTCCATCCATGAAAATCTCCCCAAAAAAACTCGTTTTAGTGAAGGAAAGCATTCCTATGAAGAGCGCTTAAAATACGGTATGTAAAATCTATTCGTTTCGATTTTGACTCTCAATAACTACTACATAAAAAAAATTAATAAAACAATATTAACATATTATATTTATGATTTTATAAAAATTACTTTATTAACAGATACTTATATAAATTTATTTTGTCATTGGTAATCTTATCCTCCCCAAAGAGTGAATTGCTTTAAGTCTAATTTTTGTTAACTTATTGAATTATTTGGGAGTCATATGTCCCCCCTAACAAGGCGATAGTATTTTTCAAATATAAACATTTTCGCAAAGAATTATCGAAAGCTATAGATAGAATAATCTGCAAAAATATTTTGCTTTTTTATACTCCGAAATTAATTATGGTGAGCAATTTCAGCGATATAATCAAAGCTTTACGTTTTGATAAAAATAATCTAATTTTGCCTAAAGAGTTCTTTTTTCTCTCTTTTGATTTTTTAAAAATAGATTTTTAATTTATCAAAATGCAATAGATTTACGATTTTATTGCTCTAACTAAAGTCTTATAAAAAAAAGACATTTTATACTAAACAACTTGAACTCAACTAAGGAAAAGTGCTTAATGGAAAATTGGTAGGGGGGGGTACATTCATAATTGAATCTGAATACATTCAAATTCAATTATTTTAGTAATTTTCATTTTCATAATATTTGTAAAACAATATTAATTCTTTTGATTGCGTGAAAAGGAATAGTGATGTCCGATATAAAAAGAATATTAGCACAATCAGCTGGATTAAGAGCATATTCAATTAGAGTCGGAATCTTAAACAAGACCAAAAGATATTTTTCTTTAAAATATAACATTCTATCGAATTCAATCAAACAATACGAAGAAAGCCCAATTATTCGCTCAAAAATTACCGGCAGAAAAATATATGAAGCATTTCTTTCTGAGGGAGTAAAAATCTCTGAAAATTGGTTTTTTGAAGGATTAGGTACTTTTCCAATCAGCGAAGAAATTTGTGCAAAATTATTTTATGAATTTGAAGATCAAGAGTCGAAAGCTTATACTGATATTCTTTTATTCAAAGCACGTTATCGTGACGCAGAAATTATAACGATCGAAGATAAGGCAAATTATCCATATTATAATTATGGAGATTACGTGGGTTTCATTTGGAAAAAACTAAATAAAATTGATAGCATCAATAAAACTGTATGCGCTGTTGAAGTAAATGATGAAATTATTATCCGCGTTTGCACTAAAATATCGAACACAAAAGTTCGGATAGAAGGAAATAATTTTCAAATTAAACTCATCACGATAGATAAAATAGCACCGATCATTTTTCATCGTCCAGGAAAGAGATACCGACTCATAAACACAGATTTCAAGCACAGTTAATTTTTAATACTCTTGTACCATCTCAAGAAGAATATCATTACCAAGTTTCTCTTGTAAAACTATCTTCATTCTTTCGACTTGAGAAACATCTCTAAAAAAGTAGGGAACAATTGTTCGTTGCTTGTTAGAAAATAATTTATGCTTTTCTCCACCCAAGAAAAAAGGTGCTATGAAAACATGAAGTACATCATACATTTTTTCTTGTAAAAAGACACTTAAAAGACGAGGTCCTCCTTCAATCAAAATGCTTTGCAATGGACGGCCAAAAAATTCATCAATCTCTTTGCCTTTTAGACTTTCAACAATGATACCTGTCACTTTATTTTCAGATTTATCCTTCAATTTTTGTAAAAGAAAATTTTTATTATTTTTTAATGACTGAAACCATTTGCTATTTTTTTCTTGCTCATCAAGCAAAATCCTAGAATTGATTAGGATAATTTGTTTTGTTCCCATTTTAAAAGATTTTTCATTCAATTTTTCTTGCTCTTGTTCTGTACAACGGAAAATTTTGCCAAAAGGATCATAAATAATCTTAAGTGGATTTCTTTTGTACTGATTTTGAATTTCTCTCACATCTAATGAAGGGAAATCATTTAAAAGAGTTCCGACTCCAATTAAAATGGCATCGTATTTTTGTCTTAACCAATGCGTATATTTTCTAGATTGAATGCCAGATATCCACTGCCACCCATCATGATCGTCAGCAAAACATCCATCTAAACTTTGCGCCCATTTTAAAGCGATAAATGGGCGTTTATTGAGCTGCTGGATAAAAAAGGGAGAAAGCCAAGCTTGTACCTCTGTTTTTAAAACTCCTACTTTGCATTCGATTCCCATTTCTTTTAATTGCTGAATCCCCTTTCCACTCACAATGGGGTTGGGATCTTCGGTGGCAATAATGACTTTAGCTATTCCTTTATTGCGAAATAGTTCAACGCAAGGAGGCTGCTTACCCACATGAGTGCAGGGTTCTAATGTAACATAGACGGTTGTCCCTGCGAGTTCCCCCTCTTTCAAGCATTCAAAAGCCACTCTTTCAGCATGTTTTCCGCCCCAAATCTCAGTACAACCACTTGATATTATATTATTATTAGAAACAACCACGCAGCCCACTGAAGGGTTTGGATTCGCCGCACAGCCATTTTCCATACTTTTGCTCAGCGCTTGCGTCATCCAATACTCGTCGGAGTTTTCTAAAAAAACCGTTTCTCTTGATAAATTTTCTTCAGGATAAAGCCTTTGCAAATGCCCACCAAATGAAAATCCAGGCTTCAGTGATAAAGACATTTTTCATTGCCTTTCTAAATTAAGAGTGATAGCAAGAGTGTTCTGATTATTCATTTTAGGAATAAATCGGTTTTGCGCCCCAATCGCATGGAGGACCAAAACTTGTTTTTTCCTGTATTTTAAATCACTTGGGATATTTCCCAGAAAGGATTTTTCCATGCAAATCACTACAGAACAACGCGCAGAAATCATTGCAAAGTTTCGCACACACGAATCTGACACTGGTTCTCCAGAAGTGCAAGTTGCACTTTTAACTGCTCGTATCAACCAACTGACTGAGCACTTCCGCAAACACGCAAAAGACTTTGCGGGTCGCCGTGGACTTCTTGCACTTGTAAGCCAACGCCGTAGCTTACTTGATTATGTTAAACGCAAAGAAGAAGCACGTTACCAAAAAATTATTGCTGCTCTTAACCTCCGCCGCTAATAAAAAATAGATTTTATTTCTATAGATTTTAATGCTGGATTCTTACAGAATTCAGCCTTTTTTTATCTGAAATAAAATTATAATATTAAGTAAAAAAATGATATTTAATATCCACTCTTTTTATGAGAGCGATTTTTAAAAGATGTAAAAAGCACCCGCGAGTAGTTCATTTGCACTGGAAGCAAATGTTATGTTTCTTTCTCCATATAAAGTATTTTTATTATAATAAGTATACTTTAAGAACATCCCAACATCATATTGAGAAGTTACTTCAGTCAGAACGCTTCCACCAAGATCGACTTGACTCGAATTAAAACCAAGCACAAGCTGGGGTTTAATAGAGAAAGCTTTTAGAAAGCCTTTTTGATTTTTGACCTTATATATAACTTCAGGCGAAATTTGCTTATATTCTTCACCCTTAAATATTTGTTCATAAGAAAGTCCCAACTTAATATTCTCATTCACATCATAATGCAGAATAGCTTCTGTTGATAATCCTTTAGCATTTAAATAAGTATAAAAGTCAGGCAAACTAAAACCTGCAATTGTAAGAGGTTTGATGAGCTGAGTGCCATTTGCCAAGTAATCGATATTTCCCCAAACCAATGAGAAAAAAGTACCACTGGCGAGAGCACTAAACAGATAATAATTTTTAAAGTCAGTCCGAGTTATCTGTTTACCAAGAGCAGAATAATTTTGTTCCAGAAGATAAGGATCTCCTGAACGTGAGTCTAAACCTGAATAAGCATAAGGACTTAATTTCGCAAGTAAATAGTAGGAAAGATCGGGTACCGATCCCCCTCTCTCATGGATACGTTCGGACATAAGCTTACTGAGAAGAATTTCGTTATTCATACCACCAGCAGTTATAACAGTATCTACTTCACGATTTTGCGTAATATAAATATTTGTATATCCATTGGCTGACGTAGAAGCATTATCTACTGGAGCTCCAAGTCGATCGAAAACCATTTGAAAAAATGAAGTCGTAGTTGTTGAAGAGTCATTTGGTCTATATGTAATATCATTAAAACCATTATAACGAAAACGGGTGGCATGACCATATTCGTGGAAGGATGTATTGAGAACACCACTCACATAAATTGGCAAAATATTCCCACCAATGAGCCATGAAACAAAGCGAGAAAATCCTGAGCCGTCCACAGAAAGCTTTTGAAAACCCCAATTGTAAGTTTCATAAACACTCAAAGGAAAGTAAGCCATACCTTCGTTTGAGTTGGTCGCATTTTCAAAATAACCCGTTGATAAATAAATGCGATTTTCTGGGCTGTGCCACTCTTGAGATTGAGCATAGCTACCAGCTGAGAGAAAAGTTGAGAGCAAAACACTCAGAGCAATTTTTTTTGCAAAAGACATATAGAACCTTTATGATTGCGAGAGAATTCGAACTAAGCAAGAAAACAAACTATTTATATAAATTGCAGAAATCATAAAATCGATCAATCTATTTCAAAAATAAAATAGTTTTTAAAAATATTTGTTAAAAGTTCAAAAATATGTATCGTACACTCAGATAAACCACACTGTTTTAGAGGTACGCATGGAAAACTCACAATCAAATAGAAAATTAGGTCTATGTCTCATAATTTTAGCATTTTCAATTTGGGGATTGATTCCACTCTATTTCAAAACATTAATTGAGGTTAGTCCACTCGAAATTCTTGCCCACAGAGCAGTTTGGTCTTTATTTTTTCTGATTGGAATATTATTGATACAAAAACAATTTATGCAAATATTTGAATGCTTAAAAAATAAAAAATATAGATATTATTTAATATTAACAGCAATTCTGATTTCTTCAAATTGGCTTATTTATATTTGGGCAATACTGCATAACTATCTCATGGAAGCCAGTCTCGGATATTTTTTAACTCCGTTGCTAAATATATTGCTTGGAGTTCTTTTTTTAAAAGAAAATTTAAATTTCATGCAAAAAATTTCTCTAAGTATAACAATTGTAGCCCTTTTCGTGCAGTTTTCCTCTGCCCAATTTTTTGGTGTCGGCCCTTGGATCAGTATGAGCTTGGCATTAACTTTTGGTATTTACAGTCTGATTAGAAAAAAAATTGAAGTCAATTCTGAAATTGGTTTGAGTATAGAAACTTTATATTTATTTCCATTTGCATTTGGCTATTTAGTATATATTTACTTAAACCAAAATATGGTTTTTTTGAGCTCTGTAAATACAAGTTTGATACTTATATTTAGCGGCGTTGTAACAGCATTGCCACTGCTTCTCTTTGTTGCTGGTAGCAAATATTTACCGCTCTCGAGTGTTGGATTTTTTCAATATATTTCCCCAACCAGTCAACTCTTAATTGCAATATTTGTATACAATGAAAAAGCAAGTGTAGAAAAAATTATTAGCTTTTCGCTCGTTTGGTTCGCTCTTTCGCTCTATATTATTCATAATGTTTATCAAATCTATTTTAACAAAAAAATTCAAATAAAGTCATAAAATATCCATGAATTTCACTTGCGTTAAGACATACCAACTCTTCTCAGCAAAACCATATCCATAAATAAGGGATGGAAATATTTGAAAACCTTTTATATCGACAGTCAAACCAGAACCTATCCCAACACTGGTGATAGAATTAACTGTACTAAAGTCTGGCGTATCAGACACTCCGCCTTCTTTTAAGGCAATAAATCCTCGCCAATTATTTATATAAGCCATTAGAAATTTCGATTCGAAGTTATTGTTGAGAGGGAAATCATAAGTTAACGTACCTGAGTAACTCCAATATCCTGCCCTTAAATCTAACAAAGAACCACTGCCAAAGAGAGGAAAACTAATATAACTGAGTGAAACATTTTCGCCTAAAATATAACCTTGAAAAGGTGAATAAACTTCATTTAAATTAAATGTATTATTCCCTTGGGTCGTTGAAAGTGAAGCGAGAATTGAAATATTTTGATTGTATAAAGAAACGGACGTCCCCAGGGAGGCATTGACATTAAAATAATCTAAATCACCGACACTTTCTCCCGCTGAATCCTGCGCGCCCCCTATGCTATTAAATTTACCAAAACCAAGTTTGAGATTTGAGTTCCAAATCAACCATTGCCCATGAGGTTTTTCAACTTTCTCTAAATAAAATCCTGCTTTAAATAAGTTTACAGAAAGAGTTGTTGTAGCTGAAATAAGATTTGTCGTTTGCGCCCCTACGGTAGTTGGAGCCACTCTCAATGCACTGTATGGTTTTATATTTGAAAACATGAGAGCATTTTGCCACGTAATTGTGGGCGGAAGAAATTTAAAGGCAAAATTAAACAACAAACCATTTTGTTGTAGATAATTAAAGTAACGAGTTTCCGTAGCTGGCTGACCTACCTTATTGTTTTTGAGATCATAATATCCATTAAAAAGAGGACTGGAAAAAAGGGAAAGCGAAAATGCATCGAATATTCTATTATTTATATATGTCACTGCTCCACTGGGGGCATCAATAAAGAAATTATATCCACCAAATACTTGTATACGGTAACGTTCCATTTCATCGATAAATGGAACTGCTACGAGCCCAACACTTGGGCCTCCCACGAAGTCAGGTTGAATATATGGATATGCAAATAAAAAATTGTTCCGATAAGAAGCACTTTCTTTTGTATAGTTTGTTTGTTCTTTTGGGTTGCTCAGATCAATTCGTGCAATACTTTCATTATTTTTATTAATGTAACCGTCATATAAATGCACATCCTCCCCTAGCAGACTGTATTTTTTCTGATCGTATATCGCTTGAAAGGGAGGAATATATTTTTTAAACTGATAATGACTTGCAAATGGTGAATTTGACAATAATTCACTTTGCCAAGCAGTGTATTCTGTTTTTAATTTTTTCAAATCTATTTTACTAAAATGATATTTCTGGTCTTTATAAATCCATGCACCGAGATATTCATTATTATCTTCATTCCAGGGAATCAAACCTTGTACCCACTCAGAAAATGCTGCAATCGTAGTTATTTTTTGTCCTGGACTGAGTTCGATTAAACTCAGCACTCTATTCCAATCTACCAGCAAGCGATAGTTACCATTTTTTAAAACATAACCTTCTTTTATAAAGAATTTATTGTCACTTAATATTTCAGTCTCAGAGAGATTTTCACATAGTTTCTGCAAAGATGTTTTATTACTATCTTTATTTAAAATATAAATAAGGCATTTTTTCTCATTATTTTCTTTTAAATTTGAAGACAAAAAACGAGCATAATTGGGAAAATTAAATTTCTTAATAAATTTTAATTCATCGTTTAAAGCATTGTAAAAATAAATGGATTGATTGCCATTTAAACTTGCACTGAAATAAAACTCACCGTTGCCAAAACTTTTAATTTCATCGATCACAAAAGGATTTTCTTGGGTGGAAAATTCTCGAATGACTTCACTTTCAATACTTTCATCTTTTATTTGCGCAATATCTCCTTTGAATTTAATAATGCGCAGTTTATGTCCAAAAGATCCATTCGGAAAATCTTTCTGCTCAGCAGTTAATAAAATACCATCTTTACCTTCACTGAGTGCAAATAAAATTGAACCAGAAACGCTTAATGGCAGTCTTAATGATTTCTGAATATTAAAATCATAGACTTGCAAAGAGCTATTTTTTGGCGATTTTTCTGCCGTTAAGTTCGAAAAAATCATTTTATTATTAAGCACAGTTGCTGGAAAATAAAAATTTTCATCGGTGGAAAGAAAGGAAGAGTTTATCAGCGAAGGCATTTTTTCAAGATAATTTTCCCATTCTTTTTTTTGCTCAGCTTTAAAATCTTCATATAAAATTTCGCTATTTTTACCTAAAGTCTTATACAACCATAAGTCGGTTGCATCGTAAAAAGGAGGTATAATTGTTTCTCTAGAAATTTCTGCATGAATTTTATATAAATCTTTTTCTGTTACTTTTTCGAATATCCAACGCAAAAAACGTCCTGACGCCACATAACCGCGTAAATTTGTATCACCATCGGCATTGTAAAGAGCGTGCATGCTCTCCCAGGTAGGCCAATTGTTTTGCAACGCCATACTGCGGGAAATGGCATCGGTTTCTGTGCTACCAACACTTTCGGTTAAATGCTCTGCCAATCCCTCAATCCACCAAGTTGGAAACATGGCAAGACTGAAAACCCGAGCGAGTGGGCCAATATTAAAATCGTTGTGTTCATACATAAGTCTATGCACGAGTTCATGTTGAAAGAAAGCGGCGCTGCGCGCATGGATCATCTGCGCTTCAATGCTCATTGTGACAGGATTGGCGAAGCCCGCTCCCTCTAAACGTCCACCTAACACAACAGGTATTTTATCAAATTCTGAAATTAAGAAGCGATCTTTTTGTGAATTTAACAATGGCATAGCATCACTTTGTATTCTTACACCAAGCAAAAGCGCCAAATACGGGTAAGAATATTGCAAAGATTTTAGGCTATATTCCCCCATGTATTTAGCATTTTCATCGTAATAAATAGAAAAGAGATTATTTTCGAGTCGATTCCACTGTACGTCGTGCATATTTCCTGAGTCAGATTTTAAAAAACTCGTTGGAACAGAATAAGAATTAACAGAAAAAAAGGAAATAAATATAGAGAAAATTAAAAAAAAAGAGTTATTTTTCATATTTTTTTCAATCGTATTGTTGCGCTATTAATTGTGCTTGTTTGAGATCGTCCTCGGTATCAATGCCAAATGGCTCAGTCAGAGCTTCGCTTACGAGTATTTTCCAGCCAGCTTCCAAGGCACGAAGTTGCTCAAGACTTTCATGTTGTTCTAGTGATGAGTGCACAAGTGTCATATAATCACACAATGCTTGATAGCGAAAAGAATAAACCCCCACATGGTGTAAAAAAGAAATCTCTTGCTGAACATTTTGTGCTTTTTCAAGCCAATCTATCCCTGATGCACCTAAAATATCTTTGGGATAGGGAATAGGCGCGCGGGAAAAATAAAGTGCATTTTGCTTATTATCACAGATCACTTTAACAATGGAGCTTTCAAAAAACATTTTGGAATTTGTCCGACGAAAAGCTAAAGTACCCAGCGGAATTTCTTGTTGATTTAACATTTTTTCAACCAGATTATAAACATCTTCAAGGGAAAAGAAGGGTTCGTCCCCTTGTATGTTTAAAACAATATCTTGATTCTTAATTGGTAATTTTTTTTGTACTTCTTTAAGAGCTGAAAAAACTCTTTCGGTGCCATTTTTTAAATTGCTATCCGTCATAACAGTCATTGCATTTAATTTATGCACTTCAGCAAAAATTTCGTCGTGGTCGGTCGCAACGACCAAATTAACATTTTTTACATTTTTATTTTCGCTCAAAAGCTTTGCCAAACGTTGCGCCCGCTCCGTCACACGGGAAATCATTGTACGCTTGCCAATATTTAACAAAGGTTTTCCCGGAAGGCGGGTTGAAGCAAAACGAGCAGGAATGACAATAAAAACATTAATTTTGTCCGTTAAATCTATCATCACTTTCCTTTCTAAGATAAGAATTCCATGAATCTGCAATAAAATATGGTATTTTGCAAGTATATAAATGAAAAAAATTCATTCACAGCGAAGAGCACCATAACATTATTTTTATTTAAATTTTAGGCATAGAGTGATGCTTATTTTTTTACGAACATATTTACCTAAGACTCCCATCTAAAAATAACAAACAAATGTATCTATAAAATTCTGTTTTTTTTAACTATTTTCAATAAACAGCATATTAGGACAAGTGTGAGGATTTCTGCCTAGACTCTAGTTTTCTAGATAAATAAAAATTTCATCCACTTCAATATTTATTTATTCTACAAATAACTATTTTAAATATTATTAAACCTGACTTCAATAATATCCCCTAAAAATTAATTATTTATTTAAAACTTTATTAAACTTAAAATAACTATTCCAAATATAAATTTCAACTTAAATTATTATTAAAAAAAAAATTCCACTTAATCATTAATTTAATAATAATTTATTAAAAATAGCCTAGACATTTTATTCAATAAAAGTATATTAGTATTAGGGCCCTATCATAGTATCTGAATGTATGAATAATAATTTAAAATTTTCTCTATAAAAGGAATTTAAGTGAAAAAAATAATATTATCGATAGCTTTTTTGTCTATTACATGCACATCTTATTCTAATGAAAAAAACCCTGAAAACAATGTCAATTTTAATAGATTATATGTCTTGGGAGATAGCCTTTCAGATACAGGAGCATCCACTGGCGCAATAACAAAATATATACGTAATTGTAATGATGATAACTTAAAAAGTTTAAATCCTTTTATTTTGAATATGCTAAATTTAGGATTTCTAATAGATATCTGTTCTAAACTTCCTGAGAAAATTTCTTTTCATTCTCCTGCATATTTAGGGAGATCCTTTACTAACGGGAAGGTTGCCGCAGAAATTTTGGCTGAAAAAATGCAATTGGATCTCTCACCTGCATGGAGAGTGAATGATTTATCACTCTTTGGTTATGTAAATTTCAAAGGTAGTACACAATTAGGTACCAACTATGCTGTATCTGGGGCGAAAGCAGCCATTGGGAATGATATGGCTGATATTCTTTTAATGAACAACTTCACTTTAAATCAGCAAGTGAGTGCTTTATTAGCAGGAAAAGGTGATCATGATATGAGAAATGATTTATTTCTCATTATGATAGGCGCAAATGATATTATTTCTGCAACAATTAATTCTAATAATTTAATAATAGACAATGCAGTTATTGAAATCGAAAAATCGTTGCTATCACTTTACAACGAAGGCGCTAGAAACTTTATTATTACGAATGTTCCAAATATTGCTTCACTTCCTTTAATTAAATCCGATTTAAAGCATAGAGCTGAACAACTATCAATTGATTTTAATTATAAATTAAATGCAAAAATCACCGATTTTAAAATAAATTATGGTAATTCAAATATTATTTATATTGATTTATATAAATTATTTGATGATTTAAAACAAGAATTTTTTCAAAGCGACATGGATTTCTCAACCCATTGTACAACAAATATTTCAGAAAGTATGATTACCAATATCGATTTTTCTTTATTACTTAGTATTATGAATAATGGAAAACTACCCTTTGAATATATAAATGGCTGTTCTGCTCAAACGATTAACAATCACTTCTTTTTTGATTCTGTTCATCCTTCAAGTTGGGGACACGAAAAGCTTGGAAATAAAATGTATGAATTATTATTAGAAAACAGAACCAAAGAATAGTTTTAGAAAAATGAGAGAAAATGATGCTTATTTTTTAAAAGAACGCAACATTTCTGGATCGTTGAGAACTTTAAGGTAAATAGCATTATATATAAAGAATGCTTTGATAGACATCATATAAGATTTTTTCAAATCATTCTAGGAGCAGGATTTGTACTAAATAAATTCTTCGCCAAGCTAATTTATAATAACAAGCAGATAAATCATAGTTCCTCAATTTATTCTTTAATGTAAAATAGATAGAGATATGCCATGCAAGAGATTTTTCTGTTTGATAATTAAGCAATTAGATGAATAAAAATCTTCAATTGCAATTTATAAAGCAAATAATTATTAATTAAAATTGATAAATTTAATATTTATAACAATAAAAATAATAACTTATATTACAATAATCATCTTAAATTATTCAAAAAAACTTTACCTTTAGCTTATATTTTATCAAAAATAGTATAGACATTTTTATTAAACAAGTATTATAGAATTTAGCTCCTATCATAGCAACTGATAGATCGAATGATAATTTAAAATTTATTTTTTAAAAGGAATTTAAGTGAAAAAAATAATTACTGCGATAGTTTTTTTGTCAATTACATGCACATCATACTCCAATGGAAAAAACTCTGAAAACAATATTAATTTTGAAAGATTATATGTCTTGGGAGATAGCCTATCTGATACTGGAGCAGCCACTGGAGCAATCACAAAATATTTAAATAATTGTAATGATGATAACTTAAGAAATTTAAATCCTTTTTTCTTACCTTTTTTAAGTTTAGACCCTACAATCTCAAGTTTATTAAATTCAGGTTTTCTATCGAATACTTGCTCTAACCTTCCTAAAGAAATTTCTTTTGATACTCCTGCCTATATGACTAGATCCTTTACGAACGGGAAGGTTGCCGCAGAAATTTTGGCTGAAAAAATGAGTTTGGAATTAACTCCTGCATGGAAAGTAAATGATTTGTCACTCTTTGGATTTGTAAATTTCAAGGGAAGTTCACAAATAGGAACTAATTATGCATTCTCTGGGGCGAAAGCAGCTATTGGGAAAGATTTGGTTGATACGCTTTTATTGAATAAATTCGCTTTAAATCAACAGCTGAGTGCATTATTAGCTGAAAAAGGTGATCGTGATTTGGGAAATGATTTGTTTCTCATAATGATAGGTGCAAATGATATTATTTCTGCTACATTTAATTCTGATAATTTAATAATAGATAGTGCTGTTTTAGAGATTGAAAAATCTTTGCTATCGCTATACAATGGCGGAGCAAGAAACTTTATTATTTCTAATGTTCCAAATATTGCATTACTTCCTTTAATTAACCCCAATTTAAAACCTATTGCGGAATATTATTCAAAAGATTTTAATTTTAAATTAAATGCAAAAATTACAGATTTTAAAGTAAATTATGGCGATGCAAATATTACCTATATTGATTTATATCAAGTATTTGATGATTTAAAAAAAGAATCTTCTAAGAAAGGTATGAATTTCTTATCTCCTTGTACAACAAATATTTCAGATTCTATGATTAACAGTGTTGATTTTTCTGTATTACTTAATACTATTAGATCTGGAAAATTGCCCTTTGTTTATATTAATGGATGTTCTGCTCAAACGATTAACAATCATTTCTTTTTTGATTCTGTTCATCCTACAAGTTGGGGGCAGGAAAAACTTGGAAATAAAATGTATGAATTATTATTAGAAAACAGTACAAAAAAAAATTGATTAAGAAAACTGAGAGCAAACGTCACTGATATCAATATATAGAGCTTCACGAAATCGACCATTTTGCTTGAATGAACTGCTCCAACCAAATTACTGTGTAATTATGGATGGAGTTTCGTGATTCAGAACGCCTGACAGCGTTCCTGTACACAGAGCCGGTCCCCGGCATCTTGTTTCAATTTTTTCGTCTATTTTTAAAGAACCAAGCTCAAATTTAAGCATAACAAGTGCACTATTTACATCACGAGATATTGAAAATCCACAATGACATTTGTGGATTCGTTGCGATAAATTTTTTTTAACAATATCTGAACATGACGCGCATCTTTGGCTTGGCTTTAACTTTTTTGTCTCTAATTCTTCTAATTCATACGCAGCTTCTTCCGCTTTCACACGAACCATTTGAAGGAATTGAGACGGAGAAGTATCTAAAATACTTTTATTTAAACCAGCCTTTCTTGCAGCACCATTTGGAAGATACGCCCCTGTAAATTCATCAATTTTTGCCTTAGGTACTTTTGTTATATTTTTAATTGCCAGTTTTTCAGTGATAATTCTTTTTGAGCTTTCCACAATTTTACAAGAAGTTTTATGCATGAAATCAAGGCATTTATTTGCTACTTTTTTATGAATACGAGAAAGGCTAATTTTGACTTTTTTTCTATTGTTTGATCTTAATTTTTTTCTTGAAAGTTTTTGTTGAACTTTTTCAATTTTTTCTGATGCTGTTCTTAAGAAACGAGGGTTTTCTACTACACTTATTTGCTGCGCTTCATTTGTTATGGTTAAAAAAGTTGTTACTCCCCAGTCAAATGCATGGATATGTTCACCAGAATTTCTTTCTGCTACACATTGATATGTTACAGAAATAATCCAGTCTTCACCTTTTTTAAGAACTTCCATTGTTTTTGGGGTTCCACCATTTCTTGACATTCCTCGAATTTGAATTTTGCCCACTCCAGAAATGCGAAAAGTACCGCCACGTGTTTTTTGTTTTCTTGTTACTTTTTTTGCTTGAAAAGTATCAAGAATCCAAATGAGAATTAGCTGACTTTTGCATTATTATCAGTATATTTTTGAATGATCAAGCAAAAATAAAGAAACTGCCGTTCCCGCCGTGATAATAACTGAGTTGTTATCCAACATGCTGTTAATAAATACTAAATAATTATCATAGTTACTATTTAGAATATCATTTTTAATTAGATTTTATTGATGGAGAGAAGAGTAAATACATCAATCATTAAAAAATAAAAATTGTTCTCATTGAACTTTATTTTCATAGATAAATCGAGTATTCAATATTCTTATGAAAGATCCCGGCACAAGATTCGCTAAAACAAATGTTGTGCTAAACTCATTAGAGTGCAAAAAGGAGACTAAAGTGCCAAGACAAATTGCCACCATAAGCACCGAAGGGATGCCTGTGTGGGATACATTTGAGGCAAGCTTTTTTTTAGGAGCAGGACTTTCAGTAGGAATTGTGCTTGGAATCCTTTTTCCTTCTCTCTGGAGAACTTTTAGAAGGCGCTTTCGCAAAAATGCATATTCAGCACCGCAGAGCGAAAAATTGGAGCAAAAGCTCGATGTCACTCTTAAAATAATGCGTGATGAGTCGGAACAAGTTGAAGCTCAATCCAGTGAAAATGAATCTAATCCATTAAATATTAATATCAGCGAGAAAATTCTCATTGCTCAGTCCTTCGTTCTTGCGCGCAATTATTTTCAAATAGGCAATGCGCGTACAGCAATTCAATTGTATATTGATATTTTAACTAATGAAAATGTATCAAAAATTGAAACCAATCGTGCCTTATTTGAACTCTCGCAAGTTTATGCATCCATAGGTCTCTACATGCGTGCCTTTGACACTGCAATAGAGCTTTTTTATAGAAAACCGAAGAACTCTGAAATACTTATCCATATATTAAATATCTGCGCAAAAGGCTACTTTCCAGAAAAATTGAATTCTGCTCTCAATATTTACAAAGGCTCACCAGATAAGGGTTTGCGTTTGTCTATTGCACATGCACTCTGTAAAATTGGTGAGATTTATTTTGAAAAAAAGAATTTGAATCAAGCTCAAGAACTTGCCCGCAGAGCCATTGGATGGGAAAGAACATCAGGGAGGGCTCTGATCCTTTTATGGCAAGCAACCAGCCAAGAACTTTGGCAACGCATCGACAATGATCCTAAATTAATGTGGACTGCACTGGCAACTGACCTCGATGCCCTTCTCCATATTTTTAAATCAACAACGGCTTCACATGTCGCATCTGCCCCATTTCTTTCAAAAATTCTTAATAAAATGAGCGCTCAGCAGGGAATAACAGAAAATTATGCCATTCTTCAAAAAGAGTTTTTACAAACCTTTAGACCAGAAAAATTTGATGAAAATATACAAAAAAGCCTTTGGGCATCTATCTTTCATGCAACTCTTTTGATACAGGAAACACCTGAGCTGAATAAAAGCAAGTTTTTATGCGATGTGGTTGCTATACTTGTTGATAACAACGAGAGCTTTGAATATATAACAACTCAAAGTAAAGCTGCGCAAATTGGCTACACTTCTCACCAATGTGAAAAATGTAATGCTTTTTTTCCAACGTTTGTCTGGAAATGCACAAATTGTGACACAGAAGAAACACTCAGACCCATGATTTATCCTGACCTAACTAGAAGTAAAGTACGGATATAACAAAACAAGTTTATTCATTTTTGGAGCACAAATATGTCCACTCGCTCTGGCACGCTGACGCGAGCAATTGCCATCGATGCCTTGACTCATGTTCTAACCCGCAACATTCACACTGACGTAGCTCTTGATAAACTCTTCGCGAGTCAACCTACATTGCGTCCCTTAGACAAAGCTTTCATTTATGAAATGGTTTTTGGCTCTTTAAGATGGCTAGCAAAAATGGATTGGATTATGTCACATATGATTGACAGACCCTTTTCAAGCCTCGATCCACGAGTAGCCAATGCCTTGCGGGTCGGCACATATCAAATCTATTACATGGACAGAGTGCCTGAGCGCGCAGCTGTTTCAGAGACTGTTGAAGCAATTAAGCAAGTTGGCGTACCCAATGCAGCTTCACTCGTCAATGCTATATTACGCCGCGTTGCGAGAAAATCTGAATATTTCCCTAAACCTGATAAAGTTAAGCAAGCAGTTGAATATTATTCTATGCATCATTCCTTTCCTGCTTGGATGGTTGAACGCTGGTATAATCAACTTTCTTTAGAAAGATTTGAGCATTTATTATCTAATAGTAATAGAATTCCAAAGAATACTTTAAAAATTATTAAAAGAAATCCTTTGCCAGAAGATGAAAAAGATCTTGCAACATATTTATTAAAAACCCATTCTATTGAAAGCACATGGCGTCCATTGCCCGGTTCACTCAGAATTGAATCTTTACCCAAGTTCGATAAATGCGAAGCCTTTAAAAGTGGTTGCTACATTGTACAAGACGAGGCTGCACAGCTTGCTGCAAGCTTAGTAGACATTTCCCCAACAGATACTTGCCTTGATGCTTGCGCAGCGCCTGGTGGGAAATCTATTTATCTATGGGACAGTGGTCTTGAACCTGAAAATTTAACCGTCTGTGATTTTGCCCAAAAAAGACTAAAAATACTACGTGAAAACTTTGAAAGAGTTAAATTAAATAATGTATGTATTTTACACGGCGATGTAGTCGAACAAGTTAAAGGGAATAAATTCAAAAAGATATTACTCGATGCACCCTGTTCCGCAATGGGTGTCATTCGTAGACATCCTGAAATCAAATGGCTCCGTTCACCCAATGATATTCAGAACTGCGCACTCGAACAATCTCGTTTGCTCAACTCTCTAGCTGAAAATGTGGAAGTAAATGGTGAATTGATTTATGTGGTCTGCAGTTTTGAAAGCGAAGAGACAACAGAGCAAATTAACAATTTCCTAAATCAACATCCTGAATTCGAGAAAATAAATCCTTACGATAGAATTCATGATTTCTATAAAAAGTATGTTACCCGCGAAGGAGAACTTCTTATTTACTCGGGTAACCCAGATGATATTGATGGTTTTTTTGCCGTTATTCTTAGAAAAACAAAATAATTAATTTCCCTCCTCATATTTTTGACATCAAATTTATTAAGAAAATTTAGAATAATATCGAAACTAAGAAAGATGTCACAGAGTGAGGAGTTCTCTTTGAAGAATTTTAAAGTTTACTTAACAATTAAAGAAGAAAAAATAAAAGAAGATCTTAAGTGCATGATTGCGAAGGATTTTAAATTAGTCACTTCTCCAAACGACTGCGACGTATTTTTAAGTGATGACCAAAAAGAAAAATCAGAAAAAGCTGTAAATATGCTCGTGGTAAATGTATCAAGAATTCCTGATTTTAAAGGTGCAAAAGATTTAGATGGTTTTCACCATTATATCATTTTTTATGAAAATGATTTTCTCGAAGAGAGAGTGCGCAAAGCACTTATTCGTCAATTTAATATTAAGCAAAGTAAAAATTTAAATGAAGCTACTGGGGTAAAGTCACTTATAAGTTTAGATCCTATTGAACATCCCAGTGGGATGAAACTGCCAATTATTAGAAATTTCACGGTAAAAAGCTCGAGAGAAAGAATTAAGTTTGCTGAAGATCTCGAAAAATTTTTTGATGAAATTGCGCCCGTGACAGGCTCAAAAAACCCTACATTATCGCAATATGCAGTTGAGATTCAAGAAGAGTTGTTAATGAATGCCATCTGGGATGCCAATCCCAAGCATGCCATGAAGCCAAGAACGACACCGGTCGATCTCGATCCAGGCGAAGAAGTTCAGCTTGAATGGGCTTTTAATGGTAAAGAATTAGCAATTTCTGTGAAAGATATTTTTGGTCGACTCAATCCAGAAATAATGGATAAATATGTTAATTTTATTTTTAAAACAGGACAAACGGGTCAACATTCTTTGAGCACGCAACAAGTGAGCGCAGGACTCGGAATGTACATGATCATTCAAAGAGCAAATTTACTTTCTGTCTATATTTGTCAAGGTAAATTGACCGATGTGGGAGTTGTCGTTCGCCTCGCTGGTAAACGCCAACCAAAAGGTCAAGCTGCAAAAGCGATCGATATTATTCAAGTTGAAGAATAAATGATATTTTCTTCTTCCTCTTTAAGGCTGATTAAAAATTTGTTAAATTGAATTTTATTTTAATTAAATCATTCAAAAATGAATTAATTAAAATTATTTATTATTGCTTTAAAAGGAGATGTCATTTGTTATTTCAAACATTAAATCAAGCAGCAAGAGACAATTTATACACGCGCTCAAAAAATAAAACCATTTCATTACCTGAAGGGCAAGATGAAAGAGTTATTAAAGCCGCCGAAATATTAAAAAAAGAATTAAATATTAAAAGTATTTTAGGAAATACGACAGAATCTGAAAAAAATAAAAACAGCACATTGATTATCATGAACAAAATGGCTGAAAAAAAAGGAAAAACACTTTCGCCTGCCATGGAAAAAATGGCTATAGACACAACCTTTGAAGGGGGAGCTCTGCTCGCTCGTGGTGAAGTCGACGCCGTTGTGTCTGGCTGCCAAAATTCTACAGCACACGTAATCCGCGCGGCTCTCAACACAGTCGGTCTCAAACAAAATACCAAGGTTATTACCAGTGCTTTTCTTTTAGCTCTGCCAAAAGCAACTCCAGGCGGAGAAAGTCTTGTTCTCTTTTCGGACTGTGGGGTGATCCCCCAACCCTCAAGCACAGAATTATCTGACATCGCATTTTTATCGCAAGAGGCTTTTGCAAATTGGTCCGGATGCACGCCGAACGTCTCATTTCTCAGTTTCTCAACCACAGGCAGTGCCGAACATCCTGACGTACAAAAAGTACGCGAGGCCTTTCAACTGTTTCATGAAAAACATCCTGATATTCTAGCCGAAGGTGAAGTACAGTTTGACACTGCGGTTGTTCCTGCAGTAGCTGCGAAAAAAAATCCGAATGGCAAAGTGCAAGGACGTACCAATGTCTTTATCTTTCCTGATTTAGATTCTGGAAATATTGGTTATAAAATCACTCAGAGAATTGGCGGAGCCGATGCTTGGGGTCCTATTTTACTTGGCTCTGCTAAACCATTTTCTGATTTATCACGCGGGGCATCTGCCGAGGACATAGTTCATGCGGCAATCTTAACCTTAGCTTTAAGCTGAATTTCTCCTTAAAACCTTTTCTTATAAAATTTTAAGCAAAAATATCCCGTCAATTCTTTGTCAGTCGGAATGTGCAAAATCAATGCTTCAAAAATATAATTTCCTTTTTACAACAAAAGGAGGTTTATATGAATAAGTTTTTATCATGTCTTGCTGCTTCTCTTTTATTCTCCGTTTCTAATTTTGCGACCGCTGAACAGTCTCCAAATTTCTTGTTAAATGAGTCATTTTTAGATGTTACAGCCCAACCAGCTGCCTTGCCCACTCATATTCTACAAAATGATGCAAGACCATTTACTGCAGGTAATAGTATAACTATAATTAATCATTCAAACCGCCGCGCATGTGTCACAGCAATAAGTGCTAATCCCGTTGTGGCAAGCGGTTGGTACGTTTTTGAAAATGGAGAAACGAAAACTTTAAATGCACTATCTTATTTTCGCGCTGAAGAGTGTGGCACAGGAGGATCGGTTTACTGGAACCCTGGTTGGGATATGCAATATTTTTGTTTAAAATATGGTCCAGCCTTTAACATATATACTCCAGGAAATGCCACAATGTGTACAAATTTAGGCGGACAAATGAAACCACATTATCGTTTGCCAGGAAATGTAACTTTAACTCTCAATTACTAAAAAAATCAGGCCTTCTATTTATGGCGAGGGTACTTTCATAACACAGCGGAATGTGTCGCGAGCTATCATCAGCTCTTCATTGGTAGGAATTACCCAAGCCTTTAACTTTGATCCTGCGGTAGAAATTTCTCCCTCTGCCCCAAAACACTTTTGTTTATTCAGATTTTCATCGATTTCGAGTCCAAGGAATTGCATATTATCACATATTCTTCTGCGAATTTCAGCTGAGTTTTCGCCAATACCACCCGTAAAGAGAATAGCATCTGCACCTCCCATTTCAGTTAAATAGGCACCTATATAATGCTTAATTCTCATCGTGAACATATTGATAGCAAGCGTAGCTCTTCTATCATGATGTTCTTTTTCCTCATCCAGCAATTCACGCATGTCGTTCGTTAAGCCTGAGATTCCTAACAGACCAGAAGCTTTATTTAAAAGAATGTCTATATCAGATAGGGAAACGCCTTCTTTGTGAGCTAAAAAATCCATAATAGAAGCATCGATATCGCCCGCTCTTGTCCCCATAACAAGGCCTGCAAGAGGAGTAAAACCCATCGAGGTGTCAAATGACTTTCCATCTTTAATGGCGCAAGCTGAACAGCCATTGCCAAGATGAACCACGATCACATTTAATTTTTCTCTCTCTAAATTTAAAATTGTGCGATAGCGATAACTCACATAACGGTGAGACATTCCATGAAAACCGTATTTACGAATGCGATAACGACGATAATATTGATAAGGCAGAGCATATAAATAATTCACTTCAGGAATTGTGGAATGAAAAGCGGTATCAAAAACCACAACATGCGGAACTTTTTCTCCAAATAAAGAGAGAGTAGCTTCTATGCCTTTTAAGTTCGCAGGGTTGTGCAAAGGGGCAAGATCAATACATTCTTCAATTTCTTTTAAAACACTTTTATTTACAATTACAGAATTGCTAAATTTTTCTCCACCATGCACAACGCGATGTCCCACTGCGTTGATATCTGCAATTGAAGAAATACCTTCAATATTTAAAGTCCCAGATGTGATTTTGCGAAAGATATAGTCAAGTGCAGCTGAGTGATCACGAATTGGCACAGCTTCTTTGATTTCAATCCCATTTGTGACGGATATTTTCGCAACGGATTGTGTGCCGATGCGATCGATCAAACCTTTTACTTTCACTTTATCTTGGGAGACATCAATAAGTGCCTGATCTGTTTCTACGATTTGAAACTTTAGGGAAGAGCTCCCACTATTAATAACTAAAATATTCATACAAAAATCCTCCCTGCATGACATATGCAGTTAACTTAGGAATGAGTCCTATTCTTAAAATGCCACAAAAATCAACCCAGAAGAATATGATTATGCCTATTCTTTAAAAAAAAGAAATTGATTAATAGAAAAAAATTAACATAAGTAGAAACATATTTTAGTAAAAAAAATTTTTTAACTTTTAAATAAGCGCAAATCAATAAATTTTTCTCGATAATAATTTATTAATAATTTTTAATTTTTTAAACCCCTTCATATTAATAGATTTTTTTAAACAGATAGAAAACCAATTTCTTTCATATCACAACTCCTTAATTTTACAAATTTGACAGAGATTTCAATATCCTATACGGTCGCAGCAGGAATACCGGTATTTCTGTTGTGCTAAATTTTAATAAAAACATTATAAATAAAATATTAAATAGATTTAATTATAGAGGTATGTATGTTCAATAAAAATAAATTGTATTTAATTCCTATTTCTCTTTTAGCGACTATGAGTCTCACTTCATATGCAAATGATGAAGAAAAAATTAAAAACTTTATAAAAGAGTTTCAAGAAAACCCAAGTGTCGTTTTAGATAAAATTCCCGAGAAAATAAAAATATCAGAAAATGTTAACAAAATTTCTCGTTTTTCTGAAAAAGAAATCACAAGCAAAGACTTCATTGAGAAAAAAGATCAAGTGCGCTCCGAAATAATATCTAAACAACTAGCAAACTCAGAGAACTCCTTAGTGATCCCTTATTCTGATTATCCTGCTTATGAAGATCCACGCAGTTTTGTAGATTATCCACAAAACTTTATTAATAACATTCATATCATCGATACAAAAAATATTACCCAAGCACAGCTTCCATTCACGCCTTGGTCTGACAGTTATTGGCCTCTCTATCAGGGTTCAATCACATATCGCTATGCAGATCCAAATGTGCCGAGATCAAGTAACATAAAAGATTTTGATAATTATGTATTAAAGCAACGCCCCGCTTCAAGCTTGATCGCAGAAAACAGGATTGATATGCTTTCGCCTGCAGAAAAATATGACTTATTGATGGGCGACAAAAACTTCTCTTTGACGAATTCTGTTCTCAGCGGAATCAGAGGAAGAAACCCTGAAGGTTGGGAAGGAATTTGTCACGGTTGGGCTCCTGTTTCTTACATGTACAAACGCCCCACCCGAAGTGTGACTGTACAAAACACTGAAGGAGTACAAATTACTTTTAGACCATCCGATATCAAAGCACTTAATTCTTTACTTTGGGCAAATTTAAATGTGAATACAAAATTCTCTGGACAAAGATGCAATGACAAAAACCCTCCAAAAGATGCCAATGGCAGAATTGTAAGTCAGGATTGTTTTGATTCAAACCCCGCTGCCTTTCACCTGGCTCTCGTAAATCAAATTGGCATAAATAAACGGAGTTTTATTTTTGATGCTTCGTTTGATTACACCGTTTGGAATCAACCTATCCTTGGCTATAAATATGTATATTATAATGTATTAACTGGCCAAGTAAGTAATAAAGCTGAAAGTGTAATGATCAAAAATACTGATTATACAACCGATGCTTTTGCTCAATATCGCTCTGGAAAATCTGCATATATTGTTGGAGTAAAAGCCTCTATCGATTATATGGTAGAAACATCTCCATCGAAGGCAAATTCTGACAGTCCAAGCCAAGATGGTATTTCACGCGTTGAATATTATTATGATTTAGAAATCACTCAAGATGGAACAATAACGGGAGGTGAGTGGTATCAAAATGCTCACCCTGACTTTATGTGGACACCTGTTGCTGGACAAGATGTAAGTTCGAGAACGGTTCCAAAAACTGGATTAAACTATGGTGCAGAATTTGCCTACCATAATTTCTGGTGGAACAACAATCCACGTTCACCAATGAAGGAATGGTTACCTTATTCCGCCAGAGCAGCTCAGGCATATTCAGTTCCACTTGAAAACGTTGTGCACAATTTAAATGCTTGGTCCGCCTACCCTGTTGTAAATAATCAAGCACCCGAAAATTGCGCACAACAACCTTGTATACCAAAAGTCTACTCTTGGTATCGTAATTAATTAAAAAGGAAATATTACTGTCATAATTTTTAAGAATTATTTTGTACAATTTTCCCTTCGACTAGCTGCGCTAGAGAAGCACTTTTTTCAGTTGCAGTGACTACAGCAGATATGAGCATGGGTCTCAGCCCATGCTTTTCTAATTCATGAATCGCACTGATGGTCGTTCCACCAGGGGTTGTGACTTGATCTCTGAGAATAGCCGGATGTAAACCGGTTTCTTGCACAAGTTTTGCGGCACCAAGAACCGTTTGGGTCGCAAGTTCGAGTGAAAGTTGACGGGACAGCCCCATTTTGACTCCTCCGTCGGACATTGCTTCGATAATCATATAAATATAGGCAGGTCCACTGCCACTGAGGCCAGTGACAGCATCGAGTTGCTCTTCTTGCACAATCCACGTTTTGCCTACAGATTCAAAAATATGTTTTGCTAGTTCAATATTTTGCATAGAAGTTTTCTTACTCCCACATAATACGCTAGCTGAGCAATCCACTGTTGAAGCAATATTTGGCATACAACGTACCACAGGGCATTCGTAGGAAAAGTATTTATGAATAAGTTGTGTTGGCACGCCTGCTAAAATTGAAATAACCAGCGGAAAAGATTCCCCGCCAAGTAATATGGGTTTCCAGCGCTCAACTGCTTCCAGAAAATTTTGTGGTTTCACACACAGAAGGATGGTATCGCCTGTCTTTAAACGTAATTTGTTATCGATTTTTTCAATATCATTATAACTAAAATATGTGATTTTTTTTAAATCGATCCCTTCAGGGGATTTCTCCAAAGGATCCAAGGGAAATTTGTCGCAGACAAAAATTTCACTGACATGCTTACGACTTTGCAAGCCTCGCACGAGAGCTTTCCCCATATTTCCAAAACCTATCACAACTATTTTACCAGAAAGGCTATTTAACACAGAAATTATCCTCCATAAGTCAAAAATCCTAAAACAGGATACTCTCAGTCAGTAAGAGGGGCAACACTTTACTGCAGCAGGAAAGCTCTATGAATTCAATTCGTGACTTGAATTTATGAAAAAGTTCATTATATTACACTCATATCAAAGGAATTTCTCCTTTGAAAATGAAAATCGATTTATGATGCATAAATTTTACGAGATTAAATTATGTTTTTAAAAAAATTAAGACTCATCAAGTTTTTTACATATTTCCTTTTTTTATCTTTTACTTTTATATCTAGCGCAAAATCTTCTAATATAAATAAACAGATAAATGAAAATCCTACTGAGGATGAAATATTTGAAAAGTTAAATTCAAAATTAGATTTAAATCTAACTTTCACAAATCAAAATGGTAAAAAAGAAAGTTTAAAAGAAATATTGGCAGATAAAAAAATACTTATTTTAACATTAAATTATTTTAGCTGCACAACTATGTGTACTTTTCAATTTCTTAATTTATCTAAAGCTCTCCAAAAAATGAATTGGCCCATTGGCAAAGGATTTAAAATAGCTACAATAAGTTTTGACCCGAAAGATACCATTGAAAATTCTAAACTATTAAAAGAAAATTGGTCTCCGAAAACAGGGCAAAAAAATGCTCAATGGGATTTTTATGTCAGTACCCAAGAAAATATTCTCTCACTAACGAAACAATTAAATTTTTATTATAAACCAGACCCAGAAGGAGAAACTTATTCTCACGTAGGAGCTCTCTATTTTATAAAACCCGATGGCACTTTTTATCGCTATCTTTATGGAATTTCTTACGAAGCAGAAGATATTAAACATGCTCTCATCGACACATCTGATGGAGATTTAGGCACTTTTCTTGAAAAACTGCCCCTAAAATTCAAAAAATACCAGCCAAAAATTGGAAAATACGCTCCGAATTAAACTCCTCTTAGTTACCCCAATTCTTCTTTCTTTTCCCAAATACCAAAAAATCAACTTTTTCTCAGATATTGATTTTTAGAGATAAATTGTATACCTAGTCATTTGCACGATTATTGAATTATTATGCAATAATCTCGATTTTTTGTCCTAGATTCATTTTTGAAAGAAAACATTATGTCGCAAGATCTCAGCAAATATCGCAATATTGGTATTATGGCTCACATTGACGCAGGGAAAACAACCACCTCTGAGCGCATTCTCTACTACACAGGCCGCAGTCACAAACTCGGTGAAGTTCATGAAGGTACGGCCACAATGGACTGGATGGTGCAGGAGCAAGAACGTGGAATTACAATTACCTCTGCTGCAACAACGACATTTTGGAAAGATCATAGAATCAATCTTATCGACACCCCTGGCCATGTTGACTTTACAGTAGAAGTCGAACGTTCTCTGCGTGTGCTTGACGGAGCTGTGGCAGTATTTGATGGCGCCAATGGCGTTGAACCACAATCGGAAACTGTTTGGCGCCAGGCGGATAGATATCATGTCCCTCGCATCGCATTTTTAAATAAAATGGATAAAGTGGGCGCAGACCAAGACATGTGCATTCAATCCATGCGCGATAAACTCAATGCCAATGTTGCCTTTGCTCAACTTCCTATTGGAAAAGAAGGCTCTTTTTCGGGCATGATTGACCTTGTCGAAATGCGAGCCTTTATCTGGGTGAACGACGACAAAGACACAACCCCACTTATAAAAGAAATCCCAGAAGATATGCTTGATGACGCTCAAATATATCAACAAGAACTCATAGAAAATCTGGCCGACTTCGATGACACTCTAGCCGAAGCCGTCTTATCGGATAGCAAACCCACAGTCGCGCAGATTAAAAATGCTTTGCGCAATTCTGTCATCAACATGAAAATTGTTCCTGTTTTCGTTGGTTCATCCTTTAGAAATAAAGGTATTCAACCACTGCTCGATGCCGTTGTGGATTACCTTCCCTCACCTGTCGATCTGCCGCCAGTTGAAGGCGTTGAGATTGAAGGTGTCGTTAAAGCAAGCAAACGCGCGCCAAGTGAAGAGGAGCCTTTTTCAGGCATTGTCTTTAAAATCATGACTGACCCATTTGTCGGTGCATTATTTTTTATGCGCATATATTCAGGCTCCATAAAAACGGGCGATGCCATGCACAATACTTTAAAGAATAAAAAAGAACGTGTGACAAAAATACTACGTATGCATGCAAATGATCGTGAAGAATTACAAACAGCCGCTGCGGGAGAGATTGTTGCTGTCGTGGGTCTTAAGTTTGCCACAACTGGAGACACCTTGTGTGACCCACATGCACATATTGCATATGAAGCTATGCGCTTTCCAGATCCTGTGATTTCGCTTGCTATTGAACCCAAAAGCAGTGGAGATTTAGATAAATTAAATCAAAGTCTCAATCGCTTGGCACAGGAAGATCCGTCTTTACGTGTTTCAACGAGCGAAGAAACGGGCCAAGTTCTTATCTCCGGCATGGGTGAATTGCATTTGCAAATTATTGCAGACCGTTTGTTAAGAGAATTTAAAGTCAATGCAAATGTTGGTAATCCTCAAGTTTCATATAGAGAATGTATTTCAATTGCGGCAAAAGGCAGCGATACTT
Source organism: Fluviispira sanaruensis (assembly GCF_004295685.1). NCBI lineage: Bacteria > Pseudomonadati > Bdellovibrionota > Oligoflexia > Silvanigrellales > Silvanigrellaceae > Fluviispira > Fluviispira sanaruensis. The sequence goes on from NZ_AP019368.1 coordinate 2,779,319, forward strand.
TTTCACGAGCAATTCAAAATAAAACTTTCTCAGCTAAGGTAACAGTAGAAATTGAACCTAATAATGCAAAAACAAGTGTTGAAATCAATGTTCCCGCAAAAGCACAGGTACCAGCGAATATTGTTGCTGCCATCAAAGAATCTTTACAGGGCGCTGTCGGCAGTGGATCACTCTGTGGTTATCCACTTGTTAACTTAAAAGTGAACGTAACGGATTACTCATATGACCCTCAAGCTGTTGATGAAGTCGTCTATAAAGTTGCGGCGAGTAATGCTCTCAGAGCTGCTCTCACTGCAGCAAAACCCGTTATGATGGAACCTATTATGCAGGTAGAAGTTGTTGTCCCACCTGATTTTAGTGGCACAATTGTTTCGGATGTAAACAGTCGACGAGGACATATTTCTGGTCTTGACAACCGTGGGCATTTACAAGTTGTTCATGCCAATATTCCACTTTCAGAACTTTTTGGTTATGAAACAGACATTCGCTCCCTCTCGCAAGGAAGAGCAAGCAGTTCTATGCAGTTTTTACGTTACGAAACTTTACCAAAAAATTTACAAGATAAAATACTTGGTAATTGAGGTAAGGATTTTCTTTTTAAAAAATCCTTACCTCAAAAATATTTTTTATACACTAATTCATATTTTCCAGAAGATTTCCATTCTTTTAAAAATTTATTGAATTCCTCTACGAGATCTTTATCCGCATTACGTGCTGCAACTGCAAAATGCTGATCTTGTGCTTGCGTATTTTTATATCGGAAAATTCCAGGAAATTTTTTTTCAATAAATTTGCCATAAATTGAATCTATAATAATAGCATCGACTTTGTTATTACGAACAGAATTTACAAGATCACCGTATTCATTATATTTGAAAATATGGCTTTTTTGTAAATGTTCCGTTGCATAAAAATCATTTGTTGTTCCTATTTTTACTCCAATTTTAAATAATGGATTATTTAATTTAGCTGCACTTTTTATATTATTTAAAACTTTATTGTCATTTTTGAATAAAAATATAACATTACTCTTAAAATAAGAACCACTAAAAAGAACTGACTTTTTCCTTTTTTCTGTAATAACAAGTCCTGTTGAAATTAAATTACATTTATTTGCACTCAAAGCAGGTATAATTCCATCGATATTATAATTGATAATTTCGATATCTGCTTTCAGATATTCTGCAAAATCTTTCATCATATCAATATCAAAGCCTTCCCAGCCTTTATTTGAATATGACGAAAAAGGAACAAACCCTCCTGCTGTGCAAACCTTAATAAGAGCATCACTTCTTATTTTTTCTAAACTTTGGCCTGAAGCAAGGCTTGTATAAAGTAAATAAAACAAGAGGGTGAAAAATTTAATCATAGCTCCTTAATCTCCTTTTAAATATTTTTCGAATTTTAACTTATATAAATTGGATCGAAAGAAGAAGAACAAATTTTGACCCAAAAAGTGCCCAAAAATATATCAGATTGACATCTTCATTGATTTTTAATAAAAAGAAATGATCATAAAAACACATTTTCTTGTAAAGGAAATTTTTATGAAAATTGTTATGATAAATTTATTTTCTATTTTTTTATTAATTGTCACTTTTCAAGCTAGAGCAAAAGAAGGTAAAGTCACTCCCGCATTAACCCAAGGAGAAAAAATATACGTTGAAAACTGTAATATGTGCCATGGCAAAACTGGAGATGGCAATGGACCAGTTGGAAAAAACTTAGCTCCAAAGCCAAAACATTTAAAAGCATATAATGCTAAACAGATCATAAAAATTTTAACGGATGGGAATGTTTCAATGATGGCGCATTTTAAAGATAGTTTAAGTAAAGCTCAAAAAGAAGCCGTTGCTCAATATTGCGAAAAAACTTTTTCAGACAAATAGCTTGAATCATTTTTTATTCCATATTTTTAGATATGCATCTTTATAATTTGAATTCACTTCCAAACCTTCGAGACCAACTATTTTTTTGAGTGTTTCAGAAGAAAATAAGATAGGCTCAGATACATAACCACTGGGTTTTTCACCTGAAAAAGCTCTATTTAACTCATCAATAATTTGCCATCCTTGTGCATTTAATGGTTCACCAATTGTTGCTTGCTGCTGTGAATCAGCGGATTTAATTCTCTTAAATGCTTTTAATGAACCATCCCCTGCAGCAACGTTGATTATATCCGTTCTTTTGTTACTTTTTAGAGGACCATCCATTTTTATAAAGTAGTAATCATTAATTGCCAAAGTAAAGGTCCATTCCATACCATATTTTGCAATTAAACGTGGAACAGCTTCCGGTACAAGGACATCTGCTTTAGAAAGAGGAATGTCTTCAATCGATAATAGTTTGCATTTTTCACACTTAATCAAGGTGTCTTTCATTTGTTCCGTTTTTGCATTTGCCACAGCAAAACGGCTATCATTAAAAATAATCACCCCAATTTTATCTTTTCCAGAATTGATTATATAATCTGTAGCCATTTTAGCTACAACAATGGGATCTGTAGAAATATTTACAAATAAATCATAATAAGGCCCTGGATTTTCAGATGCATGCCAACCGACTACGGGTATTTTTGCTTTCCGGGCTAGAACTAAAATATCTCTATAATCATCTGGCTGAAAACCGCCTAAAATAATTCCGTCTGGTTTAGAATTAACAGTATCTGATAATCCCTTGCGCAATCTATCTGGATTGCCTTCGCCATCGAAGGTTTTTACTTTCCAGCCAATTTCATCTGCAGCATTTTCAACAGCCTTGTAAACCCCTAAAACCCCCCCATTTTTAAAGTCAGAGGCCACAAATACAACATATTTAGACTTCATTGCTTTCGGGCCATCGACAGGGCCTTTCCACTCTCCTGCTTTGATATCAAAAGACGCTAAAAACATTATTAAAAAGATGCACAAGAAGCGAATGCACTTAGCAAATGTATTCTTCAACATATTGCTCTCCAATGAATTGAAAAATATTATAAAGCTTCTTTGATATCTTGTAATAAATCTTCGCAGTCTTCAATGCCAATGGACAGGCGCAAAAGCGTCTCTTGAATGCCAGCACTTCTTCTTGCTTCTTCTGACATAGATGCATGAGTCATGCTTGCAGGATGAGCTATTAGACTTTCAATCCCCCCCAAAGACTCTGCCAAAGAAAAATATTTAAGTTTTGCAACAAATTCTTTGAGTTCTTGAAATCCCCCTTCAATTTCAAAACTGAGCATGGCTCCAAAGCCATTTTGTTGTTTTTTTGCGATCAAATGATCTTTATGACATTTGAGTCCTGGATAATAAACTTTTTTAATTTTAGGCTGTTCATTTAAATATTCAGCTATTTTAAAAGCGCTTTCCTGTTGCTTTTTAATTCTCACTTCAAGTGTCCGTAAACCTCTCAACGTAAGCCAGCTGTCAAAAGGAGCGCCTGTTAAGCCTGAAGCATTCGCCCACCAAACTAATTTTTCAAAATCATCTTGAGCTTTTGCAACGGCACAGCCTCCAACAACATCACTGTGTCCATTTAAATATTTTGTAGTCGAATGAATAACATAATCAGCGCCCAATTTAAGAGGGCTCTGGCCCAAAGGTGAAAGAAAAGTATTATCTGCGATGACTTTTGCTCCAACTTTATGAGCCAAATCAGCTACTTTTTCAATATCAACAATTCTTAATAAAGGATTGCTGGGAGTTTCAATCCAAACCTGCTTGGGTTTGAGCTCAAGCGCTTTTTTAAATTCATCAGGATCGTGTTGATCTACAAAAATAACATTTATTTGCTCTTTTTCTTTCAACGCATTGAGGAGTCGCCAAGTTCCACCATAACAATCATGTGGTGCTACAACGAGATCACCTTGCTTTAAAACTTGTAAAAGCAAATTGATCGCTGACAAACCTGAAGAAGTCACCACAGCACCATAGCCACCCTCAAGCTGATTGATCGCTTCTGCCAATAAATTTCGAGTTGGATTGCCACTCCGCGTATAATCATATTCTCTTCTTTTACCAATTTCTTCGAAAGCATAGTTTGCTGATAAATAAAGTGGTGGTATAACGGATCCATATTGGGAGTCTGATTCTATTCCTGCACGAACACAATTCGTTACCAACTGAGTATTCATTTAAAATCCCCTTCTAAAAAAAATTAAATTAAAAAATCATTTTACATAATATGTTTTAATATATTTGATATCTTTTCTGTTTCATTTAAATACGAATCATGCCCATAAATAGAATCAAAATCATAAACTTTTGTTTTTGATTTTATTTCTTTTGCAAATTGTGTAATTTGACTGAGAGGGGTTATTTGGTCGGATTTACAACAGATAAGACTCACATGTTTAGAAGAAATTTTCACAGCAGTGACTTTATGCTCGTTAATTGACTTTGAAAGATTCAAAAATCGTTCCGACGAGAATGAAGAAACGAAATCATCACCCTTTTTCTTAAGATAACTCACAACTGAATTGTCATGACAGGCAAATCTCGAATTTATTTCTTCACTGCTTCTGTAAGTGATTATTCCAAGTTGTCTTGCTGTTGCAAGAGCTTCTTTTTCGTTATCTGTTCCTCTATTCAATTCGACTATTTTTTGTTGAATGAGGCGCAGAGCATAGCTTTGCGGAACACTTTCATGCGAAGCACCTAAGGCTATAATATGCTCAATTTTATGTGGATACAATTCTGAAAAAGCTAATGCCACCATTCCACCATAAGAATAGCCAATAAAATATTTTAACTTTTCAACTCCGAGTTGTTTTAATAAAAATGAAATTGCTTCTGCTTGATCATGGGTCTTAACATTAGCAAAATTTAAATAATCAATACTAATAATGCAAAATTTATTGAGATCTATACATTTTTCATAACCAACAATATTGTCCCACCAGCCTTTTATTTGTTTTGCTTGCGATGAAAAAATATATTTAGTTGAAGAAATACCACCTTGAATAACAATTACCGGACCATTTAAATTGCCAGAAATTAAATAATCAATATCGATACTTTGTTTCTGTAAAGACCGATGATAATTTATTTTTCCACACCCAGCCTGAAATAAAACACTCTTTGCCATTTTTACACCTCTTTTATCGGACATAAAAAAGAAAGATCTTCAAAGATTGCTTTTGCAGTACCAACAGGTCCAAGACCTTTACCTAAGTAAACAATTTTTTTATTTCCAGATAAATTATATTGATAAGCCACACTCTCAGGTGTTGTATTTAATGGGGAATATAAATCAATTTCTTCATATTTAACGTTAATACTTCCAAACCTATCAACTCTTCCAACCAAACGTGTGGTTTTACCTTCTTCTTTGCGTTTCTGTAGTAAGTTTGGATTGAGACTTTCTATATGATCTCTCTTTATATTTTCAGGTAATATTTTCAGTCCAAAAACAATTTTAGCCACTATTGCAAGTTTTATTGCTGCATCGGTTCCATCAAAATCAAATGTAGGATCTGCTTCTAGTAAACCAAGTTTGCGCGCTCTCGCAATTCCTTCTTGTAAACTTAATCCCTGTTCAATTTGCTTTATGATTGCAGTCGTTGTTGCATTACCAACAATTGAAATATCTTGACAATTGTTTTTTAATTCTTGCAAATTTTTAACTAAATTAAGACCGGTGCCACCAATGACTGCATTGAGACCTATTTTATCGGGAAATTCTTCGATCAGTTCATCGGCTCCATAAGAAAGCGCATCCTTAGCAGCCCAAATAAGGTAACTACCACGTTTTAAAATTTCGCGAGAACGCATAAGACTTGTTCTAGCATTTTTAAGATCTGTAGGTGTTGCATCTATAACAATATCAGAATGATTTATAAAATCATAGCTGTTATCCGATATATATTCTGCATTTTTATAGGTTGAGAGCTTATATTTATTTTTCCTTTTAATATTTAAAATATTATCAATATCCAGTCCTGTAGAATCATATAAAGTGGATTTAGAATCTGAAGCACCAGTTAATTTATAATTATTTGAATTTAACAGCTCTAAAAAAGAGCTTCCAACATTTCCAACGCCTAAAATATGTATCGTAGAAGGTGCGATTTGCTGAGAAATATGAGACATATGTGTTACTCCAAAAAAAATTTAAAAAGTATATAAAATACTTTTGAACTCTGAAAATCAGAATTCTTTTTATAAAATTGGAGAACCCAGATGAATTACCTAAGAAGTGAGGATCTTTATGGGAGACGTGCATAAATAAAGATAAGCTTATGCACACTCTTTCGATCTCATCTACCGGCAAGCCACAATGGGCATCCGAAGGATTTGGCACCGTTCCAAAATCACTTAAAAAGTGTTTGGAGGTTGCCCCGGCGTCGTAGGGCCTGTCCCTCTGCCGGTCTTGATGAGTCAAGATGTTTTTTACTATACTGAAAAAAATTAAAGACGCAACAGTCAATCTTGAAAAGCGTCAAAATGACCTGAGCGATATATTTTCAAGCGAATCCATCTTTAATTAACAGTGAATTTCTTATCCCCTATGCGCAAAGAATAATTCATTGTTTTCTTCTATACTCTCAATTGCAGCATGACCTGGGAAAATATAGTATTTATTTTTTTCAATAATTATCAACATTTGATAAAGTTTTATTGGATAATACTCTGCTGGCTGTATATAATAATCCATTGGACAAAGATTTGAAATTCTTTTAGCTTCTGATCTATCAACATAAAAAAGTTCTGCTACCAGAGGATTTTTAGTGACAACTTCTCCGCTAATAGCATGAAGCGGTTCTCCCATAACATAGGCAACAGAACGATCTTTTGTCGTTGCCCAAATATAATCAAAAGTATTATCCTTATGCACACAAAGAAGATATTTTTTTTCACCTCGCTTGCTTTTTTGAAAATCTCTAAAAGACTTAGTTTTATTAAATGTTGATGAATATACATAAAATTGAGAAAAAATAGTGAGAAAAAATATTCCTAATTTTAAAAATTTCAATGAATAACTCCTTTTAATTAAAATAAATAGACAATTTTTTCAATCAAATTAATCAAAGCAGAATAGCAGCAAGAGTATCCATATTTAGGTTTGATTCATATATACCTCCACTCTAATGGGTTAAAAAAACCTATACCCTACATTACTTAATAAAATTTTAAGAAAATTCATCTGTATGTTTTTGCGTAATAGTTTTCTTTAATATATTTTTTTAATTTTATAATTTCTTCACATAATTAACCGATTGCCAAACCCGATAATGGGTCTATGTTAGATTGTGTATTGTTAATTTCTTTAATTTCCGAATATCCTGGAAAAATATAATATTCATTTTTTGCTTTAATAAGAATCATTTGATAAAATTTTTTCGAATATAAATCAGTGGGTTGCATATAAAAATCCTTTGAACAAAGGTATACAATATTTTTTAAAGAATCTATATTAACTTTAAAAAGATCCGCCAAAATGGGAGTGTTAAAAGTATTAACTCCCGTTACTTTGTTATGAACATTACCTTGAAAAAATGCTTAGGGGCCATCCATATTATGAGCACAAAAGAAAATTTTACTCTCTTTATCATTCACACAGAGTAGATATTTTACATCTGTGCTGCTCATTTCACGAATCTCATGAGGAGATACAAAAGCATAATTTTGTGAATATGCAAATCACTGTCCGTATACTGCTAGCATAAATAATATTAATTTTAAAATCTTCATAGAAGCTCCTTTCATCTGAGAAAAATTTACCCAATTGCCATTCCAGCTAATAAATCTAAATTGGAATTATTGCTTTTCTTATCACTCACTTCTTCTTGACCAGGAAAAATATAATAATCATTACTTTCACTAATAAACAACATTTGGTATAGCTTTTTTGAATTTGAATCAGCTGGTTGCATATAATAATTTTCAGGACAGATATTTAATATTTCTTTAGCATTTATTATAACGTTCACTTTAAAAAGATCCGTAAAAATAGGTGTGCCTAGTTTATTAATTCCAGTTATTTCATTATGAATTTTTCCACGAACATATGCATAGGAACCACTCGTATTCCTTGCCCAAAAATAAGATGAATTGTCCTGAGCATTTACACAAAGAATATATTTTGTTTCTGCATTCAAAATTTTATACCTTTCATAGGGTGGCATAAATATAACTGGTGCTGAATATGCAAAAGACTGTCCATAGACCGCAAGCAAAGACAACGCTATTTTTACAACCTTCACTAAAAACCCCCATTTTTTTTTAACTTCACGAAAAGTTAAACATTTATAAAAATCCATATTTTATTATATATAATAAATATTAAAAAATTTACTATATAAACAGTATATCAATCAATATAAAATGAAATTCTAGTTTAAGAAAAATATACTCATATTAATTAAAATTTTATTCGAAAATCTTTACCACAATAGACAAAGCAAAACCTCGTTTACACTAAACATTTAAAATTATTAGTCAACCGCATGAGAATATCATAACCATATTCAATGAAAATAATTTAAACAAAATAAAAATATTTGAAAAATTTAATAAAACAATAATTTGACTGTTTTAAAATCTACCCAATACTATCTTTGGATCTAAATTAAGAAAAATATGCATTTTATCTTCATTAAAGGCACTGTAATCCCACAATTAATACCTAAAGCAATACAAAGTAAGTTAAAGGTTTGAGATAGATGTTCCACATCCATCAGTGTTACTCGGTAAGTTCTGGAAACTGGGTATTTCCAATCACTTAATTCAAACCGAGTAGTAAGAAAAACATTTATACTTGAATTTTTAGAAAAACATTGTCCGTCTATTATTTGTGAAATTTCAGAATCACTGATGTTTTCATTTATAAAATTTAAAGAATGCTTTGCTGCGTTGTAATGATAAAGCTTCACTGTCACTATGAATATATCCGAATGTTAAATATAGTAATACGGGTAATTTTTCACCGCTAAGTGTTTCATCGATGAATTCTCGGACTGTTTTTCTTTCTAATAAACTATCCACGAGTTTTGAATGATCTAAAATATTCAATTTAGGTTCTGGTAGCTGAATTCATTAGTCTGATTTTCTTTCATATTCGAAAGATACAACTATTTTGTCATCTATCTCATTACAGTAAGATATATAGTTATCTGAAAATTCTTCTATAGTGAGTATACTATATTTTTTGGGTATACAGCTTTTGCCAATATGAAATATTTTTGTAATTGCTCCCATTTTCCATTCATATAGGCAATATTTTTCAAGTGGAACTAAAATTTTATTTTCAATAAGATCAGACTCTATTTGATTAAATGCATTAAATTCTACAAAATTCATTTAATTTTCTTTTACCATAAAAGTATCCTCGACTCTCATATGCTAAGTTTTTAAATGCCCTGCCTTTTGTTCTCTTTTTAAGCTGCTACAAAGCTGAAATTTCATTAACCAAAAGAATCCTATGTTTCTTTCATTTGAGTAGCAGCTGTGCTGGGTACAAAGGGGTTACAACCCACAAAATCTCTTCATTTCGTCAATTATCAATTTCTCTTCTTGTATAATAGAAAGATGAGTTGCATCATGAGCACAAACCATTTTAAACTGCTTCTTATCATAAATAACATTATGAATGTTATTCTCTTTTAAATCAGTTAAATATTTTAATACCATATTAACTTTTTCATTTGCAGAGCTTTTTTTGTACTTCATTGCTTTAAACAATAAAATTTTTGAATATTTTAAAGTTGAGCTGATTTTTTTATCTAAATAACTATTTTCAATATCATAATTTTCCACGACTCTATCAAAATCTTTTAAATTAACTTCATCAGAAGTATATTCTATAAATGCATCTAAATTTAATTTATTATTTACTAAAAATTCGTCATAATAAAACGAATCTAACAAATAAATATTAATTTCCTTAATATCTCTTTTTTCTAATATACTTGCTATTTCCAAAGCAATATAACCACCAAGAGACCAACCAAACAAATGATATTCTTTTTGTTTGGTCTGGCTCATTATCTTTTCAATTTTTCTAAGATAGTATTCAGCTAAAACATAAAAATCCTTAATTTTATTTTCATGAAAAATATTAAAGTACTCTACCCCATAACACTGAAAATCATTACTTAATGCAGAAGATAATTCAGAATATACTTCACAACTAGTTCTTGCAGGATGAATCATAAATAGATCTTTTTTATTGACTGCCTCATTCAGCTTTAAAATTGGATTATAATCATAATTTTCAAATATTTTATCCCCATAAATAACCTCATAATTGGCTTGTGAACGTTGAACCTCTAAACAATGGTTAATATTTTCTATTAAAGCATTATGAAAAGCATGGCCCAAATCTTCAGTTGTTTTTTTATTAACACCAGTTTCTATAAAGAAGGATAATTCACCATCTATAACAACTCCATTTGCCGAAATATAATTGTTTTTTAAATTCATTGAATACATAGATAATCCACTTTCTTCATTAACGATTTTCCAAGCACGCTTTCCATTTTCTTGTGGAAGATCACTTTTGAATTGTCCAAGATAATTAAAACTGATACTTGGTAAATCATCTGGAGAATAGTCGTGCAAAGCACCAAATCCGATTCCATTGTTTGGAACTTTATTTAAAGTATCTTTTACATTATTTATTTGCTTAGCAAGATCATTATTTGATTCAAAAATTACAGGATACATGCTTGTAAACCAGCCAATAGTTCTAGTAACATCACAACTAGAATCAATCTCTTCTCTTCCATGTCCTTCAATCAATATACAATGCATAGAGGCACCCATTAATTGCTTTAATGCTGAAATAAAGCTTGAAAGAAGAATCTCATTAATTTGAGTTCTATACGTTTTATGACAATCTACTAACAATTTCTGGGTCATATTATAATCAAGTTTTATTTCAATTTTATTTCTTATTCCATTTGGATCCATATATTTTTTAAATTCATTAGTGATTAGTGAATTTGCTTCTTTAATCCTAAACAAAACTTCATTCCAATAAACTTTTTCGCTTTTGTTCAAAAGTTTGTATTCTTCAATACATTGACTCCATTGTCTATAACTTGTTCCTTTGGTACATAAATTTTTATTATCATATAATGCTTGCAAGTCTTCTACTATTATACGCCAGCTTACAGAATCAACAAGTAAATGATGCAGAGCAACAAATACTCTTGTGCTTTTATCTGCAAAACCATGAATAAAGCCAAAAGCATACATTGGACCTTGTTCAAAATTAAAATCATCTTGCCATGATGTAAATATTTGATTAAGTTTTTCTTTAAATTTAATACTATTTTGATCTTCATTTAAATTTAAAATATCTAAATTTTTAATCTCTATTTTAGGTGCATCACTATCATAATACTGAGTCCATTTGTTTTCACAATTTTTAAACCGAAGTCTAAATGAATCATGATACTCAACTAACTTATAAATTGATTCCTTTAATTTCATAAAATTTATATCAGGTGTTTTTATAAGAAAAGAATGATTCCAATGCTCTTTCTTAGCAATTTCATTTACAAAAAACCACTTTTGTATAGGCATTAATGGAACCAATCCAGAAAGTATTCCTTGTTCGCTTATTTTAGGTATATTATTATTTTTTTGTTTATTTTGCATAAAAATAACTATTGAGGAAATAGTTTTGTATTTAAAAATATCTTTAACACTTATTTCAACATTCAGTTTATTGCGCATACTCGCTACAATCTGAATGCAAATAATACTATCACCACCTAAGCTAAAAAAATTATCTTGGAGGCCAATAGAACTATTTGGTAAGCCTAAAATACTTTCCCAAATACTACAAATATTTTTTTCCAGTTCAGTAATCGGAGCAATATAATTTTTATTATTTGTAAAAATAGGAGCAGGAAGAGCTTTTACATCTAATTTCCCATTAAAGTTTAACGGCAATTTATCGAGTGGTATATAAAATTTTGGTACCATATAATCTGGTAATTTTTCAGAAAGATAACGAACTAAAATTTGTTCAGAAATTTGATTTTCAGGGACATAATAACAAACTAAAATTTTATTATGGTTAGTTTCGGTACATTTATGCTCAGACTCCTTAACTATAACAGCTGCATGCTTTACACCCTGAAAACTTAAAACAGCGCTTTCGATTTCTGCAAGTTCTATCCGAAATCCATTAATTTTTACTTGACTGTCATTACGCCCTATGTATTCTAAATTTCCATTTGTTAATAACTTGACCAAATCGCCTGTTTTATAAATCCGTGAATTGACACAAGCTAGCTCTTCTTCATGTGTCTGGTATGGATTATTTAAATATTTTTCAGCTGTTAATTTATCTTTATTTAAATATCCACGACTTACACCAAGACCACCAATATAAAGCTCTCCTACTGCTCCAATAGGTAATAAATTTAAATTTGCATCTAAAACATATCCTCGAGCATTTGCTACTAATTTTCCAATCCAGTTTGCTTCGTAAGAATTTTTATAATTGTGAGCACAGCACATAACAGTAATTTCAGTCGGTCCATAACCATTAATAACTCTTTTATTTTTATATAAATATGCTTGAATAATTTCCTTAGGAGTTTTTTCTCCACCAACAACAAGTACATCTAAATTTAATATTTCAATTCTATCTAATAGAGCAGGAGGCATCACCGCAAATTGAATTTTATTTTCACTTATATATTTTGATAATAAATTAAAATCTTTACGAGTTTCATTATTCACTATAAATAAACAATTTCCTTGAAAAATACATGAACTTAATTCCAAAATATTCGCATCAAAAACATAATTTATAAAAAATAGACAATTAATAAATTTATTTCCAAATTCTTGAGAAATAAATTTTCGCTGATATGCAATAAGATTTGCAAAACTGTTGTGTTCAACGAGTACTCCCTTAGGTTTTCCAGTTGTGCCGGAAGTATATATCACATAAGCGAGATGATGGCTTCGAGTTTGAGTAATAATATTATTGCTGCTTTGGAGTAAGATCTCTTTTTCAGTTTTTTTAGAATCTACAAAAATAATTTTAATATCCAGTTTTGAATTTTCTATAACACTAAGTATGTTATTATCATAATTTAATAAATTTCTATATTTATCATTTGCTATTAATATTTTAGTATTAGTATCTTCTAATATAAATTGCATTCTTTCCGTTGGAAAGTCAGGATCAATAGGAACATAAGCCGCTCCTGCTTTTAACACAGCTAGAATACTTATTAACATGTATTCATTTCTTTCCAAACATAAAGCAATAAAACAATCGGGCATTATTTTATAATTTTCTCTTAGATAGTTTGCCAATTTATTAGCTCGCTGATTTAATTCCAAATATGTGAGTTTATTGCCATCTGCTACAATTGCAATATTGGAAGGGGTTTTTTCAACTTGCTCTTCAAAAATTTGAGATATTGTCTTATTTTTATCATAATATTCATAAGGATTTTTCCAGGATTCAGAAATCTTTTGGAAATGATCATTTGTTAAATAATTAATTTGCTTTAATCTAAATTCTTTATTTAAGTAAATAGTATTTAGTAAAGAAAATTCTGATAATATTTTTTTATATACAGATAAATAATTATCAATTGTTTCTTCATGAAAAAGGCTTGTAGCATAGTTTATACATATTAAAAAGCTCCCGAAAGAGTCGTCAATAAAAAGACTTAAATCAAATTTAGCCGGACTATACAAACTATTTAAAATAAAATCACATTCTTGTAAATTATAAAATAGATTTTCAGTTTCCTTTTCATTGAAATTTGAATGCTGCATACCAAATAGTGCTTGAAATAAAGGATGTTTACCTTGATCACGATTAGGAGCAAGTTCCTTTAAGAGCATTTCAAACGGTAAATCCTGATATGTTTGAGCTTCAATCACTTCACGGCCCACTTTTTTAATAAAATCAACCAAATTATACTCAGGATCTAAATATGCTCTCTGTACAAATGTGTTTACAAAAAATCCTATTAGATTTGAAAATTTATTATAATGACGATTAGAAATTGGCGAGCCAACAATTATATCTTTCTGACCACTATAACAACTTAACAATAAATAAAATGCAGAAAGGAATAAACTATAAAGGGATACGTCCAATCTTTTTGCAAGTTTTTTTAATTCATTTGATAAATTTTCATCAATTTGTAAATAAACATTTTTCCCATTATAATCAATTTGGGATGGTCTTTGTTTATCAATAGGAAGCTCTAATGCTTCATAACAAGAAAGCTTATTTTTCCAATATTCCAACTGTCTCTCTAAAATATCACCTCTGATAAAGTCTCTTTGCCAATGAGCAAAGTCCTTATACTGAAATTCTAATAATGGGATTTTATCTAATAAATTTGCTCTTTCAATTTTACTCTCATAGTAATCATATAAAGCGATAATTTCTTTTAAAAATATTCCAACGGACCAGCCGTCAAAAGCAATATGGTGTACAACAATATTTAAATAATTATTTTTTATATTATCATTTTCGAGAACATTAAACAATGAAATACGAATAGGTATATCTTTAGAAAGATTAAATGTAAAATTTATTTCATTTTTCAAGAGATATTCAAACTCATTTCTTGAAGTACAATCAATTTTATTTACCGTAAATAAATAACCTTCTTCAAACAATACATTTTGATATGTTTTTCCATCTTCAGACTCTATAATTACAGTCCTTAAAATCTCATGCCTGGAAATAATTTCCTTTAATGATAGTATTATAGAATTAACATTCACATTGGGTTTGATCTTATAAAGCATTGGAATATTATAGCTATTTATATTTTCGCTAATTTTTTCAATAAACCATAAACGTTCTTGAGCAAATGAAAGAACTTGATTCTCAAGTTTTGAATCATTAAATTTATGAATTATAATATCAGCGTTATTTTCAAATTTATTATCACTTAATAAATTATTTATATTTTTACAATCTAAAATATTTTTTAAGGAAATATTTATTTCTAATTTTCTATTCAACTGATTTACAAGTTTAATTGCAAGTATGCTATTTCCACCTAAGCTGAAAAAATCATCTTTAATTCCAACAGTACCTTTTGGTAAACTCAAAACCTCTTCCCAAATCAAACACATTTTATTTTCGATATCATTTCTTGGAGCCAAATAACTTTCATTCTCTTTCAATTTTGCATCTGGAAGAGATTTATAATCAAGCTTTCCATTAACAGTTAAAGGAAGTTTATTTAAATGAATAAAAATACTCGGAATCATATAATCAGGAAGCTTTTTTGAAAGATGAAGAGAGAGTTCTGATTCATTCACTTCTTTATCAGAAACATAATAACAAACTATTATTTTACTTGAATTTTGTTTGCTAAGCTCTTTTGCTAATAATGCAACATGCTTTATATTTTGAAAACCAATGAGAGCATTTTCAATTTCTCCCAACTCTATTCGATGACCTCGAATTTTAACTTGAGAATCATTTCGACCTAAGTACTCAAGATCACCTGTTTCTAGTAAACGAACTAGGTCTCCTGTTTTATATAATTTATTATTTATATTTTCTTTTTTTTCAAGTTCTGTTTGAAATGGATTATCTATAAACTTTTCACATGTTAAAATTTTATTATTTAAATATCCTTCAGCTACATATATCCCACCAATATAAAGTTCACCTGTAGCATAAATTGGCAGGACTTGAAGGTTTTTATTTAAAACATAAATTTTGCACTGATCAAAGGCTTTACCGATGAATGATCGATTTGAATTTATTTTAAGTTCTAAACTATCTGATGAAAATTTTTTAAGAGTCACTTCACCTGTCTCAGTTGGGCCATAGTAATTATAAAATGTTTTTCCTTTTGTTAAATACTTTTTAAGTGTTGTAAGTTCAATAGCTTCCCCACTAAGCATAACTTTATTTAATGATGTGAGTTGATTTATATCCACTTCTTCAAAAAACACTTTAAACTGTGAAGGTGCAAAATGGCACATACTTATATTATATTTTTTTATAATTGACTCAATTTCTTGAATATTAAAAGTTTGTTCTGAAATATAAAGCTTTATTCCTGAAATGAGTGCACAAAAAATATCCGAAAATGAAACATCAAAAATAATATTTGTTTTAAATAAATATGAATCATCTTGAGTGATTTCAGCTTGATTGATCATATATAAAATACGATTGATACAACTATCCTGACCCATCATGACACCTTTAGGTCTCCCAGTAGTACCAGATGTATAGAGTAAATAAGCTAAATTATTATTACTCGTAATTTCAAATGGGTTTTCCTTTTTCTGCATAGATATATCATAAATTATATCCTTTGAATCAATACAAATAGATTTTTTAGGATAAATAATTTCTATAGGTAATGAGTTTTCTTGATCAACCAGCACTAGAGTTGGCTTAGCGTCTTCTAAAATATATTGAATGCGATCATTTGGAAGATTTGGATCAATTGGTAAATAGGCTTTGCCAAGCTTTAAAATTGCAAGAATTGCTACGATTATTTTTTCACTTCGGTTTAAGCATATAGCAATAAAAATATTATCATTAATTTCAAATTTATCTTTTATAAAATGAGCTAACTGATTAGCCATTTCATTTAGCTCATTATAACTAAATTTTTTATCCTTATATATAAGAGCTACACTATTTTTAAATATTGAAACTTTTTCTTCAAAAATACTTGCTAATGTCTGCTTATGCAGTTTTTTATTCTCTGTTTTATTCCAATCATATACAATTTTATTAAATTGATTATCACTCATAAATTTTAGCAAATGACTTTCAATGAATGGATTATTTATAATTTGATTTATTATTTCTTTAACTACTGAAATTAAATTATGAATGGTTATTTCTTTAAATAACTCACCAGCATATTTAATTTTGAAATTAATAGAATAACCTTTCTCATAGACCATTGCAGTTAATGGATAGTCAAGCTTTTCAAAAATATCATCCATTCTTACTTTAATATTAATTCTATTTTCAAATTCTTTTGGTGTTACATTTGGATAATTTTCATAAACAAAAATATTATTAAATAGTCTTTGTCCATTATTATTAATTTCCGATAAATTTACATTGCTTCTTGAATTTATTTCATTAATCTGTTCTTGAATTTCTCTAATACAATCTATAACCTTCTTATTATATGAGTTTTTATGATCAACATAAATAGGTAATGTATTTATTAAAAGCCCGACAGCATTTTCAATTCCATCTATAGGAAGATTTCTTCCTGAAACCGTCACTCCTACAGTAGTTTGTTCACTATTAGCATAAAGACTGAGAGCTTTATGCCATGAAAATTGGAAAACAGAATTTAAATTTATTGAATTATTTTGACACATTTCCTTTAGATTTAAATAATCTTCACCATCTATAGAAAATGAATACTCCTTCGGACACTGTATATAACTATAACTGTTACATGATATATTTTGCTCTTTTGCTTCATCTGTCATTAGAGCGCATAAGTCTAGATGGTCTTCAATTTTTGAAATATATTCTTTCCAGTAATCCCTATTCTCATTTTTTTTGGTCATTATATACTTTTGAATTTCACTATATTTCTTATCTTGATTCAAATTGATTAATTTATTATCTATTAAATTCAAATATACCGAATGCACATAGTTTAATAAAATTGAGTTACTCCATCCATCTAAAATTGCATGATGGTTGCTAAACAAACAGATATATTTATTATCATTAAATTTAATCAAGTAAATTCGACTTAATTTCCCTTCTTTTAAATCATATCTTTTTAATCTATCATTTACTTGTAGTTTTTTTAAAAAATTATCTTTATTCTGCTCGTTTAAATCATAGCTTAAATCAATATAATTCCATTGTAATTCTGAGTCTTTTTCTATTATTTGAATAATTTCTTCTTCCCATGCAAAACGTAAACGAAGGTTTTCGTATTTTTGTACAGAAATTTCCCATGCCTTTTTTAATTTATCTATTTGTATATCATTTTTATATTCCCAAACAATTTGCTCCATATATGCATCATCTTTATCTCCTTGTTTTATAGAATGATACACAAACCCTTGCTGCAAACTATTAGCAAATAATACATCCTCAATCTCATTTTCATTCTGTAATTGATTTAAATATTTTTGACTTATTATATTATCAATATCACTACTAGTCAGGTATGTTCTATTTATATTTTTTGTAAAATTTACCAGTTCTTCGATTGACTCTTCGAAGTAACTACAAAGTTTTTTAGTAGATTCATTGCTAAATTGAGTTTCAATAATAAAAAAATAGATATCATTATAAACACCACAATTAACAGTAATAAAATTTTTATCTATATTTAAATTATGAATAGATCTCCCGCTATTTTCTATAGAAATTTGCCAATCTTTATTTTCAGACAATGATTTACGGCTTGAGTTATCAATCTTTCCTAAATAATTAAAGCTTATAAGTGGAAAATTATTTGAATGATAATTATAGAATGAACCAAAACCAACGCCATTAGCAGGTACATTCCTTAATTGCTCTTTTGTTAAAATTATTTGCTTTTTATAATCACTATTACTAGATAAACAGATTGGGTACATAGTCGTAAACCAACCTATTGTATTGTTAATATCAATTTCATCTTCTAAATCTTCTCTACCGTGATTTTCAAGTGCAACATATGGATTCGTAATATTTGTTAGCTTTGTAATTGCAAGAGAAAATGCTGATAATAGAATATCATTTATTTTAGTTTTAAATGTTTTATGACATGAATGTAATAAATTATGAGATAAATCTTTTGAAAGTTTAAATTCTTCTCTATGATTCTTAGAGTCAGATGAAATAAGTTTTGATAAAATTTGATTTTGTATTGAATTAACGCTATTGAAATCTAAAACTACTTTATCCCAATATTGCCTTTCTTCAGCATGAAATTTATGATAACTATTAATGTATTCAGTCCACTGCCTATAGCTTGTTGCTTTTTTAGCTAATTCTTTTCCATTGTAAAGAGAGTGCAGATCTTCTTTTATAATTCTCCAACTAACAGTATCAATTATTAGATGGTGAGCAGCAACAAACACTCTAGCGCTGCCATCTTTGTAACCTTCAATATACCCAAATGAATATAAGGGTGAATTTTCAATTGAAAATTCACCCTGCCAGCTTGTTAATATTTTATCTAGCTTTCTAGAGAATAAATCACTTTCTTCATATTCTGACAATGTTGTAATATCTAAATATTTTAAAACCACTTGTTGATGCTCAATACTGTAAAATTGTTTCCAATTATCTTCATTTTTATAATAATTGAAGCGAAATGCATCATGATGTTCTATCAATTTATTAATAGAACTTTCTAACTTTATTATATCTAATTTTTCTGTAATTATGAGAAAAGATTGATTCCAATGATGAGCATTTGGAAATTCGTTAGAAAAAAACCATTTTTGTATAGGCAACAGTTGAGATTCTCCTATTAACAGCCCTTGTTCATTTTTTACATTTATCAATTTATCATTGCTTAATATTTTATTAGCTAATATTTGAGCAATTTTTTCAACATTTTTGTATTTAAAAATTTCTTTCACGCTAAGAGAAATTCCATATCTATTACGTAAACGAGCGACAATTTGGATACTAACAATACTATCTCCACCAATTCGAAAAAAATCATCACGAATGCCAACACTATCTTTTGGTAAACCAAAAACTTCTTCCCATATAGAGCAAATTTTATATTCAAGATCGTTATTTGGCTTTATGTATTTTTCATTAATAAATAAATTCTCTTTAGGTAGAGCATTTTTATCTATTTTTCCACTTGAATTTATAGGTATTTCCTTGATAGGAATAAAAAAATGTGGAATCATGTATTCTGGAATTTTTTCAGACAAAAATTGAAATAATTCATTCCCATCTATTTTATTTTTAGAAATATAGTAGCATACTAATTTTTTATTAACAGAATCACTGTTCAAATCGTCAAGGCTTTTAGAAATAACAATTGCATTAATAATTTCACTATGAGCTAGGAGTGTATTCTCAATTTCACCAAGTTCAATTCTAAATCCACGAATTTTAACTTGAAAATCATTTCTGCCAACATATTCAATATTTCCATCAGGTAAATAACGTGCTAGATCTCCAGTTCTATAAACGCGTGAATTTTTATTATTAAATTTTTCATCTTCTGATTGGAACGGATTTTTTATAAATTTTTCTTTAGTTAAATCATTTCTATTTAAATAGCCTCGAGCTAAATTTTCTCCACCAATGAATAATTCTCCTATTGCTCCAATCGGCATAGGTGATAAGTCTGAATCTAAAATATAGCCTTTATTATTATACGTTGGTTTACCTATAATATTAACTTCATTTGCATTATTATAATGATAAATACTAAATTCAATAGTAGATTCTGTTGGTCCGTAGGCGTTTAACACAGTTATTCCATTATTTAGATATTTATCAACAATTTCCTTATTAATTTTATCTCCTGCGACGGCAAGTAATTTCAGTTTTATAATATTTTCTTTGTTTAAAATGACGGGAGGTAAAACAGCAAAATCTATTTTATTAGCACTTATATATTCTGATAATATATTAATATCATTTCGCATTTCTTCGCCAACAAGATGCAAACAATGCCCATTTAAAATACTTATACATAATTCCCATACATGAGCATCAAAAATATAGTTAGCATATGCTAGTGTATTTATATATGAATTTTCAATATATAAATGAATTGTTTTAGCTCTTTCATTTGCTATATTTACCACTCCTTTGTGCTCTATTAAAACTCCTTTTGGTTTTCCTGTAGTACCAGAGGTATAAATGACATAGGCTAAATTATTTTCTGTAATATCAATTGATGGGTTTATGTCTTTTTGGTTTTGCAACTTCCACTCTAATTCAGATGAATCTAGAGAGATTAATTTCAAAACAGATAGATAATTTTTAATTTCAGAATTGAAGCAAAGTAAATTTTCTTCAATTCTTTTATTTGTTAAAATTAATTCCAATTTTGTATCTTCAAGAATATATTGAATTCTTTCTTTTGGGTATTTTGGATCAATAGGTACGTAAGCACATCCTGCTTTAAGAGTTCCTAATATACCAATATACATGTATTCACTTCGATCCAGGCAAAGACCAATCATTGTTTCTGGTTTTAAATTAAAATTAGCTAAAAGATAATTAGCTAACTGATTAGATTTTTTATTTAATTCATAATAACTTAGAGAATTTTTTCCATAAACCAAAGCTTTTTGCGAAGGATTCTTTTCTACAAAATCTTCAAACCTTTGAATAATTGTTTGCTCAATCGATTTTGTATTTTCGAAACTATTCCAATTATTTATAATTTTATTATAGTCATTTTTATTCAAAGCAGAATATTTTTTTATATAGTTTTTATTTAATTCTTTATTATTGTATAATAAATCATTCACCACTTCGTAATAAATATATTGGTAAGTTTCAATAAATTTCTTAATTAATTCTTGAGAAATGATTTTATTCTTATAATCTATTCTAAAATTTATTCCTTGACTTGTTGTTTCTATTTCGAAAATAAATTCGATTGTTAACGCAATATTTGAATTTTCCATAATTATTGATTTTATTCCGTCAATTTCTAATAATATATTTTGAAAATTTGCGCTTGAGAAACTTACATTAGTTAAATTTTTCTTGGTTTTTGAAATAAGTTCTTGTATAGGGAAATAGTTATTTCTAATTTTTTCATCCTTCACAGATTTTAAAAATAATTTGGATTCATCAATAATTTCTTCGACTGTAATGTCATCATGAAAATTGAATGGTAGTAAATTAATGTTTACATTTGCTCCAAATATTAAATCAGCCCCTTCCTTAATAGAAACCGGGTAAGAAATGCAAAAGTTTTTCTGCTTAGTATACTTAAAAATAGTTATTGCAAAAATAATTTTAGAAAATAGATATGGAGTTATAACATATTTCTTTTTGATTTCATACATTTTTGAAAAAATCTCTTTATTTAAAGAAAATTTAATTTCACTGATTCCAAAGTATTCTTGGATACTTCTTTCAATTTCTAGACTAGACTTTTCTTTTAAGCGCGGGTCTTTTAAAAATGAAGTGTCTATCGATTCACATTCTAATATATTTTTTTTCCAGAAATTTAAATAAGACTCTTTGTTTAAATTAAGTTCGTTATATAATTTGCCAGAGGTATTTAAAATATTTTCATATTGGCTTGATAAAGAAAATTTATTATCTATATTTTCTGAGTTATAATATTTGATAATTTCGTTATAGTATTCTTTTGTGGACGCACCATCAACTAAGGCATGTTGAACCACATTAATAAATCTATATTTGTTATCCTTTATTTTAAATATTCCATATCTATATAAGGGCCCTTTTTCAAGATCAAACGGTTTCTCAATAAATGTATAAATATCATAATTATTATGAATTTCTTCAAAATATTCTAATTCAGAAATTTCATTATTCTTCACCCAATAGAACTCTCCATTATTTTCTTCTATGTGGGAGTTTATAATATAGTACTCTGAAATAAATTTTTTAATACTTTTCCTTAATTTATAAATATCCAAATTTCCTTCAAGTACCTGATCAAGAACCATGTGATAATCAGTACGAGATGGATCTAGTTTCCATTCAAAATAAAATGTTTTTTGAAAAGGAGTTATTCTTACTTCTCTATTCATAATTATTGTCCTTATTATATAAAGATTTATTTAAAATAAAATCTTGTAATTTTTTAATTAATATTTTCATATAGATCAGTTCCAAACAATTTTCAAGTTATGTGAGTGAGAGTTTATTTTATCTTAAAAAATTTAAAGTAACGAAGGAATCTTTAGAAAAAGGCTTGAAATTATACATAGAGTAGTACTCAGACATTGTCATATCAAAGAAATGCGAAACAATAATATAAATTTTATTGATAACAATAAAAATGCATTTTTATATTGCATAAATATCTTGAATTTATTCAAGATATTTATGTTGCCAAGCTCAAATTTGTAAGTATAATGTCTGAAAATTTAGTTTCACCTGCTATTCTCTTCTTTCATTAGTAAGAGAAGGCTGTCCGCTCAGGTATTTAGGTTTATAAAATTTTTCAGTCATAAAGTGATTTTAAGCAAGTGGAGACAAAAAATGAATAAAGAAGTTTTTCATAGTGACATTGCTATTATCGGTGCAGGTGCTGTTGGCTTATCTTTAGCAGCAAATCTTGCAAAAAAATACCCACAAAAATCTGTTGCACTCCTTGAACGACATGATGGTTTTGGTAGGGAAATATCTTCACGTAATAGTGAGGTTATTCATGCTGGAATTTACTATGGCAAAGAATCACTGAAAGCAAAATACTGTTTAAAAGGAAAGGATTTATTATATAATTTTTGTCGAGAATATTCAATTCCACATATTAAGTGCGGCAAATATATTGTCAGTTCATCTGAAGAGCAAAATGATGCTTTATTTGAAATACAAAAAAATGCTGCTGAGAATGGAGTCTCGCTTGAATTGTTATCAGAAAAGCAACTGAGCAAGGAAACAAAATTAAGTCATTTTAAAAATGCTCTTTATTCGCCTGAAACAGGAATTTTTGATAGTCACAAATATATGCAAACGCTTGAAAGAATGGCACAGGAAAAAAACGTATTTCTTGCATATAAAAACTCTTTTAATAAAATTCTGGACATTAACAATGATGAGATTATATTTGAAGCTTATGATGAAAAACAAAATTACTTCTACATGAAGTGTCAATATTTTATAAATGCAGGAGGACTCTCCTCTGCCAAAATTGCCAATCAGTTTTATCCTCACGAAATTTATAAAAACAAAGCCTGTCGAGGACGTTATTACTCATTATCATCAAAATACAATAATTATTTTGATAAGCTTATTTATCCCATTCCCGATAATGACTGTGTTGGAATACATACAACCAATGAGCTCGATGGCAAAGTTAAACTCGGGCCCGACTCCGATTGGACATTTGCTGAGACATATGAAGCAAGTGACCCAAGCCTCTGCCAATTCTTTGCTAAGGAAGATGATGTGAAAGAACTCTTTTTTACTGAAGGTAAGAAATTAATTCCGTCACTTACTTTAAATGATTTGACACAGAATTATATTGGCGTACGACCTAAACTATTTATAGAAAATCAACCAGAAGAAGATTTTAAAATCTTAAAGATTATAAATGGCAACACCCAAGCCATCCATTTGCTGGGTATTGAATCCCCAGGACTCACTTCTTCGTTAGCGATTGGGGATGATATTAAATTAGAATAGAACTCCCATTTATTTAAATGATGATATTTTAATCAAAAAAAACCAATTTATTATTAATATTATAAAATCATTGATTTTTATATATAATTTTATTTATTTTATAAAATATATTTGATTTTTACTTTATTTTGCATTATATAAAAAATGCCATGGCAAAATTAATTTTTCTTATAATTAAAAGTTATTTATTTAACTTAAATAAGGGATTTCATATTTATGCCAACTTTAAAATATTTATTTATACAATACTTTGCCCGAATAATTGCCATTAAAAAAGGCAAAGAAAAATTAATCTTCTGCTTTTCTATCCTCACTCTTCACTCATTTTCAGTCAGAGCAAACGAAATATCTGCGAATATTCCAGAACGTGTTTACAGATCCACACCCAGTAAGCCAGATAAAGTTTTTTCACAGGGTTTTCAGCGCTCACGGAATGAGCATACAGATTTATCAAGACATATTAATGGTGAAACTCAAGATGCTAGCGGCTTGATCAGTACAACATCAAGCATACAATATGCTTTTGATTATGCCGAAAGTTATGCTATGGGATGGTGGCGTGTTTCAGAGTTTTTTGTCTATGAAATTATTCCTGACGAAAATTTTGTCAGCGTCAGCAACACTTATTATCGAACTCTCCGTAACGAAACAGAAAGTGCTGCAAGAACTCAACTTGTGGAACAGCAATATACTTTTACGCGAGAAGATGAATACAGCGCTCTTTTTACGATTCCTCCAGAAAGAGTTATTGCGGCAACTCGCTTTGAATTTGATCGTGCTCTTAGAAGATTTACCCAACGCGAGAGAATCATAAATACGATTACCCGCGAGAATGAACACTCTCCACAATTGCAGGCAGCCATTCATCCAAACACATATTCTTTAGGAACTTTAGGAAATAGACAGTTTACTTATAACGGTATTTCATCGGGTTTCGCTTGCGTTGAACATACACAATCCTCTTCTTTCTCGATGAGAAAAAAAAGAAGCGCAATTAAAAACAGAATCTGTCCTTTGACACAGCTTCAGGTATTAGAAGCTCTCGAAGAGCCAGAAAAATTCTTAACAAGAAAATCTTTAAAAATTGCAGCTTCTGTTGATGGATATACTTACTGTCTTACAACTTATGAAAATTATATTTACTTAGATTATAAATGCAAAACGCCTCAAAAATGGAACTATACAGAGTTTGGTCAATTTATTTCAGAAATCAATGATGGAAAAAACCAGCAATACTATTGTATGACTGCACCACAAGATGATTCCGCCGAAGATTATGCAAGAATGCAAATTTGCGATCTTAATAACGACAAACAAATATGGAAAATTAAAAAAACTGAAAATGGTAATTCATTGATCTTTTCCTCAAATGGTTATGTTCTTTCAAGCTATAAAGAATATGCATATCTTAGAAAAAACTTTAAGGAAAACATGGCCATTAAATTAATGAATGCAAGCATGTTAAAAGAAAAACAAGCCAATGCACTCATACAATTTTCTGTAGATCCCCTGCAAATAAAAGATAAATATATTTTATATCCAACTTCAAATGGAAATGCTTATTTAGAAGTTGCAAGTTCACTTGTAAATTATACAAACTATTATAACGCTCACAATAACGCTTTATTCTCAAGTTATGGAAATAAAAATGCAGGACCTCAGGTTTGCTATTTTTCCTCTTTGTTAAGAGAAGGAGGAACTTCATGGGGCTGGGTGAAAGATGAATATTGTTCAACAAAAGGAAAAATGAAGAATGAACTCAGATGGATATTTGGCAAAAATGCAGTTACTCATAACGCCTATTCTTTATATGATATTGCTGACAATATCCTTCGTATAGATGATATCACTGGTTCAAAAAATAGATATTACGCATACACTGCTTTTAAATATTGGCCTGATAGTGATTCATTTGTAGAATTTTTTAATCTTACAGATATTCCTAAACTATATGCTGATACTTATAATAGTTCAGACTTATTTAATCCCAGCAAAGAACAAAGGTTATCATATGCATTTTCTGTGATCAAAGAAAAATATAAAACAAAAATTCATAAATTATTGGACTAGTTTTTTTGATCACTTAAAAAATTTCACTTACCAATAATAAATCATAAACTTATTTTCACTGAAATTATATTGACTAAATTTAACATATTTTGTAATAAAATTTTATGGAATTAAAATAAGGAAATAAATATGAACTTAGCAATTGATTTTTCTAAAACTGCACAAGATTATGCAAAACATCGAGTTGGTTTTCCAAGTGCACTGATTGCCCGATTAAAGCCTTTTTCCATTGGGATAAAGGGACAAAATGTATTAGATATTGGGACATCACTTACACCCACACTAATAACGTAACCAATGCTATCTCCACTGAACTCCCTACCATTATAAACTTTTCCTTTCACTGCACTGATGGCGAATTCATGGACAAAAGGCAATTCACAAACCGATGGAGCTTCAACAAATTTTCCACATTCAGGTTTTAATAAAAAGAAACCTGTATAAATTTTAGGTTTCGCCAAATATTTTTTCTCAAATACCTGTTCAGCTTTAAGCTCCTTATTATCCGCAAATATAAATTAAAGAAAAAAATATATGGGTTACCAATTTTCTATTAATTTCTATTTTTTGATTTTGCGCCTGAACTTGGACTTGCAGCGCTATAAAATAAAAAGGAATAATCGGACGCAAACGGAGCTGTGCTACTCTTATTTGAATTAACTTGTTTATTATTTTTTAATTGCAATAAATGCAGAATTTCGTTTGAAACTGATTTTAATTTATTTGCATTTGAACTTTGACTGCTTGGCATCTTTAAACTTGCATTTTGGTGACAAAATAAACAGGTTTTTGTTTGCTGAAAGTATGTTTCTAAGGTCGTATTTGCAACAGTCGTATTGGCAGGATCGGGTTGTTGATTACCATCTGGTAAAGGAATTCTTGCCCCAGGCTCAATCACTTCAGGACTGTTTGCCCAGACAACATTGACCAATTGGTAATTCAGAAATACGGAATTTGGATTAGCTTGTGCAATTACATTTTTCTGAACCCATGCATTCAAACCAGCAACGTTATTAGTAGAATCACTTGGAATAGGAGTTAAACGGACAACTTGTATAGGTGCATCATAAGGATCTTTAGGATAATTTGGGAAATAGGGATTTTGTGGAGTCGCACTTGCTGGTTGTGCATTTGGAGCACATTGATAATGATCTGTTTTTGGATCACAGTTTAAATTATAAAAAGTATACCAAGCAAGCATATTCTGTTTATTTGCATTGGGTGCATTGTTTATATGTTCAAACGTTGCCCAAATAAATTGGGGAGAGCGTTTGGTTTTATGAATAATATGCAAGCCCGTCAGCCCTACTGTCACTTCTTTAGGATTTTTTTCGTTTGGATAACTTACAATAGCTTTAGAAATTTTATAATAAGGCCAGGTTTTTGGATCAGGGAGTTCAACCCACGAAGCTTTTAATTCTATCGCACCTATCTTTCCATATTGTGAAAAAGTTGCTGAACCGTCGGGTAAGTTTATACCTTGAGTCGTAACAAATTTTTGTTGAACTTGTGCATTATAAAGTTGATTATCATTGATATAATTAAACTCATCTTGATTCACCCGTATTTCATACAACGCAAGTTTTCCTGCTTGTGAAGTTATCCATGAATTATTTGTTCCGGCTTGCCCAAATTCATTTAAATTTAACACTTCCGCATTATTTGCTGCTTTAGAAATGGAAGCCATGACTTTAAAACCATGCTTGGAAGTTTTTGCCATTGATTTTAATTTACTCTTCCATTGCTGAGGCAATGCCTGTTGACTGCACCAAGGAGCGGGTTTCTGTGCCTGAGCCAAGAATATTTCAGCGGCTTCTTTATATGTTTCCCACACAACAGGTGCTGTATTATTCGCTTTGCCAAAATCACTCGCTTTTACAGAATTATCTGCAGCACATGTACTTGTATCTGCAACCCAATTTAAAGCAAGAAATTGTTGCCAAGCAAAACAGTTTGCATTTGCTTGGGAGTTTGGCACCCCCATATCGGTAGGAATTGTAGAATTTAATTGTGGAGGCGCTGAGCAATTTCCAGGCACACTTCCTTGAGCGTATGCTTTAAATGATAAAAAATTATTTGAGGATAATATATAAGAAAAAATGAATACTAATAAAACGTTTATTCGTAAATAATAAATTTTCATTAATTTATTTCTCCTCAAAAATTAAAACTAAAAAAATATTAATTTGGACAAATTTTCTCACATATTTTTATTTATTCTTTTAAAAATTTTAGAGCGTCATGAAGGGAAAACATATATATATCCTGGTCCTGTCACGGCGGGGGGCATACCTGTTCCTGGATTATTGACTTGAATTCCATATAGTCCTGGAGTTGTATTTTTATCAATATTAACCGTTAAAGTAAGCATATTAAACACACTCGGGTATGAATTCCCTGGTGCAGCATAAGTCACATCTTGCAATCCTGCTTTTTGATCGACCGTAATAGCAATTCCTGAATTTGGCGCAGCAACCACTGTTGGCAGTGAATTTCCAGCCCCTTTAACGGCAGTAGAACAAATCAAGACCATTCTTAATCCCTGATCACCTTGCTTAACAGGAACAGGCACAATGACGGAATTCGTTGCGAGAGACATAGGGATATTGACTGGATTTGGAATTTTTGTTCCGTAATATGCATTCCAAATTGACTGATACACCATTTGCACTGGTTGCACTTGCGCCGGTGGTAGTTTTGCATCTTCAGTCGGATTGCTTAAGTTAACAGCGCAACTCACAGGTTCTAAATCTTTTGCGGGAAGACCACGCGCGAATAAACCAACATGATACGTTTGGGCAATTTGCCCAGCCCACTGAATAGGTGATGTCACTCCGCCTGAAGTGATTTTTATATCACCAATGGTTTTTGTCACACCCGCTGCGATCCATTTCGCAGGTATTTGAAAGACAGCATGGAGAATAAAATTCCCATTAAAAGGCTGATTGGTTACAGGATCAATTAACATTTCATGGCCACGCACAACTTGCCAGCAATCCGCTACGCTAGCACCTTTCGGGAGTTTGGGATCATCAAATAATTGATAATTACTGAAGTCTGGCTTCTGAATATATAAACCAATGGGATTGGCGAGAGAGACTCTTGCAGCTGGAGTGCCTCCTACCACTTGATTAACGGATTGACCGATAAAAGGATCGCTGTTGCGAAAGGATTGCCCATACTGACTGCAACAAATAAGGGCTTGAGGATTTACATTTCCAACGTTTCTTTGCACAGTGGCCGCTCCTGCCAATCCCACTTCTGTTTGCAGTGTATTTGGCGAACTTGTGAGGTGCATGGCACCGCCCGAAGCCGCGCTTCCACGCACAGACAGCGGCCCAGAGTTCCATTTATTTAACGGGTTATATGCTGGCTTTTGAGTAAAGGGATCGATAACAGGATTTCCAGAAATTGGATCGCGCAAATAAAGTTCTTCAACCTTCACACTGATATTATTTGGACTGTTTGTTGGTAAACCAAAATTAAGAGTTTCTTCATATTTTTTTGCCACTGTGTTGGGGTCAACACTCCATAGCGTGTACCAGTATTCTGGATTTTCACAGACAAAATCAACCCGGGTGATTTTCCCTGCGCTATTGCGTGTGACACTCCATTCACTGTATTCATCTTGCCAACCTCTCGGACCGTAGGGGCCATAAGCTTGCAATTCGCCTTTCCAATTCGGATTTGGACATAAATTAACAGGTATTTGTGGAAAAGAATGCCGAGCACCAGAACTATCTGTGTAATAACCAGTGTCTGCTAATTCAAACAATTTTTGTTGATCTAAATTATAAGGATTGGTCTCTGGATTATTTTTACCAAGAAAATAAAGAATTCGACGAGGAAAAGCGACCCAAGTGACTGGCAAAGCTGCTGTACCAGCAGGAATATCTGTTGTTGCTAAATTGTAATAATAAGATTGAGGTGGAGATGAAATAAACTTTCCTGTGTTATCAAGATAACCTTGATTCCAAGGATCGCCTGCGATGGATTGCTCTGTAAATGCATTGGCATTTAAATTCCATTTAAAATTGAGATCCACCTGAGCACTACCTGTTAAATCTTGAATAAAGGCAGGTGTGGAAAAGGGTGTATACGTAATTTTGTTACTTTTTGCTGTTCCTTTTGTTTTCTTTTCTACTGTTTCATTTTTAGTGCTTTTCTGAGTCATTTTTTGGGTCTTATTTGAACCGCTAACCATAAAAATTCTCCATCCTTTTTTAAAATTAATACTTACTTGTTCCTAAAAGTGGCATTAAAATTTGTTAATATAAAATCGTATAATATAAGAAATTTAAAGTCTCATAATGTCAATTTTTTAACTTATTACCTGAGGATTCAATACTCTTCAATTTAAAATAGATGATCTGATTTATAGTGAACTCATTAGGTCTGTTTAATAATTTGAGAATTTCACAGATACGAAGGATAATTGCTATGACTTATAGATTTTTATGCCAATTGGATTATTAAAACCTGTTCCTGACGATATACAATTATTTAAAGTACCAATTTCACTCACTTCACTAATGTAAATAGGTCCTTTATAAATTTTAATATCTGTTGGATTTACCAAACAACTTCCTGATCTTACTCATGAACATAACATACCATTTTCATTTTGCTTACAAACACTCACTGAACTACATACAGCATTCGCTATGAGTGCATACCCTTTATTAAAAACAATGCCGTTTGGTATTGAAAACTCACCACCTCCCGCATTTGCGCATAAAGGTAACTGACCATTATAACTTGCAGGACAAAATACAATAGTATAATTATTATTTGTTACATATAAATTATTAAAATAATCAAAATCGATGCCACTTGGATTATTAATACTATTTCCAGTATTTTTACACTCAGAGAGTGAACCATCGCTTTTGACTACACATGAAGTCACTATAGAGTTTGAATATTTAGATATATAGGCATATGTTATATTCTGACTTGCAGTTATCTTTTTACTCATCTCTTCTATTTCTTTTTTAAAAGAAAAAACATTATTACTAAAAATTACCGTAAAAACAAAGAACGCAATATATAATATTATTTTACTAAGAAAATACATCATATAAAACCTCCAAGTTTTTTTAATAAATTCTACTTTCTTTATTGTAAATTCAATAAAAGTCTCCCTTAAGTACTTCATTAAAAGTTAAAAAAATTATTTATTTTGAAAATAATATTTTTAAAACAAAAAAAAGAGCCTTAATTAAATTAAGACTCTTTTCAAATACAGATTATTTAATTAACAAACGATTAACCGTTCATGCTGTTAAGGAAATCATCGTTGGTTTCACAACGTTCAAACCTTTGGAGTAAGAACTCCATAGATTCAATCGGTGACATAGGATGAAGAACCTTGCGGAGAACCCACAAGCGATTGAGAGTTTCTCTACCGAGAAGAAGATCTTCACGACGGGTTGCACTTTTGTTGATGTCGATAGCAGGAAACACACGGCGTTCTGCTAAGCGGCGATCGAGTACAAGCTCCATGTTACCTGTCCCTTTGAATTCTTCGAAAATAACTTCGTCCATACGGCTGCCCGTATCGATCAATGCTGTTGCAATAATGGTAAGGCTTCCACCTTCTTCCACATTACGCGCAGCACCGAAGAATCTTTTTGGTTTGTGTAACGCGTTGGCATCCACACCACCTGTTAAGATTTTTCCACTCGGTGGCACTACGCTGTTGTAAGCACGGGCAAGGCGCGTGATTGAGTCAAGCAAAATCACAACATCTTTTTTGTGTTCTACAAGGCGTTTCGCTTTTTCAATGACCATTTCTGCTACTTGCACATGGCGTTGCGCAGGTTCATCGAAAGTACTGCTGACAACTTCTCCACGCACAGAACGTTCCATGTCCGTAACTTCTTCCGGACGCTCATCAATAAGCAAAACAATGAGAACAGCTTCGGGATGGTTTTGTGCAATGGAATTCGCAATATTTTGTAAAAGAATTGTTTTACCGGTCTTTGGTGGCGCCACAATAAGAGCACGCTGTCCTTTACCAATAGGCGCAAAGAGATCGATAAGACGTGTGCTATAAACTTGAGGATCGTGTTCAAGTTTAAAACGGAAGTCAGGGTGAATGGTTGTTAAGTTATCGAATAATATTTTCTCACCTGTGAAGTCAGGTGTTTCACCATTCACAGATTCAACTTTTAACAAGGCAAAATAACGCTCATTGTCCTTTGGTGGACGGATTTGTCCAGAAACGGTATCGCCCGTGCGCAGGTTAAAGCGACGGATTTGCGAAGGAGAGACATAGATGTCATCTGGCCCAGGTAAATAATTATAGTCAGGTGCTCTTAAGAAACCAAAACCATCGGGTAAGGTTTCAAGCACACCTTCAGAATAAACAACACCATTGCGCACAGCTTGTGCTTCGAGCAAAGCAAATACGAGATCTTGCTTTCTTAAGTTTGCAGCTCCGTCAATGCCCATTTCTTTTGCCATATGGACAAGGTCACTGATGTGTTTTTCTTTGAGTTCCTTAAGATTCATAACAGGAACTTCAGAGTTAAATTCAGGCTCTTTTTCATCACCGCTCACAACTGGACGAGGATTTTCTGATCTTCTGCCCATGTTTGGATTGCGATTCAAGGGTTGAGAAAAATTGTTTTGTCCTTGAAAAGAACGATTTTGATGCGGAGCACTTCCACTCTGCTGCATAGCAGGAGAAGCAGGGTGACTGGTTGAGCCTCCTCCTGCGTTCATAGAAGCTTGAGGAGAACCCATTCTATTTGGGGGAGGCGCATTCATACCAAACGGACGTGGTGAAAAGGAAGCTGCCGAAGAGCCCATTGAAGAGTTTGAAGAGTTTGAAGATGACATGCTCGGATTATTTGGAGAAGAAGGAGCATTGGATGAGTCTTTTGACCGCGTAAAGATACGACGTGAAGGCGTATAAGTAGAAATCCCTTCAGAATCCGAACTATCATTCGAATTTGCAGAAGTGTTGTTGTTCTCGCTGAAAAGATTGTTTTCATCGGGCGTTCTACGAATGTATCTTCTTGTTGTCGTTGTATTTGTTGTACGTTTACGGGATGAAGGTGACTCATTATCGAAGTCATCATTATTTTTGTCATCTGCCATGCTGAATGATTCCAAAAGAAAAAAAGTTGAAGGGAAAAATAAGAAGGGATTTTGGCTGGTTGCGCCATTTTAACGGACGGCTATGAAAGCACATATTTTTATAACAACCAACACTGCAAATGTCAAATCTTATTTTTTGTTCCACTCATCCTGAGTTTTAGAAAAAACTTCGGTGATTGTTTTTAAAGCGAAATCTAAACTTGACTCCTGAATAATTAACGGAGGAGCAAAGCGAATGGTAACGTCGTGTGTTTCTTTTGCCAGTATACCTCTTTCTTGTAAAAGTTCACTGTAAAAACGTCCATGTCCAGCATCTTTTTGAATTTCGATGGCATTAAGCAGACCTTTTCCACGCACTTCTTTCACAACATGAGATGGTAGGGAGGACAGAGTTTTTCTAAATTTTTCACCAAGTTTATATGCTCTTTGAGAGAGATCTTCTTCAACAATTATATCCATAGCTGTTTGTGAAAGAGCGCATGCAAGAGAGTTCCCACCAAAAGTTGAGCCATGATCGCCTGGTTTCAACACACCAATGACATCTTTGGAACCAACGACCGCTGAAATAGGATAAAATGCTCCGCCGAGTGCCTTTCCAAGAATAAGCATATCAGGATGGCAATCCTCGTATTGATGGGCGAAAAGCTTGCCCGTTCTCCCCATACCTGTTTGAATTTCATCTGCAATACATAAAATATTATTCTTTTTACATATAGAGCTAATTTTAGATAAGTATCCCTCTGGTGGAATGATAATGCCAGCCTCGCCTTGAATCGGCTCAAACAGAAAACCGACTGTATTTGGTGTGATTGCTTTTTCTAGGGCTTCGGCATCGCCGAAAGGGACTGCGCGAAAGCCACCACAAAAAGGGCCAAACTCTTGTTTGTACTGCAATTCACTTGAAAAGCTGACGATTGTTGATGTGCGACCGTGAAAGTTATGATCGCAGACGATGATTTCAGCGCTGTTTAACGGGATTTTCTTAACGACATAACCCCATTTACGCGCTATTTTAATAGCTGTTTCAACAGCTTCTGCTCCAGTGTTCATAGGCAATGCCATATCCATAGAGCACATTTCTGTGATCTGTTTGAGCCAAGGCCCCATTTGGTCGTTGTGAAAAGCACGGGAAGTCAAAGTGATTTTTTGCGATTGATCCATAAGAGTTTTTTGTAAACGTGGATGACAGTGCCCCTGATTGACAGCACTGTAAGCACTCAACATGTCCAAATATTTTTTCCCATCGATATCCCATACCCATTCACCAAAGCCTTTTGTCAGAACAACTTCTAGTGGATGATAATTGTGCGCACCATATTTATTTGCCAAATCTATATATTTTTTTGCTGACTCTGAACTCTTTGGGTTTGTCATAAGGTCACCTTTGTTCTATGTGATGCTGTGGATAAAAAAGAGAAACAAAAACATTGGATCTTTTTTATATCTTTGTTTCTCGCTTATCGCCAAAAAATTGAGGAATAAAAAATGAGCGCATTTCCCCACAACAATAAGCTACTAAAAAAACAAGAATTCTGTTGGATACACATAACTGACCTAAGAGTTTTTCTTTACTTAGGAGCCAACCAATATGAAGAGAAAATTGGGCAAAATTTGCGACTTGATGTCTCTCTCAAAATTCAACTCAACGATACCAATGATAAGCTTGAAAATACGGTCGATTATAGCTATGTGTGCGAATATATCACAGAAAAGATAAAAGAACTAAATAAAATTAAACTACTTGAGTTTCTTGCAGAACAGCTGCTCAATTCCATCGGCAGTAAATTTCCAAAAATTGCAGCGGCTCGAATTGCCATTGAAAAAGGCTATGTCCCTCTGCACAACTTTACCGGTAAAATAAAAATAGAAGCCGAAAAAGAATTTTATTAAAAAAAGGTGTTTCGCTGTTTACACGAAACACCTTTTCTTTTAGCTTTCTATAAAAGCTTTTAACTTTTTAGAACGACTTGGATGACGTAGCTTTCTCAAAGCCTTGGCCTCAATCTGACGAATACGCTCGCGCGTTACGTCGAAACTTTGCCCCACTTCTTCGAGTGTGTGGTCTGTCTTTTCACCGATCCCAAAACGCATGCGCAATACTTTTTCTTCACGAGAAGTTAAAGTCGCCAAGACTTTTTTGGTTTGGTCGGAAAGACTTTGGTTTGCCACGATATCGATAGGCGCACCATGGGTTTTGTCTTCCAAAAAGTCTCCGTAGTGATTGTCTTCTTCTTCGCCAATAGGAGCTTCGAGAGAAATAGGTTCGCGGGCAATCTTCATCACCTTACGTACTTTTTCTATACTCATGTCCATGCGTTGTGCAATTTCTTCGGGAGTGGGTTCTCGTCCCATTTCCTGAACAAGCTGACGGCTAGTCCTTACCATTTTGTTAATAGTTTCAATCATATGCACAGGAATACGGATCGTGCGTGCTTGGTCTGCAATCGCACGTGTTATTGCTTGGCGAATCCACCACGTTGCATACGTACTGAATTTGTAACCACGACGGTATTCAAATTTTTCGACTGCTTTCATCAGGCCAATATTACCTTCCTGAATAAGATCGAGAAACTGAAGTCCACGGTTCATGTATTTTTTAGCAATCGAAACAACAAGGCGCAAGTTTGCTTCAATCAGCTCACGTTTTGCTTCTTCCGCAAAGCGATTTGCATTGTTGATCACTTGGTACTTTATCGCAATTTCACTTCTGCTTAAGAAACATGCTTGTTCACTGGATAAAATTGCGTTTTGCGCAGAGATATAAGTGTTTTTAAAGTTTTCCCAATCTCTTTCAGTCAAGAAATTCACTTCGATAGGTCGAGAAGCGTTGTTGTTACAATAAGCGGCCAAACGAGCTTCATCGAGGCGCGTTCTCACTTTAACTTTATTGATTTCTTTCATGCAGTCAGAGACAGACTTTGCATGCGTATCGAGCTCTGTTACGATCTGCTGAATAATACGACGATTTACGTTGATTTCCTTGATAATTTCAAACATCTGACTGCGTGATTCATTGAGAATTTCACGTTCATGGTTAGAAAGTTTATCAAGCCCCTGTAAGCCAAATTTATCTTCAATTTCCACAGCTGTGTTCGCAAGCTTCATAAAGCTTTCGACAAGGACGCGCACGCGTTGCGATTGACCTTCGTCGTTGGCTTGATCTTGCTCATCATCAAAACCTTTAACCAGGTTTTTGGCTTTGATAATACCGTCGATAAATTTCTGCCCCACATCGCACATATGGTTGATACCTATGCGCAATGAAACCAAATGCTCGAGCAGCTTATTTTCTTCATTTTCAATTTTCTTAGCAATTTCAACTTCGCCATCGCGAGAAAGAAGGGCCACTTGACCCATTTTTCTAAGATAGACACGCACGGGGTCATTGCTACGGCCCGCGGCATCGAGATCTTCTTCTTCACCACCAAGGTCAGCGCCAAACTCTTCCGCTGCTAAGAAGTCATCTTCTGGCAATGCAGTTGGGTCTTCGGATTCGGAGTCGACTTCTGCGAGAAGATCTTCTTCCTCATCTAGGGTAAAGTCATCTATTTCTTCATCAACAGCTGCTTCATCGAAAGAATCTTCCTCTTCGGAATCTGCTCCTTTGCCTTTTGCTTGCTTTGTAGGCTTTTTGGTGAGATCTGGTTTTGCATCTTTCTTTTTGGCATTTGCAGCTGCAGCGGGAGATGCACTGGCAGACGCTGTTTTTTTGTCTTTTTCTTCGATTTCTTGCACAGCAGGAACTGCAGCCTTAGCTTCTTTTTTGATCAAAACAACTTTATCTGCAGACGGTTTTGCCTTTTTATCTTTGCTAGAGTCCAGGTTCTTTAAAGAATCTGCAGGCTTAGCTGATTCTACAATTTTAGCAGCAGGAGATTTTCGCGCAGGGCTTTTTTTAGCCACGCTTGCTTCTGCGGTTTGTGCTTTTTCAGTTGCCGAGTATTCATGAGACTTTTCAACGGCCCTTTTCGCTGGGCTTGCTGCTTTTGCAGCAGTTGTTTTCCCGCCGGCACCCTCTGCTTTTGCCCGCACTATTTTGACTTGTTTAGGCGCTGCTAGGGACGCTGTTTGCTCATCCTTGCCTTTTGCCACATTGGCAGCAGGAACGGATGCAGCTTGGGGCTCTTCTTTCCCTTTTGCTGCTGAAGCGACTGGAGAGGTTAGTTTAACTGATTTTTTTGCCGCAGACGGGACTTTGCTCGTTTCTTTATCACTCACTTTTCCACTTTTCTCTAACTTAAAAGGACTTGATTTCTCCCCAAGTTTTTCTGCCTCTTTAGGCTCTTTTTGGGGTTTAACGACATGATGTTTCAAATCTTTTTCAGATTTGACTGCAGGAGTTTTTTTTACTTCCTGAGCAGCCTCTGGTGAGTCTTTAGAAACATGTTCAGATGATTTTACAGATTGTTTTTTAGTCAAAGGCTGATTCTCTTTTTTTACTGTCTTAGATGGTTCCGCAGACTTTGCTTGAGGCTGAGCTTTCGCAGGAGTCTTTTCTACTTTTTTTGCCTGTGGTGCAGGCTTTGCGTTCATAGTTTTTTCTTTGCTTTGGGTATGCTCAGAAGCACGTTTCTGACTACCAATGACTGCTGACTTTGACTTGGAATTCGTCATATTTTAAAAACCCCCAAGAATCACAAAACAAAAAACTATTCGAACAGCGATGCTTGAATAGCACAAAAGAAATAATTTGAAATGATTTTTCTCTCATTGCAAACTAAAAGATTCGAAATTGCTAAATTTTGTACGTCGTCGCATTCTCTCCTTGACAAGATCTTGAAATTGCTTATCTATCTCGTTATCAAAATGAAAACTCGAAAATGCCCGAAGAGCGTTATCAATATATTCGAGTTCAAGGTGGAGTAAAGTCTCTGCAACAAATGATCTCAATCCACCGCGTTGCGATGATAATTTTACGTTTCGCAGCTGAAACCTTAAAAACCCAGAGTTTTTTAGATCCCAAATATTTTTTAATGATATCATGGACACATTGCCAGGCAAGCCTTCCTTCAACAATTCCTCCTTATGAAATTGTAATAATACATGCGCTTCCGAAGTCATATAAGCAATAAGGAGCTTCGCATGAGAAGAAAATTCCCAAGAATTCAAGCTTTCTAAATCTAGCAAACAAACATAAGGATTTTCAATCATTATGGCTATGAATTCAAGAAAAACTACAAAACTTTGCGCAGTCATTTGATGATTAAGTGCTAAAGCACAATATTTTTCATCACTCTCTTCACCGCTGCAAAGACCTTGAGCCACATTTCTGAGTCGCTCCGGCAGCTCAACAAATTTTGAGTGCACAAGGGTAAAGAGAAATTTAACTTCATGAGCATTCAGAACGGGCCAGTCATCAAGAATATCTGATTTCTGAACAGAGTGTTCTTTCGCAAGCAGAGGTCGATTTGCAACGAAAGAGGTTTTCCCCATTTCATTGCGCAAACTCGAAACTGTCATATTAGAAAAATATCTTTCACACAAAAAGCTCAAGACTTCATTTTGGGTAGAAAGATCAGGATGCAGAGCAACCAAAGAGAGCACTTGTTCTTTCACTAAACTAAAAAACCGCTCGGGTTGAGAGTTTGACTCAATCTGCAGCCATTCGCAAATTTTATGCAACAAAGGTATGCGCTGCTCTGCTAATTTAAAAAACCGCTCCACCCCAAATTTTTGGATAAATTCATCTGGGTCTTTTCCACTGGGTAAAAGCATATACTCTATATCTATCCCAGAGTAAGGAAACGCAACTGAAAAAGATCTTTTTGCAGCATTTTGTCCCGCATTATCACTATCAAAACATAGGACAATTCTTTTTGTCACTTTAGTTAAGATTTCCATATGCGCTTGAGTCAATGCTGTTCCCATGACAGCAACCGTATTGGTGACTCCAGCATTAACCAATGAAATACAGTCCATATAGCCTTCAACGACAATAACATATCCATAGCTGACAATCGATTTTAATGCACCATAAAAATGGAATAAAACCTTAGATTTTGCAAATAAATCGGACTCAGGTGAATTAATATATTTTGGCATTTCTTTTGCTTGCAACACAGAGTTTTTTATAAACAATCTTCCTGCCAAAGCAACAGGAGATCCATCTGCCCCATAGATTGGAATAATAATGCGATCATGAAAGAGATCGAAATATTTTCCCTGATTCAATCGAGGTTTTATCAATCCCAATTTTAATGGTGTTTCACAACCGATAAAATTATTTTCGACTTTACGGGATAAATCATTGCTCCCGGGGCAAAAACCCAAATTCCACGCAATGATTTGCTCATGCGAGATCCCTCTTTCTAAAAGATAAATCTGCGCTTCCTTGCCTTTCTCGGACATTAAGATTTTATGGTAAAAAAGAATTGTTTTATTTAAAAAATCTTTTTCACTCGCAACTTTTTTTAAATCTTTCGCAGGTAATATCTCTACTTTCTCAACCATTTTTATATCTTGAGAGTTTAGCTTCTTTACTTCCTTTATTGCATCTTTATTATCCTGTTTATACTTTAAGTTATATCTAATGTTACTTTGCGTTTGAAATAAAATTTCTTTCGCCGAACCAAAAAATACTTGACTTAATTCACTAAGAATTCGATTTCTCCGTTCAATATTTTCCAATTTATTTAAAACGGGTAGTATAATTTTCTTAAATTCTTCCACTCTTTGCGGTTGAGCAACCGATCCCGTAACACGTGCGGTTACTTCATTTAAAACTAATTTTATCTGCCCAAGCCAATTCTGCAGACCATTGCTATCATAATTCATTAAAAACGCACTGAGTCCATTTGTCATTTTTGGAAATCTTATGATCTGTAAAGAAATATCCTCAATATGAATATTATCAACAAAGGTTTTCCATAAATATGCGTTGGCAGATTTGGAATCATCGAGAATTAATGTAACAACAGGAACTCTTTTAGCAAAGGTTTTCGTTAAATTTAAATCTAACTTATCGCCAATACATAACACGGTATTTGCAATATTTCTCTGTGCTAAAAAAAGAAAATCATTCATATTTGTTACGACAAATAATTGTTTTGCTTTTGCTGCATAGGAACGCGCATTCTGCCAATTTAACACCGGTAAAAAAGACTTAGGATAGGGGCTGTATTGTTCGAGCTCTGTAAATATCTGCTGACAATCTTCTGCATTTTTAATGGAGTCAAGCGCTATTTTCTTTGAAAAAAGAAAACCTGTTACTTTTCCACTGTCTTTATAAACAGGAAAGACCAGACGTTCAGACAAGTCAAACGGTTTATGATTGCCAAAATCTCTTTTACTTACAAAATCACGGCACGCCTGTATTGTTCCAGAATAAGCAAAATCAATTTTACATTGGTTTATTAAAAATAAATAGAATGCACAATTTTCTTTTTCTGCTTTTTCTTTAAAGGTTAGTAGATTTTCTTTAAAGAAAGCTTCCATATCCATTAAATTTTTATTCTGCTTCTCAAAAAAAGCAGCGCTCAAATGACTTTTAGGACCTTGATCGCTTGGGCTTTCATACTCTAAGGGCAGTTGATACATTTCCGCTAGACTTTGCACAGCCTCACGAAAAGAAGCGCCTGTCCTATGCATTTCATAATCGATTAAATTGCCATGTGCTTTGCAGGCAAAACAATGATAATTATCTGTATAAATACATAAGCTTGGGGAAGTATCTTGATGAAATGGGCATTTGGCAACGGAGTGACTGCCCGAACGCTTAACCTCTAAGTAGCGTTTGAGATGGTCTGGTAAGTTGACAGAATCAATAATATTTTGAATAGATTGCTTGCGAAGCCTCAAATAAGAACCTCACCATTTGTTGAAGTTTTTCTTCTCCACTCCGAGGAGTTTGAACCTATCACACTTTGAGCTCTGAGGAAAAAAAAGAGAGAGCCGTTTTTCACAACTCTCTCTTGCTTTAAAGCTCTCTTTTAGCTCTCCAAAGACTCATTAAGACATGAGTTTCTTTTGTTTTTTTAGAGCGCGCTTACGAGCAGCCATACGTTTTCTCTTAATTTTAACAGAGGGTTTTTCATAGTGCTCACGTTTGCGAATTTCAGAGAGAATACCTGCTTTTTCGCATTGCTTCTTAAAACGACGCATCGCGCTTTCAAAGGTTTCACCTTCTTTAATCTTTACAACTGGCATATTGTTCACCCCCCTTCTATATATTCTTCCGAGCATTAAGCCTCAGCCCTGAGCTCGAGAGGAGTGCATATCTTATAATTTCAAGAATGACAAGGGTTGTTTGGAGGATTTTGCGGAGAAAGATGTATATTGGTATCCACTTTCTACCCCAGCCTGTGAAGCTCCTCTTGAGGAGCTAGTAAATTACTTAGATTACATCTGCAAAGCACTGACAACGCCATCAACGGATGATATTTTTATTTGGATTGGTTCGTTAATTGTATCATTATACCAACTCTTCGCAATTAAATTTAATACTCCTTCATAAGTTCCTGCGGATTTAATAATTTCAGGATTATCTACAGAAATGAACTTAATTGATAGTTTTTCTTTAGCAGGGAAATTATCAGCATATATACCTGATTCCATATCAAACAATTTTTCGTCGCTGTTTATAAATGCTTTTAATTTAATTTTTAATTCAGAATTGTTCTGATTATTAGTCAATTTAATTTTTAAAACACTGCCTGAAGTAACATTTACCCAACGCCTTTTAGTTGGACTTACTTTAGAATCTTCTGCTAGGAAATAATGAGAAGAATATTTAGGACTGTATATTTTAGAATTAAATATTGTTTCACTAAATGGAAACACTTTGAATATAGGGCTGTTATTGTTTTGAATTTTATCATCTATCATATTAAATACATAATAACCTAAATATTTATTGTTACTTCCTTTTTTATAAAAGAGAATTTTATCAGCAAATTTTTGAATTAAATCTGTATTCTGAATTTCATTGTTACCAATATCTGGAAATTGACTTAAAAAAGCTTTTTTATATTTATCAGTAAAAGCTTTTTCTTCTTTATCATTAACATCTGAAATGATAACTGGAAGAGGCAATTTATTTTCATTTTCTTGTGATGGACCAGCGATATCTATTGAAGACAATACTCTATTTTGATTATTAATTATACAAGAAA
Organism: Fluviispira sanaruensis; assembly: GCF_004295685.1. Classification (NCBI taxonomy): domain Bacteria; kingdom Pseudomonadati; phylum Bdellovibrionota; class Oligoflexia; order Silvanigrellales; family Silvanigrellaceae; genus Fluviispira; species Fluviispira sanaruensis. The sequence goes on from NZ_AP019368.1 coordinate 2,821,849, forward strand.
TTTCAGCTTTAGTATATGTTATATTCATAGTTGGTAAGTTCACATGATAAGCATTCATCATTCCATCACGTAATTGCTTATCATTAAGCTTAAATGCTTTGATCTCATTGTCTGACTTAGTGATAGCTAACCAACATCCTTTATCCATATTAGATGTTTGTAAATCATAAATATATCCCATATTCCCATATAGCCCTGGATACATGTGACTGGGCAACACACCCTTTGGGTCATATAAACCAATTAGCGTCAAGATAGGCACTTCAAATTGTTGAGGAATAGGGCGCTCAGAAGCAGATATGATCATTTCTTTTAAATCATCATCCCAATGTTTATAGCCTGTTGGACTATCACTCGTTATTATGTCAAATGTAGATAAGTTTTTTTGAATAAGTTCTGTCGTAAATGGAGTATATTGGGTAAATTTAGAAATATTTCCATTTATCTCTGCACCAGCCATAGGATCAGTATTAAAAGAAAAACCCTGCCATTTAGGTCTTGGATATACTCTCCCATTTTCCTCAACATCTTTCAAATTTTTTCCCCATACCAAGGTACTTATCATTTTATTCTTATCGGCATTATAACCCCATCCAGAATTCGAATTAAAGTAATAATTTTCAGGACCTCCTGGATAATAACCCAATTCATAATTATGCCCTAGTTCGTGGCTAAATTCATTACCTTCTGCTTCAAAGAGAGTTGCTAAACCGCTGCCTCCGCTCCATCCATGTATTACATTACTTTTATTTTGATAACTTCCAGTCCCCCTATGTATTTGGATTTGTTTAAAATACTGAGGATCTTTTGAAGAGCTATCTGAGCTTGAAATACCTGAGTTTGCTTTATTTATTCCATATCCAAATAAGTTTTTGAGAATTTCCTCTCTCATATCACCATTATGTCCATCACCCGTCGTAGAGCTTAAATTATTAGAATCATAAATAATTCCATTTGGCATTACAATTTTATCCGATATTTTAAGAGGCTGGTAAGTACCAACTTTTAATTTTGCAACTGGGATAGTTTGAAAATAATCTAAAGCGAACTTATGTGGATTTTTTTCCATTTCCCCTTTAGGCTGTAGTTCACTTAACATGGCTAATCTAAAATTCGTTAAAAATAATTCAGTTGGCGGAGAAAATTTTAAATTCTCAGCTTTTAAGCTCCCTTTCTGTTTTCTTTGATTTACAAAAGTTAAAGAAAGACCATTTTTCATCCATGATCCTGGTAATTGCACGCTCCAAGACTTTGTTGAATACTTAACCTCATGTTTATTTAAACTATCAGGAGTCTGATCGCTCTTGGGAAAGTCTATTGGAGTCTTCATATCCAATATTCCAATTTCATTTCCATTAATGTAAGCAATGACTTTTAAACTCGTTATATAATCTTGATCATCTTTTTGCGGTGTGAATATTAATAAAGCTTTACGGTTTGGAATCAGTTTTATTGCATCTGTTGGTGAAATTGTTTTAGTTTGAGCAAATTCAATCATCCCCATTAGATCATTACCATCCAAATTGTTATTGAAAGGTCTATCATCTATAAATCCAAGAATTTTAAGCTTATTACCATTATCTACTGAAACTATGGACTTAAAACCTTCTGCTTTGGACTTGGGATCTTCTGCTAAAGATTTATAACCCTCTGCTAAAGTATTAGGACCTTCTGCTTTGGACTTGGGATCTTCACCTAAAGTATTAGGACCTTCTTCTGTGGACTTGGGAACTTCTGCTTTGGACTTGGGATCTTCTGCTTTGGACTTATGAGCTTCTGCTTTGGACTTGGGGACTTCAGATTTGGATTCAGATTCATCAACTTTGGATTTAGAATCTTCTACTTTGGATTTAGAATCTTCTACTTTGGATTTAGAATCTTCTACTTTGGATTTAGAATCTTCTACTTTGGAATTAAGTGCTTTCTTCTCATCAATAAAATCTTTTTCAGGTTTTTTTTCAAAATTTATTTCATTTTTCTTATTATAACTATATAATGCAGTTGTTAATATGCATACAGGAATAAAATATATCACATTTTTAGAAATCATAAAAACCTTATAAATACATTAATATATGAATCAAAACATTTTATTTTTAAAAAAATAAAATGTTTTGATTCATATATTGCAAATCATGAAATGTAAAGGTTATGGATATTTATACTTTCACAACAAAGTATTTTATGTTTATTTGAAAAATAATTGTTTAAATTGAATATATACTATTATGCAAAGAATTAATAATTCTCTAGGATATGTTAATAAAATTTTATTCCGGTGAAGAACAAAGAATTATTGCTTTTGGAGTCAATATTTATGGTAGGGCAATGGTTGGTGCTTTTGTTTTAAGAAATAGAAGGGAGTCGATTTAAAAGACCATTTACGGAAATTTTTATGCATAAAAATCAGCTAAAACAGTATGAAGAAAAATTTAATGCTGAAGGTGATATAAGTGAGTTTATGAAAGATCCTGATTTTGAGATCACCACAATTGAATTTGAACCTAAAACTATAACCGTTAGATTATCTGATCCATTACTTAATTATGTTCAAAGTTTTGCGAAAAAAGACAATGTATCATAACAAAAAGTTGTGCGCCAAGCACTTGAAGAATTCCAGCACAAGTCTAAGAAGAAAAATAAAAAAGATTGTTAAATAAAAGTACAAATTATGTGTCAATAGAAATAAAAAAGATAATTTATAATGAAATGAAAAGAAATTATTTATAAATTCTTTTGGTTATGATTTATATTCTTGATCTCTTTATTCTACTCCTAACCTTCAAAAAAAATGACAAAAAATAATAAAGATTATATTTTTTATTAAATTTCACTTAGAATAATTGTGAATTCATATTTCTAAATGATGTCGAAAAAATCTCTATAAAATATCCTACATTTAAAGGAGATCTATTTAAGATTATTTATATTTGGTTTTGTATTTGCTATTAAAGTCTTTTTTATTATTAACCGTTTCAGTAAAAAACACAAAAAAAGCACATATAATTCACCTGCAAAAGAAATGGAAACAAAAAAAGTCCAACCATCCGTTGGAATTATGCCAAAGAATCTGTCATCACCCTCGCACGAAAATTTAAAGTTTCATTAAATTGATTTTTAAAACGGAAGATATTTATGAATAATAGCAATAATAATCCATATGAAAATAATTTAAATTTCGAAGAAACCGATTTATTTGATGATAATTCTTATAAATATTTTCTTGATCAAAAAATTTCATCTGTTACATTAAAAGCTTCTAATCATGCGTTGGATTGCTATAATTCCATACACTTCCATTATTGAACCAATCTTCTATATCATTGAGACGCTTTTTTACAATTTCCTCCGAATCTCCTTCAATAATAAAAGATGCAATATTATCTGTACTTTTTTGCGCATCCATATAATTTTGACCAATTTTCCCCGTTATGTTATATTCAACTACCCATTCTGGTAGATTGCTACTTGCTAACTTTTCAATTATTCCATTTTGTGGCGGAATTAAAATGAAACCAGCAAGAGTTTTTGGAACATTTGGAAATTTTAATTCTTGAAATGTATTGATTTTACATTGACTTTGAATCCAATATTTATCAATATTAATACCATATGCAAATTCCAGTGTTTGTCTAATTTTACCCCCGCCACTTCTAGATGCAATCTCACATAAAACGAGTTTGTCTTCCGGAGTGTGAAATATTTCTGCATGAAAAGCTATATTTTTATATGTTGGTAAAGCATTAATAACTTGACAGGTAAATTCTTTAAGCCTATTAAAAAGTGGATTATCTTGGCTAAAGTATAACTTTTTAACGATTTTTTACTCTGAAATTCAAGACATCCAGATTCGTAAACTGATGGAGAACTAAATACAATATTATCATTTAAATATAAACTATCTACATGATACATTTTTCCATCTATAAACTCTTCAAGCATAGTATTTTTAAAAGAATTGACATTATACATATCGTTCATACAATTTATCTTTATTGTATTGAAAGAACCTGAACCATCAATTGGTTTGAGTATTAAAGGAAATTGATTATTTTCTGCAAATGTAATAGCTTCATTTAAGTTCTTAGGTTGACAAAAATTTGCGATTAAAATATTATGAGATTTCAAATAATTTTTCATTACAATTTTATTTCTATATGGCAAAAATTGTTTATATGTTTGTCCATCAATATTAAATTCATCTCTTAATTTTGCACATCGCAATATATCACATTCTGATTTACCTATAATGAATCTAACTCCATATTCTTTAATTATTGATTTTGCATACTCCAAAACCTGATCATTATTATCATATTTAGAAAATTTTTTTATTGCTTTATATTTCGTATGTGTTACATTATAGGTATTATCACAAATTAAAAATAACTCATCTTTTATTGGATCAAGCCATTCTCCAAAAGGAATATGCATATTATTTGAATTACTAAAAATTAAAATTCCCATAAAATTTCCTTATGATCTATTTATGAAATAAAGAATGAGATGCATCATAAATAAGAATTGTTGTTTTAGGAATAACTTCTTTAATTTTTTCATAAGAAAATTCTCTTATTGGACAACTATCATCGATTAAAATAAGAGAAGGTTTTTCAATAGAACACTGCTCTTTAAGCCAATTTATATCAATTTCACTTTTACAATCTAAAATTTTTAGATATTGCGAGCGTCTTTCTGATCGCTTTATTATTGATGTAGTAGCAAAATGACCACCTTCTAACGGATTCAAAGATAATATTAATTGTCCTGGTTCAGTTAAAGATAGGACAGTAGTTATTGTAGCATGAACTCCAGACAACAATCTAAAATCAATAAAATTTGCGCTTAGTAATTTATATGCAGTTTGTTTTGCATGTAATTCAAACTCACGAATTTCAAAAAAATTTTTAAAAATAAATCCATTCTTATTTGTTAGGCAGAAATCTTCTTTTTCATTTGATAAATGATACCTCTCTCCTAAATTCATATGCAGAAAATGCTTAGAAAAATTTGACAATTTATTTTCGTTTGCATGCAAAACTATACTTTTGTCAAATTTTTCTTCCAATTTTTTTGATTCACTTAAAAAGCGGTTTATCTTTTTATATTCATTAGAAAGGGAAGGAATAAAGTATTTATCATCACAATCTAAATTTTTTTTAATATCCAAATAAATGTATTTTTCCTAAAATTTTGGGTGTTAAAAATTGCTTAAACCTCCTTATCACAAATTTTTTTAATAAACAAGTATTGCAAGGATATATTTTAAATTCCCTGAAAGAATATATTTACATTTGCTAATTTATATAAAATATTATTTATTAAATAATTTATATAATTGATAATCTATTATTTAAATTGAACTGTATTTAATATATTGAATGAGATTTTTAGCTCAACTTAGACTAAACTTGGAATTTAACATACCATTGACTAACTTCTTGATTGCTCAAAATGGAGAATAACCAATGGCGGAACCGATTTTGTTCCCGTTCTCACCGACGTCATTAACCAACATTTTAATCACTCCGACAAACCCACTTCTGTAATAGTTGTAACAGATGGAGAGCCGACCGACGGAGTACAAGGTCAACGCAGTTTGACAAACTTGATCCTCGAAACAAGCAAAAAAATGGAAAGTAACAATGAATTCGGAATTTCGTTTATTCAAATTGGCGATGACAAATACGCACGGGATTTCTTAAAAAAACTCGATGATGATATGGTTTCTATTGGCGCGAAGTTTGATATCTGCGATACAAAAACCTGTGATGAAATAGAAAATATGTCCCTCGATCAGGTTTTACTCGATATTGTGAACAACTGAATTATTGAAAAAAACAATTGATAAATAAAAAAAACCCCTGGCGATTTATCCAGAGGGTTTAAAATTTAAGGCTGCACAGAGCTACTCTCCCACACTTAAGAGTGCAGTACCATTGCCGCAGACGGGCTTGACTTCGGAGTTCGGAATGGGATCCGGTATTTCCCCGTCGCAATCAGCACAGCCAAAGCGTTAAAACTTTGCTAGAAGGTAGCTAACTGGCTTATGCGAATAAGTCAAGGGAAATGGGGAGAAATTAAAAAGTTGTATGAAATAATGCACTTACCCTAGACAATCAAAGCTTTAAAATTCTTCATTGACATGCCTAGAGTTTAGTTTACTTTAGTAAAGCAGTTTAGTATACTAAACTTAAACCGATAGGTGATATCAAGGATGAATAGTAATTATCGTGTGTTATTTTGGGTAACAAAAAACTGTGAAAAACCAGTAGCTAAATGAATGAAAAAGTTAAGTAAAGAAGACCAGCATTATGACTAAAATGAATTTTAACAAGAATGATTATGACAAATTTCAAACTTTAGATGAGCTTGAAAAAGAAATATTTTCTGAAGATGAAATAAACGACATTCATGCACGTGCTTTAAAAAGAGCAAAAGCTCGAAATGAAATGACTGAAGCCGTTTCTAAAGCGCTTATACAATACATGGCGAGCCATCACCTTGGGTTCAATCAATTCAAAAAACAACTGCATATGAGCTCTGCAACGCTCGCAAAAATTCTAAAAGGCAACTCAAATCTCACATTAGACACCATCGCTGAAATCAGCGAAGCCACAGGTCTGAAAATAAGTCTTCATATTGGCTAATTAAATATCCCTACCCTATAAAAACCTCATAAATGTGTCCAATCGGACGATAACATCCGTATGTTATTAAGGAACTACGGATGCAAAAATGAGCAATAACAGTGAATTAAACATTTTTGTCAGTACATTCTTAGAAGAGGCGCGTGACAACCTTGAGCTTTGGGAAAAGACATGCCTTGACTTGGAAAAAAATCCTTCCCAAGAATTATTTGCGACTTTATTTCGCTTAGCGCACAATTTAAAAGGTTCTGCACGATCAGTAGGTCTTGAAACCTTTGGATCTTTCATCCATAAAGTAGAAGATATTATTTCACTTCTTCGCGATGGGCAAAGAGAGTTTAATATCGAATTCATAAGTTTATTCTTTAAATGTCATACCATTTTAGATAACTGGTGTGAAGAATTACATAAAGATTTAAATTATACGCCAAAAGATTTATGTGAATTCGAAGACTATATACGTCAATTTAATCCCTCCATGAGTGAAAATAAGACTGAAGATCAAAGTTTTGGTGTTTTTACTGAAGAAGCACAACCAGACAAAGTCGAAATTAAAAAAATAGCAGAGCCAATTACAAAAATAAATTCAAGCAATAAAATAGATACTATAAGGATTCCTATTAATAAAATTGAAACAATTATGAATCATATAAGTGAACTTTGCTCCAATCACTCCATTATTTTTCACTGTAAAAATAATAATAAATATAACTCAAATTCATTTAATAATGCAGTTAATATTTGCAAAAAAATAATTAAAGAATTACAATCAAATGTTTTTTCCCTGCGAATGGTTCCACTCACTTCTATCTTTCAAAGACTTGAAAGAACGGCCGTCTCTTTGGCTATTCAGCAAAATAAAAAAATCGAAATAATAATGGATGGATCGCATATTGAAATTGATAAAATTATTATTGAAAAAATAATGGATCCTTTGGTCCATGTCATTCGCAATGCTGTCGATCACGCCATAGAGCATGAAGAAGAAAGAATAAAAAAATCTAAACCTTTGATCTCGAGCATTAAGATTTCAGCAATGCAAAATACAAGCCATGTGATCATAACAATTACAGACGATGGAAGAGGGATCAATGCAAAAAATGTTTTCCAAAAAGCAGTGCAGAAAAATATGGTCGCAGAAAATGCTAAACTCAGTGAACAAGAAATTTACCAGTTTCTCTTTTCTCCAGGTTTTTCAACTGCAGAAAAAATAACAGAAGTTTCTGGCCGTGGTGTTGGTTTAGATGTCGTAAAACAAGTATTACATGAGATAGGTGGCCATGTAAATATTCAAAGTCAAGTTGATATTGGTTCAAAATTTGAATTTCATTTGCCATCAAATCTTTCAATTATAGAAACTCTTATTATTAAAACTGATAATTTAAATTACGTCATTCCTATTTCTGAAATAGAAGAAGTTCTCGATTTATCTAAATTCAAAATAGATAATGTCACAAACAGTGAAAGAATGCTTTTTTTAAGAGATACACCCGTCATAATTAAAAATCTCAACAGTTATTTATTAAATCATAACAAAGAAGAATCGGATATTAAGATAAGTCATAATTCAGCAGTTTTAATTGAATTCAATAAACAGCTCTATGCATTTGAAATCGATCACATCATAGGAATTGAATCCATTGTCTTTAAAAAGAAAAGTGAAAAGCTGAATGAAATAAAATTTTTCACAGGATCGGCTGTTTTACCGAATGGAGAACCTGCTTTTATCTTAAGTCTGAAAGAATTAATTTCTCAGTTAGTTCTTCCAAATATTAGTATTATTCATAATGAAATATTTGAGAATAAAATTTGATTCAAGAAAATGACAATCAAAATCTATTTTTAGTCTTTCACTTAAATAATGAGATTTATGGCACAAACTTAATGCAAGTGCGTGAAGTTATAGAAAGACAAACTCCCAAACCCGTGCCAAATACCATTCAATCTTATCTTGGTGTTATCAATGTCAGAGGCGAGATTATTGGGGCTATTGATTTACGCTTACGCTTTGGCTACCCAAGTTTGGGCACGCCAGCAAATAATTCAGCAATGATAGTCATAAATTTACCATCTGGAACTTTAGCAGTTATAACAGATCAATTGGAAGGCGTCTTCCACCTAAATTTTTTAGAAAATGGACAAAAACCTAAAATCGAATCCTCGATCCGAAATGACTATATTCTAGGAATGTGTGAATTTAAAAATAAAATTATTACAATTATAGATCTCTATTCAATTTTAAATACACAAGAAATAACGAGCTTAAATCAAATTCATAATGAAAGTAAGGAAGCAATATGAACTTCAAAAAAATTTATTTTTCCATGCGATTTAAAATAATTTCTTCTTTACTTATAATTATATTTACTCTATGTTTTGTCTCAATTTACCAACAATTAAACAATAGCAAAGATATAATGAAAAAGATGGAGTATATTCTGGAATCAGAATCACTCAATTTAGGAAATGCAATTGCAGCTCAATTTTATGAACGCTATGGGGATGTCCAAGCTTTTGCCATCAATCCTGTCTTTGCAGAAAATGACAGAAAAAAAATGCAAGAAGCTTTAAACCAATATTCAAGTCTGTATGGAATTTATGATGTCATTTTATATGTAGATATACATGGAAATTATATTGCCTCAAACTCTTTATCACCAAAAGGTAAAGAAATTAACAATCAATTATTAAAAACTGAAAACTACGCAAAAGAAAAGTGGTTTCAAAATGTATTGATGAAGAAATTTACTGAAGATTCTGAAAAAAAATTTCAAGGCACATATTTTGAAGGACCAAGTGAAGATCCAATTGTTTCTAAAGTTTTTGGCGATCATGCATACACAACATCTTTCAGCGCTCCCGTATATGATAAATCTAAAAAAATAATTGGCATAATTACCAATCGAGCCAATTTTTCCTATTTGGAAGATGAATTAATTCAAGTTTATAAAAAACTATCTAAACAAGGATACTCCAAAGCAGATATTTCTTTGCTTGACGCGAATGGTTTTGTTATCTCTGAATATGACCCTTCTTATAATACTTCAACAGAAGTAAAAAGAGATTTTAATGTCCTTAATAAATATAACTTCTTCGAACAAAACTCAAGCCAAAAAGAACTTTTTAATAAAACAGGTATGGGCATTACATATTCTTATAATTTAAAGAAAAATTATGACTCTATTGGGGGATATGCTCTGATCGACTCCCCTAAATGGATCCCATCCATAGGCTGGACTGTGCTCATCCGCTCAAATGTAGATTTTTTCTTCAGCCATATTTATAATTTAAAATATAAATTTATTATGACAGTTCTTGCACTTGGCTTACTATCGATTTTAATCGGTTTCATTATCATCAATGCAATTAGTAATAAATTTATTAATATCAGTGAACATCTCAAAATATCTGCAGCCAAAACCTTTGCAACCGCTAATAACATCGCTATATCATCAGAAACCGTAGCAAATTCGACAAACGATCAATCCGATGCCATGCAACAAAGCGTGAGCGCAATGAGTGAAATATCAAGTATGATCACTCAAACTGTTGAGCATGTTAAAGACTGCAGTATTTTTGCTTCCACTGTGCAAGAAAAAACTGATAAAGGCAATTTAATAATGGATAAATTAACAAACTCAATGGAATCCATTCAAAATGCAAACACAGATCTACAAAATATGCCAAACATTATAACCGAGGTTGCAAATAAAACTTCAATCATTAATGAAATTGTTTTTAAAACACAGCTTTTATCTATCAATGCATCAATCGAAGCTGCCCGCGCGGGCCAACACGGAAAAGGCTTTTCTGTAGTAGCCGAAGAAGTTGGTAATTTAGCATTAACAAGCGGAAATGCTGCAAAAGAAATTCAAATTCTTCTGCAAGATAGCCACAATCAAGTTTCTCGTATTATAGAAATCACATCTAAAAAAATTGTTGATGCCCAATCTGTTTCATACGAAGCAGCAAAAGAATTTGTTACTATTTCACAGGAAATTCAAAGTATAAATGATCGTCTTAAGGGTATTACTCTAGCAACAAAAGAGCAGCAAATTGGAGTTCAACAAGTCGTGAAAGCAATGTCAAAAATGGATCAAGCTACAAAGCAAAATAATTCCTCAGCATTTGAAGCAAAGCATCTTGCTAAGGAGTTAAAAAATGAAGGTATGGTTGTTGAAAAAATTATGAAAGCGATACAAGTACTTATTCTTGGCAATTTTAGATTTAATCATAAAACAAACAAACAAACACAATTGATCGATAATCTATCGGAATCTTGGGAAGAGCAAGTGCCACGGAACAATAATGAAGTTGAAAACATAACAAATTCTAATATTGAGGTTAATAATTTAATTGCAAATATTGAGAAAAATGTCACTAAATCTCAAAATGATGAATATGATAAAAATGAATTAACTGCAGAACACATTTCATTCAAAGAAAATAAACATTTATGAAAATTGAGTTAGATTGCGATGAAGTTCAGTACTTATTAAATCTTACTTATGAACTAACAGGAATGCAATCCAATTCACCTCAAATCCGAGATTATATTCTAAATAACGTGAGTCAACTTATCTATCTTGCAGAACTATCAAATTTAAAAGAGTATTTAACCCTTATTCATAATAGCAAAGATGAGTATCATAAATTCTTATCTGCTATAACGGTTCACACAACAGGATGGTTTAGAGAAACCGAGCATTTCACTATTATGGTTGACGAAGTTAAAAATTTAATTCAGAAACACAATCGAAAATTCATTCGCGTTCTCTCAATTCCCTGCTCAACGGGTGAAGAAGTCTATTCCGTCGCCTTAATTCTAAACTCAATTTGTGAAAACATGGATAATATAGATTTTATCATATATGGCTTCGATATCGATAAAAATTCAATTAAAAAATGTAAAAATGCCGTGTATCTAAAGTCAAATTTAAATAATATTCCTTATCAATTTCACAAAGAACTTCTGCTTGGAGAAAATGAAGCGAAAGATTACTTTGCACTCAGTAAAAAAATCCGCTCACATTGCACCTTTATAGAAGGTGACATCAGAAATTGCAGTTTTTTACCTCAGATAGAAAACTTAAATCCCACAGATGATCAGAATAATATTTTTGATATTATTCTATGCAGAAATTTATTTATCTATTTTGATCAAGCAGCTTCAGAAAACGTAGTCTCAACGTTTAAAAGTATCATGCATGAAAACAGTCTCATTTTCCTAGGCCACAGTGAAAAAATAGATGCAAAGAAATTAAACCTTATGCACATTGGTAATTCAATATACAAGAAAAATTTAGATAAAAATACAATTAATATGGAAGAAAAAGTTGAATGCATTGCGGTTTATTCTTGCGCAGAGATCCATAAAATAAAACCATTTACAGATCGAATCCAAAAAGAGTTCAAAAATTTTATATTAATAAATTCTCTTGAAGAATTGAAAAGTCCGCAAGTGTATAAGAAGATAAAAATATTAATTATTGACAGTGAATATAAGACGCAAGAGTTAATAAATTTCTTATTTCAGTTTATAAAAGATATTAAAAAAAATTTTATTCTAGAAGCGATTCTGTATCCGAATTCTAAATCAAAACAAAGCTTAAGTGCTTTCTATGAAAGCCAAATTTTTAAAGACTTTCATGATTGGAGGGATTTCGAAGCTCAGTCATCTAAAATTATTCTTTATTTAAAGAATTTATTTTTATCTCTGGAAGAGACCACCTTTGATTCTAACGATTCAAATACATTGACTCTAAAAAATCAAAAGGTACGCAAATATTTAAATTCTTTGCTCCCCCAGTTTATTGCCATTGGCGCAAGTACAGGTGGAACAATTGCCCTTGCAGAGTTATTAAAAAATTCTCCACAAAATTTCCCGCCTATACTTATCGTTCAGCATTTACCCCACATATTTGCCCAAGAATTTATTGATAAACTTCAACAGACAACAGGATTGAAGTATATCTCTCCCAAAAAAAGACCAGAGCTACAACGCGGACACATTTATCTTGCCGATGGAGATAATCATATCGTTGTGAAAAAATATGGAGAGAAATTGCAAGTTGAACCTGATTTATCACCTGCAAAAAAAGAATTACGTCCCTGTATCGATATTTTATTCGATTCCCTTGCGCGTACAAACGCAAAAGGGATTGGCATACTTCTTACAGGAATGGGAGACGATGGTGCTCAAGGGCTTCTTAAATTAATGAAAAATGGATGCTTAACAATGACACAAGATGAAGCTTCTTCAGTTATTTATGGCATGCCAAAAGAAGCAGATAAGCTTGGCGCCAGTTGCTTTAGTGGCAATTTATATGAAATTCGTCATATTCTTAATAGTCTTAAGATAAAGTGAGCTGAAAAAAAACTTTATGAAAAAATAATCCACCATAAGGCCTAATTTATAAAATACATTGAAAATATTGATATTTCCACTGCATTTTTCTACTATACGAGAACGTTCAGGACAGCCTATTATTTTCTCTTGGAGAACTAAAGTTAATATGCTCGAAAATATATATGAAAAAAAAAGAACTCAATTACCCAAAATGTTCTTCAATGAAATAAAATCCATTTTACCCAAGGATAGAATTCATAACGACCCACTCTATCTCAATGCCTATGCTCACGATGCCAGTCACTATGTCCTTATTCCAAAGCTTGTTCTTGTGGTTGACGACGAAGATGAAGTGCAAAAAATATTACGGCTTGGCAAAAAATTTCGAGTCCCCATGACTTTCCGCGCTGCGGGTTCATCTCTTTCGGGCCAAGCCATCACCGATTCCGTCCTTCTCGTGCTCAGTTGGAAATGGCGCAAGCATAAAATTTTAAATGAAGGTAACGAAATTTCGTTGCAACCTGGAGTCAAAGGCAAAGACGCCAATCTCTATCTTGCAAAATACAATCGGAAAATCGGCCCCGATCCCTCGTCCATCGATTTTGCGAAAATTGGTGGTATTGCCGCGAACAATGCCAGTGGGATGTGCTGCGGAGTAAAAAATAACAGCTATCACACTATGAAATCCATCCGAATTATTTTAAATGACGGGACTCTATTAGACACTTCCGATCCAGAATCTATCAAGAGTTTTAAAAGAACACATAATAAATTATTAACTGAACTACTCCAAATACAATCTTCAATTAAGCAAAATGCTAACTTAACAAAAAAAATTCGGGCAAAATACGCGATAAAAAACACAGTCGGTTATGCCCTCAACTCCTTTCTTGACTTCACCGATCCAATCGATATTTTAGCCCATCTTATGATTGGCTCAGAAGGAACATTAGGCTTTATTTCTGAAATCACTTACACGACCCTTCATGAAGAAAAATATAAAAAAGCGTCCCTTTGTTTTTTTAAAAATATCCGCTTTGCCATGGAAGCAGTTTTACTTTTAAAAGATTGTGAAACCTCGGCCGTGGAGTTTATGGACAATGTTTCGTTAAACTGCACAATCGAGCATCTTGGGGAATTTATGCCAAAGGAGTTTGATCCCACAGCAACAAGCGCGCTTATAATTGAAATTCGTTCTGACTCAGAACGTGAGTTAAGTAGAAAAAATTTAGATCTGAATGATATTATTTTAAACAGTCCAGGCTCTATGGGAATGACAGAATTTTATGCCGATGAAAAGTATAAAAAGATTCTCAAAATTCGCAAAGAAATATTACCCATTGTCCAAGGAAATAGAAGTGCAAATGCAATGGCACTGCTCGAAGATATTGCTTTCCCACTCGAAAAACTTCCGGAAGCCATTGACGATCTCAAAACACTTTTTATCCAACACAATTATGAAAAAACCTGTTTGTTTGGCCATGCAAAAGATGGAAATTTACATTTTATTATGGAACTCGATTTTGCCAGCAAAGAAAGTATAAAAAATTACGAATTATTTATGGAAAATTTAGCCACACTGGTTGTCCAAAAACACAACGGTTCGTTAAAGGCAGAACATGGCACAGGCAGAAATATTGCCCCCTTTGTCGCATTGGAATGGGGCGAAGAGGCTAATGCCATTATGTATGCTCTCAAAAATGCTATCGACCCAGAATTTATTTTAAACCCCGATGTCATCTTATCCAGTGATAAAAAGATTCATTTAAAAAATTTAAAAACAATGCAAGAAGTAAGCAATGCTTTTGATAAATGCACAGAATGTGGAGCGTGTGAAAGAATATGCCCTTCCTATGGGTTGAGCCTGACACCGCGCCAAAGGATAGTTTCCTTACGCACTATGCATGAACTTAAAATTAATATGCAAACTAGAATTTTTAAAAAAATGCAAAAGAAATTTAAGTACCATGGTTCGGAAACATGTGCTGCGAGTGGAATGTGCGCTGTGGTTTGTCCCGTTGGGATTGACACTGGAAAAGTGATTAAAAGCTGGCGCGCAGAACAGCAAAATATTTTCAAGTATATTTTCTGGAATACACTTGCTCAATTCCACGCAGTAACAAATTTTATTGCAAAATATTTTTTAAAATTATTAAGAAAAGTTCCTTAACAAAGGCTAAAACAATGAGTGATAAAAAAGTTTATATTTTCCCTTCGTGCGCAAGTAAATTGTTTGATAATAATCATAAAGAAACTATGATTTACAAACTTGAATCCATTTTGCGTAAACTCAATTACGAAGTGATATTCTTAAATCTAACCAATGAATGCTGTGGTCTTATGTATGACAGTATGGGACAAAAAAAGATTGCCGAAAAAAAATTGAAAAATATTATCAAAAAAATAAACGCATTGACAGGCAATAGCAATGCCCCCATTTTAGTTGAAAATTCGAGTTGTGTGCTAGAAATTCTAGCTTATGAAAAACTGGAAGAGGAGTTACCAAATTTTAAAGAAACAATTGCGTTTATACACAATGAACTTAAAAATTATCCTCTAAAAAAGCAAAAAATAACAGCCATGCTCCATGTCAATTGCAGTGTGACCAAGTTAAAAAAAGGGGGGGAAGTTGTTTCTTTAGCTAAACGCTGTGTCTCAGAAATCATTATTCCAAACGATATTTTATGCTGTGGATTTGCTGGCAGCAAAGGCTTTACTAATCCTGAACTCAACATAAATGCTCTTAAAAACCTGCGAGAACAGATCCCAGAAAGTTGCCACATCGGTTACACATGCCTCGAGACCTGCGCTCTCGGCTTTTCAAAGCACAGCGGAATTCCCTATTCCTCTATTTATCATTTACTCGATGAAAGTATGTGATAAATTTTTTAAAAAAATATTCATATTGTTTTGCTTAAAATTTTTCCATTTTTCAATTCACAAACTTCATAAAATTTGTTAATAAAATCTAAGAACGTCGATTTTAGATTTTATTTTTTAAGAATTGTAAGGAAAAATAAAATGACACTTTATAAAGAAAAAGAAGTGCTTAAAATTGCCCAAAAAATAGAAGATGAGTTTCAGACTCTTTACAAACTGCCTGAGCGAATAGAACCATGGAAGGGCTATTTAGTGCCCGTCCAGAAATACCTTATTTTAAACATTTATTTATCTAACATTAAATTGATATTTATTTTTTAAGTATAGGATACTCTTCAGTCTATTAAAAATAGATTGATATTCTAATAATTTAGTTTAATATCGTACTATATTTTCTCTTTTTATATATAAAATTTACACTTTGTTTGCGATAATTGTTAAATTATATGAAAATAACACAGACCAAATATAGCATTTATAACCAGATAAACCTTTCCATGTTGTGCGATCTAAACCAAACTCTCTTTTTAATGCCGAAATTTTGCTTTAAATTACAGCACAAAACTTTTTTAATTTATTATAAACGTAACTACTTTTAACCATTTCCAAGATTTTTAATCCACATATTTTTGTAAAAAATACATCTGTAACAAAGGACTCTTTGTATTTAATACATTATCTTTAGAAGAAAACCCGCCATCCGCTTAAATCTGAAGAGGAAATCTTTCATAAATGATTATTTTGTGCGTTTACAAGATCCATGAATTTAATTGCGTCTGATGGATTTCCTTGTTCAATTTGACAATCCAACACTAAATTACTTTTGCCAGTGATTAAAAATATTTTATACCCAAACTCAACTTCCCTTCGACTTTTTACAATAACATCTGTGTGTTCTTCAAATTTTGAAACTACTTTTTCTTCTGATTTAAAAATCTTATGATCTATAATCCTAAATATAGTTTGTGCTATAATTGCTTCTAAATGAGTTCTTACATGTTAAAATTACTCAATTATTTTTAAAACTTTTTTTCTTTTTTTTAAGAGATTCTGCTACTTTAATATAAGTATTAATATGATTATAATTATCACCAGACTTCACTATTAAATCCCTGTAAAATCTTATATTTTGATCATACCCCCCATTTCAAGTTGACACTTTTTCACCGAGAAATGGGGAGTCAATGGACAAGTTAGCAGAGCCGCGTAGGCGATTCGGGTACCAAGAAAAACGTGCAATTTTGGAAGAACATTTCAATTTGGGGTTGAGTTTATCAGTACTTTCTCGTAAGCAGCAGATCCACCCTGTTACTCTGTATAGCTGGAAAAGGAGCTTAAGTATTACTGAAAGTACAATGAAATCAAAGGACAAAGAATGGCTCAGTGCTCGAGGCTCGATTTATAGAGATAAATCAGTTCAAAATATTGCGAGAAGCCTTGGTTTAAAGCCTTGCTATGCCGCTCCATACAGCCCTTTTCTAGCAATGGAATGGCTGAAGCATTTTTAGGCACATTTAAAAGAGATTATGTTTTTGTCAATGATTGTTATTTTGCTGATTGGGTTTTAGAGCATTTAGAAAAATGGTTTTACGATTATAATCATTACGCACCTCATTCAGGACTTGCAATGATGAGTCCAGTGCAGTATCAAAATTCACATTAATCATGTGTCAACTGAATTGTGGTCCATTGCAATTTTTTCTTCGGTATTTGTATTCAGAGTTAAAATAACCATGCTTTTATCAGGTTTACAACTATATTTCAATTTCTTTTTTTTCAAATAATTATTATTACTCAACTCATTTTACTGAAATACATTTCTTGATAGAACTGTTATACAATCATAAATTAAAGAAGAATCCGTTGGTCTATGTATATTTGTTTCCACCACAGTGCTATCAACTCGTACAGTTCGTCCTTTCTCATATCCTTTTTTCCTGCATATTTTAGCAATATTATATTTATCTTTTCCCATATTTTAAAAGATATTTCTTTAATATTCTCTTGAAGTGATGAGTCTGAGTAATATATACTAAATGGTAACTTTACAAAAGCTCTTCCAGACTGTAAATCTGCTAAATGAAATTCAAGCTCTTTATATGTCCACTGCCTTTGCTGTTTTAAAATTGCTGCGCGAAATACCATCTCAGATGACATTCCTGCCGCCCCTTTATTGCTTACTATTTTCCTTCGGAGAAGATCCTCGTGAACCCAATCTAGTATTTCTTCATGTTGCTCTAAAATTTCACATGTGTGCATCGCTGATGACTTACGTTTGTCATGGTACCCCAATCACCTAGGTGGCTCTGCTAACTTGTTCATTGACTTCCTTTTCTTGCTGAAAAAGTGTCAACTTGAAATGGGGGTTGCGATCATATTCCTTTATTTCTTGTATGATTAAATCGTGTGCGTCAGCAATACTTATATGGTTTGTCCCATATGCATTTATAATATTTAATTGACTATTTGAGTTTAATAATTCTGCAATTCTATTATCTTGTATATTTAATAATAAAATTTCATTTTCTAATGTTTCTATATGATCACTATATAATTCCTTCGCTTTAAATAATATAACTCTGGAAAAATTAAGTTTGTTTGGAATTTTTTGATTTGCTAATAAATTTTCAATTTTTGTGTTTAAATATACCTTATCTAAATATTCTTCGTTATGTATAACATTATTCATATTTTTGAACTTATTCAGGTTTTTAATGAATTCATAAAATTGATTTTTATCTAATTTCATTTCGAATTGTGTTCCACCATGATTGAATGTATCAAGTAAATATATATAAATTTGTTTCCTGCCCCTTTCTTCAAGTTGCCTTGCCATTTCTAAACAAAAATAGCCACCAAGTGACCATCCTAGTAAATGAATAGTTTCATTATTATTTATATTTTCATCCATAATTCTTAAATATAAAGCTGCTAATTCTGAAATATTTTTTATTTTATTTTCATGATGAAGATTATAGTTTTCAATTCCATAACACTGAAATAATGAAGTTAGTTTTTCTGCTAATGGAATATAAACTTCACTCCCCGAATGGGCGGGATGTACCATAAACATTTTTTCTTTGGCATATGAATTGTTTAGTTTAATAATTCCTTTCAATGAATTTATTTCATTCTTAATTAATTCAGAAAGTTTCATTATATTTTTATGAATATAAAATTCAGCTAAACTAATATTAACATCAAAATTTTTATTAATTTTATGAAGTAATTCAATTGCATTAATACTATTGCCACCAATTCTAAAAAAGTCATCAGAAATTCCAATTTTTCCGCTAGGGAGTGATAACACCTTTTCCCAAACATCACATAAATTGCGTTCCAATTCATTCCTTGAAGGCATATATTGTTCATTTTTTTCAAAACTAGGTTCAGGTAGTGCTTTAATATTTAATTTACCACTGGAATTTAAAGGCAACTGGTCTATTTTTTCATAAAAACTAGGAACCATGTAGTCGGGCAATTTAGTACTTAAATACGAATTTAAATTCTCAATAGAAATTGGATTATAAGCAACATAGTAACAAATTAATGTTTTATTATTATTATCATTTTCACTTGTTTCTTTTTGTAAACTTTTTGCAATTACCGCAACCTGATTCATACCAGGATAAGTTAACATAACATTTTCAATTTCACTCAGTTCTATTCGATGTCCTCTTATTTTGATTTGATTATCAATACGACCTATATATTCAATTTCACCGTTTTCCGTTAAACGAACTAAATCACCTGTTTTATATAATTTAGAATTAATATTTAAATTTTTTTCGATATCTGTTTGATAAGGATTATCTATAAATTTTTCGTTTGTTAATTCACAATTGTTTAAATATCCTTCGGCAATACAAATTCCACCCAAATATAGCTCTCCAGTAGCATAAATCGGAAGAAATTGAAGGCTTTTATCTAACACATATATATTTGTATGATCAAATGATTTTCCAATATATGAAACATTAGACTTTAATTTATTATCAGAGCGAGGAGAAGAAA
Source organism: Fluviispira sanaruensis (assembly GCF_004295685.1). Classification (NCBI taxonomy): domain Bacteria; kingdom Pseudomonadati; phylum Bdellovibrionota; class Oligoflexia; order Silvanigrellales; family Silvanigrellaceae; genus Fluviispira; species Fluviispira sanaruensis. The sequence continues at coordinate 2,841,742 of NZ_AP019368.1, forward strand.
ACACTTTGACTGTTACTTCACCTGTTTCAGTAGGGCCATAATAATTATAAAATGACTTTCCTTGATTTAGGAATCTTTGAAAATGTCTAAGTTCTATTGATTCACCACTAATCATAATTTTATTTAATGATTTTAGATGATTCAAGTTAACATTATTAGAAAATATTTTAAACTGTGAGGGAACAAAATGGCAAATGTTAATATTATTTTCTTTAATTAATGTTTCAATTTCATTTATATCAAATATTTTCTTTGTTATATAAAGTTTTCCGCCCGATAATAAAGTGCAAAATATATCAGAAAAAGAAACATCAAAAATGATATTAGTTTTAAATAAATATGAATCATTATCGGTCATTTCATTTGTTTTAATCATAAATAAAATACGATTCACACAGCTAGCTTGGCCCATCATGACACCTTTTGGTCTTCCAGTAGTTCCAGAGGTATACAATAAATATGTTAAATTATCACTGTTAATTGGTTCATTTAAATTGTGATAAGGTTGCTTATGAATTTTAAGTAAAATGTTTTTTGAATTAATGCAAATCTGTTTCTCTGGATAAATATTTTTTATAATATCTTTTGTATCATTTTCAACCAAAATTATATCAGGATTAGCATCATTTAAAATATATTGAATACGTTCTTTAGGAAAATTTGGATCAAGTGGACAATAAGCTTTACCAAGTTTTAATATAGCGAGTATTGAAATTATCATTTGTTCGCTTCTGTTTAAACAAAAAGCTACAAAATGTGTTTTACCTATTTCAATATTTGTCTTTATAAAGTTAGCAAGTTGATTCGCTCTAATATTTATTTCCTTGTAACTAAATTGTAAATTATTATATACAAGGGCAGTTGAATTTGGATTTTTATCTACCTGCAGTTCAAATAATTTAGTTATATTTTGAGATTTATTTATAAAATTTAAATTAGAGAGTGGATGATTAAATAATTTTAAATTTCCTTTAGCATTATTAAATATAAATCGAGAAATTAACATATCTAATTTTTTATCTTCTAAGAAATAAGTAAGTGTTTGATTATAAATATTCATATAATTTTGTATAAATAAATTTATTAAGTATTTAGAAACATTTTGATGTTTATAATCAAGCCTAAATTTAATTTTTTGTGCATCAGCTTCAAATTGAAATATAATATTATGTGAAAATCCTATATTAGAATTTTTAACAACAGAAGCATCAATATCATTAAAACTTAAAGAATATGATTGAAAATTAGAACTTGAGAAAATAATATTATCATATTTACATTTCATTAAATTATTAACTTCATAGTATGGAATATATCCATAGTTAACATTATTTTGTTTTAATTGTTTTATAAATAATATTGATTGATTCATAAGTTCTTCAAAAGTTAAATTTTCATGTATTGAAAAAGGCAAAAGATTTAAATTAACATGAGCACCGAATTGTAAATCTATTCCTTCTTTAATTGAAATTGGATAACAAATACAGAAATTATTTTGTTGAGTATATTTATATAAAGTAACTGCATAAATTATTTTTGAAAACAAGTACGGTGTGATTTTATATTTTCTTTTGATATTACTAATAATTTGTATTTGCTCTTTGTTTAGTTCAAAATAAATTTCACTAATTCCAAATTTACTTTGAATTGAATTATCATTTATTATATTTTCTTCAAAATGACTAGAAATATTTAAAAAATCAAGCGATAATATTTCGCAATTTTCTAATTTAGTTTTCCAAAATGATTTAAAATTTTTACTATGCTGATTAATATATTGATGCAAATTCTCAGACAGATCATTAATTGAATTAATTATTGATAAGTTTGTAAATAATTCTTCACTATTATTATTATAATAGAATGATAATTTGTTGTAGATATCAATAGTAGATAGGGCATCTAGTAAAATATGATTACCAATTAGTATGAATCTAAATTGATTCAATCCTGTTTTAAATAATAAAAATCTATATAATGGTCCATTTTCTAAATCAATTGGTTCTTTTATGTAATTATGATAGTCATACGTTAATAATTCATTTTCAATGTATAATAATTTTGATATATTATTATTTTTTACCCAATATAATTCATTATTTTCCATTATAATATGTGAATTAAAGAGGACATGATGATTTACAAATTGAACTAACCCTTTTTCTAACTGTTCAATGTTTAAATTTCCATTAAGTTCTTGATCTAATACTATGTGATAGTCTGTTCGATTTTGATTTAATTTCCACTCATAATAAAATGTTTTATGATATGGGGATAATTTAATTTTATATGTCATGTTTTAGCTCCAATCATATATTTAATATTTAATCATGATAGTTATAATTAGTACAAAAAGTTTCTTCCCTATAATATCTATCCAAAATAGCCCAAGTTAACCGCAGAATACAAAAGAAACTCATAAATACCTATAGAAATTTAAAGAGACTTGCTTTCCGCAGGCTTAAAATATAGACAAAATGAGTAACTAAAGATAAAGGTTTAGTCGCAAAAAAAAATCTATCCAAGAGTCACCTATGATATGTATTACAGTACCAAATGAAATTCGTAAAGTAGCAGACCGCTATAAAGATTTAATTTTAAAACTCCAAGCAATTATAATTGTATTTGTGTTCTTTTATGCTTGCATCTGTTTGGGATGAAGAGTTTATCTTCTACCGCAAGGGAATTAGGATGGAGTCAATCCCTTTCGACCATTCAAAGTAATTTATTACATAAGTTTACTGCAAATCGATTTATGAGAAGGTTACGTTCGGGAGCTTTGAATAAATTATAAAATGAAATAAATAATGAAGATTTTTGTTATGCAGTTGATGAAACTTCAAATATAAAGACAGGGAAAAATGTGTTTAGTATTGGTAATTGGGGTAAAAGCAATAATAACGTATATACGGGCCAAAAAAAATTTGTCTTTTCTCTTGTAAATAAAATAAAAGGTTATGTATTATCTTTTACTTTATTTTATCTGTGAAAAAATTGATGGTAAAGTTATTCAATTTGGATATGAGTTAGAAATCAAACTTTTAAAAAATATTTTTGACAAAGGATATCCAATTCTTCCTGTCGTATTAGATTCTAGTTTTGACTCGATATCTTTAATGAAGAGTTTAGATGACATGAAAGTTCCTTTTTGCATTCATACAAAAGATAATCGAAAGGATAGGCATTGCAAATCACCTAAAATGCCTTGGAAAACATGGAAATCTCATTATAAAAATAAAACGAGATACAGTGTCAAACTTTTAAAAACTGAGCATCAAAAAAGGTCAAGGAAAACAAAGTACATACAAGAAAGCTTTGTATATATTAAGGGAAGAAAATCAATATTAAAATTAATTGCAGATTACAATAAGTTAACTGATTTCTGCCATTTTGCAATTTACGTAACTAATGATCTAAAAATGAGTGGCGGATTTCTATATGAACTTGGTAGAAAACGCTGGTTGATCGAAGAGCTATTTAGAAAATTAAAGCAAAAATTATCTTTTGGTAAGCTTTTGTGTACGGGTAAGGTAGCAGCAGATCTTTCCATCTGTCTGCCATTTGCATTAATTATCTCCTTACATTTATCACCGAATGAATGACACCAAAAGAATGTACAATCTATAACGATTGGGACTAAGATTGATAGAATTAAAGCTGAAAATTTTGAAATAAGTCTTTATATAATTATACATAATACAAGTCATTTAATCGCCAATAAACTAAAAATAAGAAAGAGAAAAGACCGAATCAATAAAAAACCCATGGATTCCTTTGCGGAAGAACGAATTGCTTGTTAAGTCGTTGGAGGAGAAGAATATTTTTTGTTTTTATAAATTATTTTCTGGAAACTTGGGTTAATTTTGATGACTACGCAATTTTACTTCGTTTAATTCAACTAAACTGTGGTGGACTTCCTGATGGAGCACAAGGAGAAGAAGTCTTTAAATTTGATCACGTTGTCATAGACGAAGCACAAGATTTTGGCGCTTTGGAACTGATTGTCCTTTTAAATTCGGTCAATTCTCGCACAGGTGTTACTATAGTTGGTGATGTCAATCAAAAAATTGCTCCTGGAAAAGAATTTGTCAGCTGGGATGAACTCGCAAAACTTTTAAACATGGGCGAAGCAAAAGTCACTCGCCTTGAACTTGGCCATCGCTCTTCATTGCCTATTATGTGGCTTGCCGACCATGTCATTGAGTCTGAGCCTATTTTACAGGGTCGAGAAGGAACGTATCCAGAAGCAATTTCCTTTGCTTCACAAAAACTTATTATAGAATACCTTGCACAATTTATTTTAAAAAGAATCAGTGAAGAACCCAATGCGCATATCTGTATTGCCATGCGTTATAAAAAACTTCGACCTACGTATTTAGCAGAATCAAATAAATTATTGGCTGATAAAAATATCGATATAAGAGCGGCTGAACGTGATAATTTTGCCTTTCGTAAAAGTGTTACGTTAACAAATGTTCACCAAATAAAAGGACTCGAATTCGTCTCCGTAATTGTTGTCGATGGCGATATTTACACTTGGACGTGCGATGCCGAATCGTGAAGACTGCTCTATGCGGCTCTCACGCGTGCCCAAGAAAACTTTATCGCTGTGTGCGAAGGACAACCAACCCGCCTCCTTACTTTTCTCGATGATCAAAATTTTTGTAAACCCTTCGAACGCTTTATTACTCAACAAAACTATAAACCCGTTGAACTCAGAGATGAAGAAATTGAGGATGCATTTCATATTACGGAATTGTGAGAGTGGGGGTTAAATAAATTTACTTTATATGCATCTGTTTACAGATATACAAAATACTTACCAGTATAAATATTTTACACTAAATCACCAGGAAATACTGTATTGTCCTTAATAATAGGATAATAATTATATCATAGAGGGCACGATGAATGTTTTTGAGTTCAATGAAGAGAAAAGTATATCTAACAAATAAAAACACGGCATCGATTTCGTCGAAGCACAAGAGCTGTGGGATGATAAAGAAGGGATTGAAGTTAAAGTTAATTATCCTATCGAAGAACGATTTATTTATATTGGTATGATAAATAGCAAGACATGGAGCGCTGTATTCACTAAGAGAGGGATTAAAATTAGACTTATTTCTGTACGTAGGTCAAGGGATAATAGAAATAGCCTTAAAAAAAGTTTCCTAAATTTATCTTTCATCATTGAGGATAAAGCCTTTGACAACATATTCTTTCAGAGTTTGGGTGGCCCAAATCCTAAATTGAGTGGCTTGCTTTGCATTGACTCGATACCAAACAGCGATAGTCACATCGAGGTTATAAAAATCGACGTCACGATTTACCTTGCGATCTCGATCACTTTGAACTATCCGGAAATTCCGGATAGTTCTATCTTCTTGTAATTATTGGTATTATAAATTGACTTAATATGCTTATTTATTGTGCGAACATCAATTTCAAAAACCTCTGCCACTTTCTTTTGCGAAAGCTAAGAGCTTTCATTTTGGAAAAAGACATCGATTTTTCTCTGCCCTTCATTGCCAGCATAAAAAATAATTTCAGATTCTATAAATTCTTCCATAGTTCACCTCTTTAAATATTGTCTTTGAATTTAAAAAGTCATTTAATACATTATTTATTTTTGGAAAACATTATAATTATTACTTTGATTTTCAAATCTGCAAGAAAAACATACTCTATTCAGAAGTTTTGCACAAGCCATAATGCCCCATTAACAAGCAATTATTTTTTGTGCCTTGTAAAAACTTAAAGATCAAAATAAAACAGCGAAAAATGAACTTTTAATAAAATAAATCTCAAAATTAAATTTTCTTGTTTACTTTTTAGTAATATACAAAATTATTTTAGAAAAAACCAAGATCTAGAATCACATTAAATTCTAATTAAATTTTATAATTTCGTTTTATAATATAATTGAAATATAAAAAATAAAAACGTGCATAAGAAAATTATCCAAATACGGAAAACTATAATTAAATAAAATTGATATTAAATATTGGTAATCTATTTAAAAGAAAATTTGAAAATTGGTAATCTATTTTAATAAAATAATTTTAAAATTTTGCACTCCAATATTATTAGTGCTATTTCTCTCTTTTTAAAAAAGGAGCTTTTATGTCCTCAGAGAGTCACCTTAAAAGGCAATTGATAAGGTATAAAGATCTTTTAGTAAATTTTTCAAGAAAAAATAGAGAACTTTATTATAAAGAGGTAAAAAATTCATCGATAAATTTATCTAAATTTCCTTTTCATCTAAATAAATTATCCAAAAATATTGAGAGTAAATTTTCACCCATTAAAGTATTAGACTCATCCTTTTCAAATAATTTAAAAGGAGATGTGTTAGATCTACATGAATATTTCATGTTTGATAAAATCAACGAGATAGAAAATATCCAAAATTTTACAAATAAACTTGATAAAATAAGAATTGCTGATGAAAAATTTCAAAGAGAATTTGGTATTTCTGGAGCATGGATATTAGGACCATTCTTATGTTGGAGAGCATCTGCGCAAATTTATAAGAGTGAATTTATAATTTCTCCTCTATTTAAAGTTCCTGTTGATATTATAAAAGACAAAAAAAAGAGACTTTCTCTCACCTGTGAGACTGACACACTCCAATTCAATCAGTCCTTATTACTATTTCTAAAGCACAATTATGGGATTGATATTTTAGATAATCTCAATTTCGATGATCCAATAGAAGCATTAAACTATTTTAAGTCTGAGTTAAGCAAAGTTGGAAAAAAAATCATAGAATCTGATTACACAACTCTTCCAAAGACACCAAAAAAAGTAAAAATTATTCGTGATGAAAATGGCGACGTAATTGAACGAGTGCAATTAAAGCTAGAAGAAGAACTTTCCACAAAAGAACTTGAAATTTATAAAAGTGTAACAAATACAGAGTTTTTATTAATCGATGTCTTATATCTAGACCAACTGAATACGAATCGAGCAATGCTTATTAATGACTATGATGGAATACTTGACATAGGACATGAGCATTCAATTTTAAATGAACTATTCAATGGCATAGCAGCTTCATCAGAGCCAGTATTAGACAAAACACAATTAAAAGAATTAGATTCATACCAAGAAAAATACAACCACTTCGTTGTAGATATAGACGGTTCTCAACATCGGGCCATCGATAAAGCATCAAAATCGAGAGCAATTGTTATTCAAGGTCCACCAGGTACAGGAAAAAGTCAGACAATTGTCAATCTTATTGCAGATTATCTAGCGAAAGGAAAGAAAGTTTTATTTGTTTCTGAAAAGCGTCCTGCACTCGATGTTGTTTTCAATCGTATGAAAGGCGCAAATATCGAGAGCCAATCTGTGCTCATACACAGTAGTGACTTAAATAAAACGGATCTCTATAAATCTTTTCTTGAATTATCCGAACTCAGACCAAATGAAAAAGAAGAAAAAGAGTGGATAAATAAAACGAGTTCCTTGGATAGAATTAAATCTGAAATTAATAAATACGCAGAAATTTTACAATCTGAACATCACCCTAGTTTATTAAAAATTGCCGATCTTATTTGTATTGCAGGAATGCATAAAAAAAATTATTACATACCTGAAATATACCAAGAATTTCAGCACTTGGATTACGATGCTATTTTGGATATATCAGAATCTCTTTCATTAATACAAAATATACTTATAAAACATCCAAATTTTCAAGAAAGTCCTTGGATAAATAGATATGACTCAACGATTAACTCAACTGGATTAGATTATGCGCTTAAAGTGCTTAATAATAAATTATGTAAAATATGCGAAGAAAAGAAAAAAATAAAATCAACTCTTATCAATATTAGTAATGAATATGAAAAATATCCCGATAATTTTCATTTTGAATCCATACCATTACTCTATGAAAACACTGATATTTTTGAACCATTTTGGAACACATTAGGAACAGGGGCAAAAATAAATTTTTCCGCTCTTAAAGAAAAGATTCTCGAAGAGCAAAATATTTTAAATAATAATTTTAAGCAATACTCTCTTATAAAAAATGATACTCAATTAGAAGTAATTATTGAACTTGAACAATATTACAAAAAAAGGCGGGGATTCTTTGATTGGTTTAGTTCTGCTTTTTGGTCTTATCGAAAAATTAGAAAATCTGTCTGTCCCATTTGGGATGGAACAGCAGCAATATTTAGAAAATATATTGAATACAATTCATCTTATAGAAAAATAGGAGAATATTGTAAAGAGATTATGAAAAACTTCAAGTTTGATCGTAATAATTTATTAGAACTTGAGACTTTATTAAAAAGTAATTTTTTAACTCTGGAAAAAATTTCTCTTTACTTAACAAATGCGAATAATTTTTTACCCAAAAATCTTTTCGAGAAATGCCATATCTCATCAAATAATTTTCAAATTGTACAAAATGAAATAAAATACTTAAATAATTTATTCGATCAGAACAAGACGTTAATAGATGAAACAGAAATAATTTGGACTTCACTAAAAGGATATATTTCTAAACTTCCAGAAATATCCAATTTAGAAGAAAAATGCAGATTTATTCAGTTATTAATAACAAAACAAGAAGACTTAGAATTCTTAGACCAAGTAGATATTCTCTTAAACGAAATATCCACAAGATATCATTTACCAAATTTAAAAGATAAAATTGTTTCGCTTTTATTTAATAAACAAAATAATTGGTCAAGTATTTTCACTTCTTCTGTTTTAAACGGCTGGGTTGATGAAGTGCAAGCTAACCACCATCAACTTCGCTCTTATAACAACAATGTTTTAGAAGATATTAATAAAAAATTCGTTGCAGCCGTTGAAGATCATAAAATATTATCACGCTTTGCATTACATCAATCCTTTGCAAAAAGATGGACTGGAATAAATAGCGATCGCAGTGGATTACCGCTTCTTACTAAAGAAGCATCCAAGCAGAAAAAAGTGTTATCGCCAAGAGAAATTATGGAAAAAGGAGCATTAAATACTATGTTCCAACTCAAACCTTGCTGGCTTATGAGTCCATTAAGTATCAGTCAAATATTACCACTTAAAGCGGGTTTGTTTGACGTTATTATTTTTGATGAAGCTTCACAAGTAAGAGTTGAAGACGCAATTCCTTCTATTTTTAGAGCTAAGACAATGATTGTTGTGGGTGATGATAAGCAAATGCCGCCTACTACATTTTTTTCAGGCATTTTACCGGATGACGATGATGATGAGGAAGAGGAAATATCTCCAAGCATACTTGATTTAGCAATACAATCTTATCCCTCAGTGCTTCTTGAATGGCACTATAGAAGTCGCTCAGAAGCTTTAATAGCTTTTTCTAATCGAGCATTTTATGGGGGAAGGCTTATAGCAGCACCAAATCCACAAACTTTAAGTTCAAATAAATCAATCCGATTTACTGAAATACAAGATGCATATTTTAAAGGAAAAGAAGGAAATGAAATAGAAGCGGAAATTGTCATTAATCATCTCATTAAACTTTTAACAGAAAATGCCAATAGATCATTTGGAATTATTGCCATGGGCATATCACAAGCAAATGCTCTGCAAAATGTTCTTGAAAATAAAATGTCTGAAAATTCAAAAGCTGCAAAACTTTTAGAAAATGCACTTAACTTTAAAGAAGGTGATGCTGATGCAGGATTATTTATTAAAAATCTTGAGAATGTTCAAGGAGACGAAAGAGATCAAATTTTATTATCAATTGGCTATGCACCCTCAGCACCAAATAAGCAACTTCGCCTAGGATTTGGACCATTATCGAGTAGAGGTGGAGGTAGACGCTTGAATGTTGCTATTACAAGAGCAAAAAATGGCATGAATATTTTTTGTTCCTTTAATCCAAACTCCATACCGATTGATGAAGAAATGTTCTCAACCAATCCTGAACTATGTATATTTGGTCGTTACTTACGCTATGCAAAATCAATTTCTGATGGAAATACTGAAACAACAATGGCAATATTAAATTCATTTCCAGTTTCAGGAATAATTACCACAAAAAAACCTTCTAGATTTTCCTTAGACGTAAAAAAGAAACTCGAACAAAGAGGACACTATGTATCTGCCGAGATAGGTTCGAGCGGATTCTACATTGACCTAGCAATTCATCATCCTAATGTGCAGAGCAATTTTATCTTAGGTATTGAATGTGATGGAGCAGTTTTTCATTCCACACAATATGCACGCGATAGAGATAAAATTCGCCAGAATTTATTAGAATCAAGAGGGTGGAAAATAATCCGGATCTGGTCTTTGGATTGGTCAAAGAATTGGGAAAAAGAAATATTGCGCATTGAAAATGCACTGCAAGCACTTTTAATTAATCCACTCAAAAAACATAATTTCTCCTCTGAGTCAGTCAGAGTAAGTTTGTAGAAAAAAATCCATATTAGTAATTTAAGACATGTATTTTTTCTAGGCAAAACTTTCCACTTAGATCCTTCTTTTTTCTGTCGACAAACATAAAAATAAGGAGAGGGGCGAGTATGAAAGGTTCTCAGATAAAATCATTAGTAGTTTATGTGTTATTTTCAATAATCCATATCTCCTGCAACAAAGGCAACGGAGGCACAGATTCAAATAATAGTGAACAGGCAAAAAACATAAATTCTTTGCTTAATTCAACGCCTGATAAAGCTAAATATATAGCAGATTCCATTACAATTGCTCCCATTAAAGTTACCGATAAAGCAAATAATTGCTTTGCCCATATTAAAACAGAAATGATTGGTTTCTCACAAATTATAAATGATTATAAATTAGTGTCTGGCAAAATTGGCGGACAGAAAGGTTTAGCCCCAGCAACAGGTGTTTATGAGATTATCATTAATGGAAAAGCAAGAAAGTTATTATTTAAGCAAGGCAGAAATGATGGAGAAAATATAGCAGAATATATCGCTGCAAATTTTTATGCTTGTTTCCTCCAGGGATATGGATCTACAGTATTCTATGCAATCAGAGATAATTCTATTAATCCAAAAATTCATAAAAAAGCTGACTTACATGAGGAAGTCTATGTTGGAACTATATTTTTTGAACAATATAATGAAATTTTTAAGATTATGGGCCTAAAGGATCGACCAACATTTTTAACATTTCATAAAGAAAGCATTAAAGATTTTATTATTAAAAATATAGATACAAATTTGGGTGATGTGATTGCTGTTGCTTTATGGCTGGGTGATTATGACACGCATACTGCAAATATAGGCACAGCACTTGTGAATAATAAAAAAGAATTTGTGAAGGTAGATCATGGCTGGAGTTTTGCATATTTTACAGACACTATGAACTATAAAAGTGTTCCATGGTCATTATTGAAGGCAAAAGGTAAGCCGACGAATCATTTTGGTGATTACGACCGTGAAGGTTTTTTTACTAAACCTAATGGAAAATTTTTGAATAAAATAAAAGAATTAAAATCTATTGAAAAAGAATATATTCGTCTTATTATACAATATTCATTTGCTGAAACAGATAAATTCTTTGAAGACTCTGGATATAAATCCTTTGGAGAATGGATTGGTATTGAAGAGAAAGTTCTATTAAACTCAGATAAAACTGTAAATAAAAATAAATTAATAGATTATTTAACAGATAAATTATATAAAAGAGCACAAAATGGTATAAAATAATTTCATTATTTTATTAATCTTTAATTTAGAGTAAGACTGAATACATCCTTTTTTACTAAAATTAATTATTGAACTAAAAAATTTTAAATTGTTTTTAAAAATTAAAATTTAATGTCTATCTCTTTAGACAAGTTTTTCTTTTAAAACGGAGAGTCTCACAATGAATGATATAAATGAAACAAGCGTTCTGCAAAAAGCAAAGATTCTTTGGGATTTTCTTTGTGCTGGAAAGTCACGCACTCAATGTGATTTAATTGTTGCTTGCGGCTCTTATGACTTAAGAGTTTGTGATTATGCCTGTTCACTAATAAAAGAGGGATATGCTGAGAAATTAGTATTCTCTGGCAATACAAGAAACTGGACAAAATATTTGTGGAATAAAACGGAAGCAGAGATTTTTTACAATAGAGCTCTCGAACACAAGCTTCCATCAAAGAAAATTTTTCGAGAAGAGAGAGCAACAAATCTTGCAGAAAATATTTTATTTTCAACTCAACAGTTTCCGGATGCAAAAAATATACTATTTCTTACGAAAGCGAACACGGTGAGGCGACTTGGACTATCCATACCAATACAAAATCCAAATATTAGTTATAATGTAGATGCTCCTGAATATGAGTTTCCTTGGGGTGTTTCTAATGCAGTTGGTATTTTTGGATTAATTGACGAAATGGTCGGTGATTTGCATAGAATAATTGAATATCCAAAATTAGGTTATCAGTTAGAATGCATTGTTCCTAACGAAGTATTAGATGCATGGGAATATTTAATCAGCAAAAAATTCGATAGACATTTATTGATAGAAAAAAAATATTGACAACTCTTATTTAATATCTTAATAAATTCATGATAACATTTTTTTTAAAAAAATTTCTTGATAATTCTTTTAATTTTAAAATATATTAAGGATAATTAAATGAAAATACTCGGAGTCACAAATAACGATCAGGCTGGAGCGTGCATAGTTGCAAATAATTCTGTTCTCTGCACAGTGAGTGAAGAGCGTTTCACACGGATTAAAGATCATAAAATTTGGCCCGAAAAATCTATCAATTATGTTCTAAATGAGCTAAACATAACCTTACCTGAAATAGATTATATTGCTTATGGATAGAATGCGGGATTTTCTGCAGAAAAACATTTACCACTTTATTTTGATAGAATCTGTGATCAAGCTCTTCGTAATTCTTCCGCTTTAAAATATTTAAAGAATCGGATAATTGATGAAATAAATAATGATAAAGAAAAAAGATTGGAATTTGAAAGCTTCATTTTAAAAAATAAATTACAAGAAAAAGTAATTTATATCGATCACCATGAGTGTCATGCTATCGGAGCATTTATTTGCTCCTCGTTTCAAAAATCTCTTGTAATCACTTGTGATGGCAGAGGAGACTTTCAATCTTTTACAGTAAGTTTATTTACAAATTCAGGTTTTGAAGTTTTACAAAGAGAAACAAGCATCGATAGTCTTGGATACTTTTATAGTTGAAGGGGTTAAACAAATTTATATATTACCTTGCATGGGTGATGGAGGATTAGCTCTGGCCGCAGCGGTATCTGTTCCATATTTAAAAATGAAGAACAAAGTTCATGTTCCAAATATGTTACTTGGTCCAACTTCTGGAAAAACAGTTGATAATATAAATCTTCTAAATTTAAAATATCCAACTTTAACTTATTTTAAGCCAAATGATATTTATAAAACGATTGTTAATTTACTTAAGAATAACAAAGTTATTGGTTTATTCAGAGGTAGAATGGAGTTTGGACCACGCGCACTCTGCAATCGCAGTATTATTTATCATTGCAAAGATAAAACAATAAATGATTGGCTAAATAAACGGATGAACAGAACAGAATTTATGCCTTTTGCCCCTGTAGTAAGTGAAGATTTTGCAAGTCGATCTTTTAAAAATTGGCAGTATAATAATATTGCCGCGGAATACATGACAATTACGTATGATTGCGAAGAAAAATTTATAGAATCTTGTCCCGCAGTTGTTCATATAGATAATACTGCTCGACCTCAAATCGTTTATAAAAATAAAGATCCTTTTATGTATAATTTACTATCAGAATGGTATAAAGCATCTGATCAGGTTGCCTTAATAAATACTTCATTTAATAAGCATGAGGAACCAATCGTTTGTGATGCAAAAGACGCCTTCGATGCGCTCAAATCAGGAATGATTGATTTTATTGTTATGAACGAAGAAATTATTGTGCATTTAAAAGAAAGAGAAACTTATAATTAATAATGAAAAGAGCTCTTTTATGATATATTCATTGAGTCAAATATGATAACACACCGTTATTTACAATTAATATATATTTTATTTTTTGCTGTAGAAGGGGTTCTTTATGCACTTTGGCCTGTGTGGTTAAAAACAATAGGATTTACTGTCAGTGAAATTGGATTATTAATTGCTGCTGCATTTTGGCCTCAAGTAATATCTAGTTTTCTTTTAGGATATCTTTCTGATTGGAAATATAATTCAGCTATTATTGCATCACTGCTTGCTCTTATTTCAACGATTTGCATTATTTTTTCTTTAAGCACTTCATCACTTCAGCTTTATATTTTAATCTCGATTATATATGGAGCAGCATGGACTTCGGTATTGCCCATCAGTGAATCTACATTGATAACCTCAGAAAAACAGGGCGAGATAGATTATGGTGCTACGCGCTCTATTGGTTCAATAACTTTTATAATTACTTCAGTTTTGGCTGGATTACTTGTGGCAAATTATGGCTATAGTATCGTTCCAAAATCAATGATTCTGTTCATGTTCCTTACCTTCATTACTTGCCTCGGACTTGCAGCTTCTCGAAAAAAATTTAAAGAACTAAACTCTAGAAAAAAATCCCCAGAAAAAGTCCGTGCACTGATGAATAAGCAGTTTTTCATTATTATATTTTCGTGTGGATTGATTTAATTGAGTCACGCTTTATATTTTTCAAGCATTTCTGTATGGTGGTCTAACAGTGGATATTCTGCATTTTTTATCAGTATATTTTGGGGAATAGCAGTCATCGCTGAAGCATATTTTTTTGCTATATCACCCAAAATTTTGAAAAAAAATTCAATTGAAAAATAATTATTTTTTCTGCATTGTTCGCATCCTTAAGATGGATACTTTTTCCATTTACAAACTCAATCGGAGAAATTATTTTATGGCAGTGTTTACATGGTTTAAGTTTTGCTGCTTATCACGCTGCACTTATGAGATATTTAAGAGACTATGTACCAGAATATTTACGAGGCACTGCTATTGGCTTTTATTATTCATTTGCAGTTGCTTTACCTATGGGCTGCATGATGCCAATCTCATCTTTTATATTTGAAAAAATGGGTTCGTCAGCATATTTTTTAATGGCAATTATTTCACTATCAAGTGCATTCATTTTATATTTCAGTTTTTCTAGAAAAAAATTATCATTGGTGTCAAAATATGAATAATAATTTCAAATTTAAAGAAATCGCTTTTGATATGGACGGTGTCCTTATTGATTCTAAAAAAATTATTGAAAATAATTGGTCACAAGCAGCCAAAAATTATGGGCTTAAATTAACTTCAGATGATATACAGAACTCCATTCATGGCCGTTCAGGTGAAGAAACATTAGACCTTATATTTCATAAATTTAGTCCGCAAGAAAAACGTCAAATAAAACAATTAGTAGATAATTTAGAAGAAACATCCTCTTGCCAGCTTTTAACTGGCGTACTAGCCTTTATTAAAGAAATTTCTTTGTTAAAAATTCCAATAGTACTTGTAACAAGTAGTTGGAAAGAAAGAATTCTATTTATATTAAAAGAACACAAACTTGAGAATATATTTTTACATATAATAAATAGATATGATGTCAAGAAATCAAAACCGTCACCTGATTGCTATTTATTAGCAGCTAAAAAACTTGGTATTGCTCCTAAACACCTCCTTGTTTTTGAAGACTCCATAAGTGGTATTCAAGCTGCCGTTGAAAGTGGAGCTCTCTGTATAGGTGTAAATAATGATTTGATGGAAAATTACGGTTGCAAAGTAACAATTAAAGATTTTACAGATTTAGATGTAATATATAAAAGGCCTCATATTATAATCAAATTTTATGAAAATGAATTTATCTTTGATAGTTCTGTTTATTCTTCATTCCAAGTTGACCTTCCATGTAACATGAAATAAAATATCTAAGTCAAAGAATATAGATTTTGAGAAAATAAAAAAATACTTCGCTTGTTTTGCTCATTGATAAAAACATTTTTGGAGGAAATATCTATGCGAAATATGTTAAAAACTATTTTATTTTTATCACTCTCCTTCTTCTTACAGAATATATATGCAAGCACTTTATTTAATAATTTAAGCACCACACCTAACACTACAAATATATTTAGGTCAAATGTCTGGTCAGCATATCAATTCACTATTGATAAAATTTCAATAATTAATTCCGTGGAATTGGATGTCGATCAAAATTCAGTCAACGGATTTACTCAATTGCCAAGCGCAAAATTTCGAGTTTATCTAGATAATAACGATAATATTGGCAATCCGGTCACTCTGGGGACTGCAACAGATAGTATTAGCGCATATATCCCATACAGTGAGAACAATAAATTGAATGCCTTTTTTAAAGGAGCAAGTATTGTTCTTCTTCAACCAGGAAAATACTGGATTGTATTCACAAATGATGCTGCAAATGTCGATTATTTTGTCGTAACTAAATTCACACCAAGCTCAATTGGCATGTCGTTTACCGGAAAAGCAGGTTATGTCGGTAATATTACTTATAATGGCTACATCCCGCATATAAAAATTGATGGGAACACTCTCGCTCCTTAATTGATGAGTATTTAAGCCATTTATAATCCTTACGTTAAACGGATTCTTCTATAAAAGGAGAACAATCTTCTCGCACACGCGGCTGCAGTACCGCTTTGACAAAGCATTTCAGCGAAGATAAATTCGCGAAAATTTGAAAGAAAATACATATATTTGATTTTATGAAAGAAGCACTTGCGCTTAAATTTATGAATGTTCACAAAAAAATAAAACTCAATTTATCATACATGAATGTAACCACAATTACTAATTTTTTTTTCTCAAATATTAACGCACGATGACAAAACTCAGAAATATTTTTTTTCTGGAAAATTTTAAGTTTTTTTTACGGGTATTCCATTTTGAGATTTGAATTGAGATTACAAAGCTATATTTTGCAAAAAAACTTTGCTATAAATAGAAAATTATTTACATTTTTAAAATGAGTTATATGCAATTTTTAAATTTAATAATAAATATAAATAGAATGTGCTTCTAATACCATTAATCCCTTGTGCAGCATGTGAAAAGCAAATATCGTTAAATGCTCTTGTATACACTAATTGTGGAGAGATATTTAGCAATTTTATAAAATATCTAAAATTAGCGAAGATTATTAATTTTAATTCTGCTTTATTTTCTACAAGAATATACCACCAGAAGCTTCCATCCTTTGTACATTAACCCGTTTTGCATTTTTAGTGCACAAAAAAGCGACTACTCCTCCAATGTCATCTGCTTCACCTATGCTCCCTAATAAAATCAGTTCAGTTCTGCTAAAAGACTCCCACACCATCACTGCATCTGCTAAACTCATAACCATATTATTTCAAAATTCTCTGCTCGAACTAGTAACAAATGCTAATTATCGTTTTATAGTCATATTTTCTCCTTAAAAAAAATTTTTCAGTGAGACTCCAGCAAAGATAATTTACTATTTTCTATTCTGAAATTTAAGAATTTATTAAAGTGATTAGCTAAATCTAAATTCCCAAATGAAGCATTGTAATTTCTAAAATTATATTTTTCTGATATAATAATAATTGTTTTTGGTAACTTAATTGTGTTACGTAATAATTTTCTTTCATATACGACTAAGGCTAATAAATCATGGCACTTATTGATAAATTAACAGGATGGCATTCGAATCAACCCCTTTTTAAAACCGATGTACTTAGGCTTAGTGGGAAAAAATTTACTGATTTTCCAATATATCTTACAAAATTTCCTAAAAAATTTCCGCCATATATCAATTTAAATTGTGATTTTTTCTTTCAAGAGAAAGTAAATACATGTGGAGATGCAAGTATTCAAATGCTAGCTTCATTTCAAATGCTTCATTTTGGCACAAGCTCAACTTTAATTACAAATCTCAAAAGCATTAATAGCCTTATTTCCAAAAAACGTGGAATGCTTACAGGTCTTTTAGATGATGATATGCATAAGGTTGGAATGAATTCAGTTAACTTACCCCATCAAATACGAAATAATATGAATCATTTCTGTTCCTGGGTTGCATACGCACTCTGTTACTTAGGACCACTTATAACAACGATAAATATCTGCTATGGTAAAGTTCCTCATGCAGTTGTTATTAAAGGTGTAGAAAATCAAACTCTGTTGATACATGATCCTTGGCGAGGCGCAAATCAATACATCCATTATAAGAATTTTATAAAAATTTTTCCTGAATATTGCGAAGATTTTCTATATCTACCAAATATAAAATTAAATAAAATATACCCCTCCCGAGAATCTGATTTACTAACAAACCTATCTTCTCCATTTTATATGGATGAACCAAAACTTGTTCCTTTATACAAACCTTCTTCTCTTTTAAGACCAATATTTGTTTAGACTTTGTCGTTATTTATAATTTTGTTTATTGTAAAAACTTCTTTTTTTCTTCTCTAAATTTCCAGCAAAATAATCAAACTTAACCAATCCAAGCTCCTCTTGCATAACGTGTACACCAATAAATAAAAAATCCTAAAGAATAAACGAAGTAAATTAATAGAATAAACAATCGAACTTTTTTAGAAAATATTTCAAGAATTCTTCCAATGACATAATAGAAAAGAGGAATTGCAAATATAAAACGTGATGTGCTAAAAAAACGATCATAACTCAAAAATTGAATCGCACTGTGTGCACACGAAAAAAGCAAAGCGAGCCAAAAAATGATATCCACTTTTTTTACACCGCCTATCTCATATTCAAGAGCAAATAGTGATTTTTTTGTGTATGTAAAAATCAGAGCTATTAATAAGAATATAAGTGGAAACCAAAATGCCTGAAGATCCCAATTCAAAACATTGTCGGAGCCTCCTACAGAAATGGGAGAAAAAACCACATCCCAATGAAGTCCTAAAACTCTATCCCAAGAGTTTTGAGCTTTAAAGGAAGCAAAAAGACCAAAACCTTTCCAGTATGAAAAGAAAGCAAAGGTCAAAAAGCCTAAAAACATAAAGAGGAGTGTGTACAATAGTACAGAATATGATTTTTTATTGTTAGTATCGAATTTCCAAATTATAAATAGAGTCATTAATATAGAAATAAGAAATGGAGCAAAAATTGGTCTTGTTAGCCCTAGAGAAAAACTGACTATACATATAACGAAATAATCTAAATTAAAAAATATCGGATTTTTTTTATTCCCATTATTATTTAGTATTTTCCTTATAAAATATAGCCAAAGACTGAATTCGAATGTTGCTAAACTCTCAGTATAACCAATACTATGAAAAATTGAAAGCGGATTAAAAACAAAACAAAGAAATAACAATAACGCTGTACTTTTATCAAATGATTTCTTTAAAAATAACCATAAAAAAGGAAGAGAAAGAGAAAAAATAAAAAAAGCTGTAAAATTTGCGACACGCATATAATTAGAAGTCGATGTAGCTGTAGCTATCCCCTTTATTAATAAAGGCCATAAAGGAAACATAGCAAAATCAGAAATAGAATTGTAGCCATTTTTAGCTATATTAATATATATATCGATATCATTTGATTGTTTTTCTAGTAAGAAATACCTATTAAATCCTTCAGGCTTAATAAAACAAAACATAACTATCATAGTAATGAGATAGAGAAGAATAGAAATAGAAATAATCTTAAATGATTTCCATTTTTCAATTCTTTCAAAAATTTTATCAAATGACATATTTTTCCTTTAATTTTTTTATTAAAAATTTCTCACTTTATCTTCTTATTTAATTACTCTTTTTCTATTTAGTAAACAAGTCAAATTTTTAAGTTTACATTTACAAATTCGAGTTATCAAATTTCGAAAACTTTGAATGTAGCTATAAGTTGACATTTATAAAAAGCATGTTTAAATTTACTTTAAATTAATGTGAACAAATCGAGGAAAAACAACTCATGCAAGATAATCAATATTTTGGTAAAAATTTATTAAAATTTTTAGATCAAGGCTCTACTTTAGTTAACATTGGCGTGTTTGATGCAGCTTCAGCAGCAATAGCTGCAAAATTTCCTGAAACAAAAGGTTTATTTATTAGTGGACTCGGTTACACATATTCACGATTTGCTTGGCCTGATGTTGGATTAATTAATTCAAATGAGATTATAAATGCCGCAAAAATAATCAGATCGAATCACCCAAATTTATTTTTAACATGCGATATCGACTCAGGACTTGGAGGAAAAGAACAAATAAGAAGGACTTGTACAGAGTTAAAAAACTTAGAAGTTTCCGCCATCCAATTTGAAGATCAAACTTTAGATGATAAAGTTTGTGGCCATTTAGCAAACAAAAAGGTTCGTCCTTTAGAGGAATCTATTGATCGTTTATCAATTGCCCTTGAGTCTTCTTACCCTGTTCAAGTTATCGCCCGTACAGATGCTTCACTCAAAAATGAAGAAGCTTTTAAGCGATTAGATGCTTTTATAAAAGTAGGTGCAAAGATTGTTCTTGTCGATGGTATTGATGAATGTGAATTGCAAGATGTTATAAAATTCGTAAATAAAAGAGCACATTTAATGGTCAATATCGTCGATGGAGGAAGAATAAAACAACACTCTGTTGACTATTTTCAAAAGTTAGGTATTTCCATTGTAAACTTAAGTGCACCTCTACTTTTTACAGCAATGCATGCTATGAACGAAAGAATGAAGTCCATGATCCGAAATAGTTGGGCTGAAGTATCAGAGAATAAAATGGGGTTAACTACTATTAATGAAATTATGACGCAAAATTATAGAAACTTTTTAGCCAATAAAAAATAAAATTTAAAATTTAAAATTCTAT